>JBPBQE010000331.1:0-22651 GCA_050954595.1 Janthinobacterium lividum | reverse complement strand
TCCAAGTGACCATCGGCGTCGACAACGGCGAGCGGCTGGCAACCAAGACCCTCAACGGCCGCCTCGGCATCGTCGGCGGCCTGTCGATCCTCGGTACCACCGGTATCGTGGTGCCCTATTCCTGCGCCGCCTGGATCGACACCATCCACCGCGGCATCGACGTCGCCCGCGCCATGGGCCTCGACCACGTCGCGGGCTCCACCGGCTCGACCTCGGAAGCCGCCGTGCAAAAGCTGCACGCCATGCCCGACGTGGCGCTGCTCGAAATGGGCGACTTTGCCGGCGGTCTGCTGAAATATCTCCGCAACCACCCCGTCGCCCGCGTCACCATTGCCGGCGGCGTCGCCAAGATGACCAAGCTCGCCCAGGGCCGCCTCGACCTGCATTCCAAGCGCGGCGAGGCCGACCTGCACGCACTCGCTGCTCACACGTCTGATCCGGCGCTGCGCTCCGAGATCGAAGCCTCCAACACTGTCGCTGAAGCCTTTGCCCATGCCTCGACGCGCGGCATCGCCCTGGGTGACACCGTTGCGGCGGCCGCATGGGAGATTGCTGCGGCCGTCTTGCGCCCAACCACGATCGACCTGGAGGTCGTGATGTTCGACCGCACCGGCACCCTGGCCGGTCGGCAACCGTTCCGCCCCGTTCATGCCGCCCCCCTGAACCGGCGGTCGTAAGCCGCGTCGTAGAGCGCACTGTCGCGGAAGCCACCTGCCGCCAAGGCCGGCCCGACCAGGATGAGCGCTGTCCGTTCCGCCGGGTCGTCGCGCATCAGGTCCGGCAACGTCGCCAGCGTGCCACGCACCACCCGCTCCTCCGGCCAACTCGCCCGCACCACCACCGCCGCCGGACACGCCGCCCCGTAATGCGGCACCAACTCGGCCACCACCCGCTCGAGCGCGTGGATCGCCAGATGGATCGCCAGCGTCGCCCCCGTCGCTCCGAACGCCGCCAGCGTTTCGCGCGGCGGCATTGCCGATGCCCGGCCCGACACCCGCGTCAGCACTACGCTCTGCGCCACCTCCGGCACCGTCAGCTCCCGCCCGAGCGCCGCCGCCGCCGCCGCAAACGCCGGGACCCCAGGCGTCATCGTATAGGCGATGCCGTGCCGCTCCAGTCGCCGCACCTGCTCGGCGACTGCGCTGTAGATGGAAAGATCCCCCGAGTGCAGCCGCGCCACGTCGTGCCCGAGCGCGTCGGCCGCCACGAACTCCGCCTCGATCGCGTCGAGCGCCAGCGGCGCTGTATCGACCAGCCGAGCGCCCGGCGGGCAATAGTCCAGCAACGCCGGCGGCACGATCGAGCCGGCATACAGACACACCGGGCAGCGCGCGAGCAGGTCCCGCCCGCGCACCGTGATCAGGTCCGCGGCGCCGGGCCCGGCGCCGATGAAGTGAATCGTCAAGGCATTTCCGCCAGGGCGCAGGTCACGCTCCTACTCTTGATACGGGGCAATATCAGCCGCCCGCGCGGCCCCGCCGCCGCCAGGGCGCTGGCTTCCGCCACCGAGGAATGGCCCACGGCCCGTTCGACCAGCGTCGAATGCGTGACGCATCGCGGTTGCATCGCGTGCAGCGCGTGGTCGTCGATCATCAGCAGGTCGACCTGAAGATACGCCGCAGCCTCGATCAATCCGGGCTCGCCGCGCCGAAAGGACGGGGCTGCCATAGCGGAGATCGGCCGGCCCACGGCGGTCCCGGCCTGCTGCACGAGGGCAAGTATCTCCGTTGCCTTGCAGCCACGCCGTAAACCCAACCCGGCGATCAACTCATGACTCACTTCTTCAATACCACCCATTGCACGATCGCCATCGCCGGACGGAAGGCACGCATCGTGCCAATCTGGTCAAGCCGCTCAACCGCCAGCCGCGTCAACGTTCCACCAAAACGCGCTTGCGCGTCGAACAATAAACCTTGCGTATCGAGCGCCACAGCGTTGGCCACCAGCCGCCCGCCGGGCCGCAACGCCGCCCACACTGTGTCCAACAAGCCCGTCCCTTGCAATCCGCCGCCCACGAACACGGCATCCGGTGCCGTCAGCCCGGCCAACGCCGCCGGTGCCGGCCCGATCACGACCTCGACCCCCACGGCCCCTAACCCCACCGCATTCCGCGTCACCCGTGCCGCCCGATCCGCCCGCGCCTCGATCGCCAACGCCCGCGTTCCCCGTCCCCCGTTACGGCTTCCGAGCAGGCACCACTCGATCGACACCGATCCCGATCCGGCTCCGACATCCCACAACACCTGCCCCGCGCACGGCGCCAACGCCGCCAGCGTCACCGCGCGCACTTCCTGCTTGGTCAGCTGCCCATCATGCTCGAACATCTCGTCCGGCAACCCGGCTGACAGCGGCAGTACGGTCGCCCCGGGGCCGGCCACCACCTCGATCGCCATCATGTTCAGCGCGCCGACATCGCCCGGCACCCCCGCCGCCGCCGTGCTTGCCCGTATCCGCTCGCCCGCGCCCCCAAGCGCCTCCAGCACATGCAGCACCGACGCCCCGAACCCTCGCTCCACCAGCAGCCCGGCCACCACCGCCGGCGTCCCCGCATCCGCCGACAGCGCCAACACCCGCGCCCCGTCATGCAACAACGGGAACAACGCCGTCACCGGCCGCCCACAGAACGACACCGTTGCTACATCCTGCTGCGCCCAGCCCAATCGCCCCGCGGCCAGCGCAAACGCCGACACGGCCGGCACGCAAATCATCTCGCCCGGCCCCACCAGCGCCGCCAACGCGCTGCCCACCCCGAAACAGAACGGATCGCCCGACGCCAGCACCACCACGTCCCGCCCGGCCCACGCCAGCACCGCCGCATACCCGTCCGTCATCGGGCTCGGCCATGCCATCCGCTCGCCCCGGATCGCGCCCGACGCCAATCGCAAGTGCCGCGCCCCGCCCACCACCAGCGCCGCTCCGCCGATCAGGGTGCGCGCTGCCGCCGAAATCCCATCGAGCCCATCCTCCCCGATCCCGATTACCGTCAACCAAAGCCGCGCTTGGCTTTCCCTCGCTTGGCTTTCTGGGGCCGCACTCATAGGACGGCCCCATGAACATCCTGATCCTCGGCGGCACCACCGAAGCCTCCGCCCTGGCCCGCGCCCTCGCCGACCGCCCCTGGACCTCGACCCTTTCTCTTGCCGGCCGCACCCGTGACCCGGCCCCACAGCCGATCCCCTGCCGTATCGGCGGCTTCGGCGGTGTTCCCGGCCTGGTCGAGCACCTTCGCACCTACTGCATCGACGCCCTGATCGACGCCACCCACCCCTTTGCCGCCCAGATGACTTACAACGCCGCCGCAGCCGCCGCTGAAACCGGCACGCCCCTGCTCGCCATTTATCGCCCCGCCTGGACACGGCCCGACACCGCCATCTGGCACGAGGTCGACACCATGCAGGAAGCCGCCGACGCGCTGGGCCCGGTCCCGCGCCGCGTGCTCCTCACCATCGGCCAGAAAGACCTCGCCCCCTTCGCCGCCGCCCCGCATCACCATTACGTCGTTCGCTCGATCGACCCGCCATCCGCCCCGCCGCCCGGCGCCCTCGTCCTCACCGCTCGCGGCCCTTACGACGAACCCGCCGAACGCGCCCTGTTGGAGCAGCATCGAATAGAGGTGATGGTCACCAAGAATGCCGGCGGCACCGCGACCGTCGCCAAGCTGGCTGCCGCCGCCACTCTGGGCATCCCGGTCGTCATCGTCGCCCGTCCCTCCCTGCCCGACGGCATGGCCACGGTGCCGACCGCCGCCGCCGCCCTGGCCTGGCTCGATCAAGCCGAGACCCGGCGCAGCGAATAGACCAGCGGCACCGCCCCTTCCCGCTCGATCACCCGCGTCGCCGCCGACCCGATCATCACCAGCGTCCGCATGTCCGCCCGCGCCGGATCGGCGCCGCCGAGCGTCGTCACGTCGATGCACTCCTCCGGCCGGCTGACCGCCGTGGCGAAGATCACCGGCGTTTCCGCCGCCAACACCTCGCGCAACAGCTCGAACGCAGCCCCCAACTGCCAGGGCCGCGCCGTCGACAACGGATTATACAGCGCGATCACGAACCCGGCCTCCGCCACCGCCCGCAACCGCCGCAACACCACCGCCCAAGGCTTGAGATTATCCGATAGCGAGATCGCGCAGAAATCCGCTCCCAACGGCGCCCCCACCCGCGCCGCCACTGCCATCATCGCCGAAATCCCCGGCACCACCTCGACATCCAAGCCTCGCCATGCTGCCTCGCCATGCTCGATCGCCTCGAACACCGCCGACGCCATCGCGAACACCCCCGCATCCCCCGACGACACCACCGCGACCCGGCGCCCCTCCGCCGTCAAGCGCAACGCATGCCGCGCCCGGTCCAACTCCTCCCGGTTGTCCGATGCGTGCTTCACCTGATCCGCCCGCGCCACGACCCGGTCCAGATACGGCCCATACCCCAGAAAATCCGTCGCCCCCTCGAGCGCAGAGTCCGCCTGCGGCGTCCGCATCCCAGCCGCCCCGGGCCCGAGCCCGACGATCACCAACCGGCCGCTCACCGTTCGTGCTGCCGCCCCGGCACCAGCACGAGCGAGAAATAAGGCGCCGGGCTCTCGTCGCGCTCCGACAGCTTGATGATCCGCTCATCCGCCATCGTCCCACGCTCGACATACATCGCCCGCTCCGACAGCCCGGCCCGCGCCAGCGCCGCCCGGATTTTCGGCAAATTCCGCCCGATCTTCATGATCACCGACGCATCAGACCGTGCCAGCCCGTCCGCCAGCCCATCCTCGTCCAACGTCCCCGGCAACACCGTCAGCACGTCGTCGCCATGCGCGATCGGCGTTCCCGCCCGCGTCCAGCACCCGCTCATCGCGCTGACCCCCGGCACCACCTCGCTCGGGAACACCGGATGCAGCCGGTCATACAGATACATGGAGGAGCCATAGAAAAACGGGTCCCCCTCGCACAGCAGCACCGCATCCCGCCCCGCCGACAACCGCTCGCTCAACCGCGCCGCGCACTCGTCGTAGAAGGTGACGATCTCCGCCCGATACCGCGGATGATCGACCTCAATCTCCGTGGTGAACGGATACTCGAACCGCATCTCCTCCGCCTCGGCCCCGATGTAAGCCGCCGCGATGGTCCGCGCGTGCCCCATCCGCCCCCGCTTGGCGAAATAAGCCACCACCGGCGCGCTAGAAATAATTCGCGCCGCCTTGACCGTCATCAGCTCCGGGTCGCCCGGCCCCAACCCGACGACGGTGAACACCCCGCTCATTCCGCGTCGCTCGCCAATGCATTGACGGCCGCCACCGCCATCGCGCTGCCGCCTTTGCGCCCGTCGACCACTAGGAACGGCACCCGCCCATCCGCCGCCAGCGCCGCCTTGCTCTCCGCCGCTCCCACGAAGCCCACCGGCACCCCGATGATCGCCGCCGGCCTTGGCGCCCCTGCATCGAGCAGCTCCAGCAGATGGAACAGCGCCGTGGGTGCGTTGCCGATCACCACCACCGCCCCGCCCATCCGGTCCGCCCACAAATCCATCGCCGCCGCCGACCGCGTATTGCCGATCTGCCGCGCCAGCTCCGGCACTCCCGGTGCATCCAGCGCACAGACGATCTCGTTGGCGGCCGGCAGCCGCGCCTTGGTGATGCCGTGCGCGACCATCTTGGCGTCGCACAAGATCGGCGCCCCCGCTCGCAGCGCCGCCCGCCCAGCCGCCGCAAACCCCGCGTGGAACCGGATATCTGTCGCGACCTCGACCATGCCGCACGCATGGATTACCCGCACCGCAATCCGCGATTCCTCCGGCGTGAACCGTGCCAGATCCGCCTCGGCCCGAATGGTGGCAAACGACAGCGCATAGATCGCGGCGCCATCGCGAATGTAATCGTAACTCATTGTAACTGCATCACCTCTGCCGGCCTCAGCCCGTGCTGCACCGGCACATCGCCAGCCCGCCCGTCCCGCACCACGTCGAATAATCCCGCGCGCCCCACCAGCGTCAGCCCCGCCGCCCCCGGATGCGCGCACCCTTTCTCGCAACCCGACACATGGATCGTCTGATCCGGCCCCGGCCGCAGCCCGGCAGCCAAACTGCGGGTCGCCACGCTCCCCGACACACAGCCCGGCGCCCCCACACAAGCCGATACCTGCAACGCCGGGTCATCCGCCGCGACGATGAGGCCGAGCCGCTCCAACGCCGCCTCGTCCGGCGCACCCGGCACCAACACCGCCCGCCATGGCGTCAGCCGCAACACGCCGTCGCCCCCTGCCAACCCGGCCAGCCCGGTCAACACGGCCGCATCCATCGCCCCGAACCGTAGCCCGGCCCCCGTCATCCCGCCCGGCAACCACCCGATCGCCGGCATCGGCTCGGCAGCCTCGAATGGCACCGTCTCGTATCCCGCCAAAACCTCTGCCACCACATGCCGCATCCGCCGCTCACTCCCGGCTACCGCCAGGAAGACATGGGCCATCCGCAGGGTCGCCGGCACCGGGTCATCCACCAACACCGCCCGATCGGCCCCGTCCGGTACAAGGAGGCAACGCCTTTTCTCGACCACCAGCGTGATGTCCGCCCCGCCGCCCAGCGGCAACACCCCGCCGCCCTCGACCCCGAACCCGAACTTCGCCGGCAGGGCGGCAAGCCCGTCATCCCGCACGATCGCCGCCTCCAGCGCCCGCGCTAACGCGGTCACGCGGGCCTCCGCCAATGGCGACACCAGAACCGACCGCCGCCGCTCCACCGCCGCATCCGCCGCTGCCAGGCCAAGCCCGACCACCAGCTCCGCGAACCGCGGCGCACTCTCCGCCGTCATGCCCCGGAATTGCAACGCTCCCCGCCCGGTCAGCTCGATCTGCCCGTTGCCAAAAGCAACCGCCGCCTCGGCCAGCATCCGCGCTGCCTCCGCCGGCAACTCCCCCATTGACGGCTTGACCCGCACCAACAGCCCATCCCCACTCGCCATCGGCTCATGCAGACTAGGGCACCACCCCCGAATCACGCCCCACCCCCGTCATTGTGAGGAGCGCAGCGATGCGGCAATCCAGAGCGGCACTGACAGATCCTGCCGCCGGGGATCGCCACGCTACGCTCGCGATGACAACTCACGACCCCGCCCCCACATCGTTCCGCTTCGGATGCCAGAGCCCACGTTGCCGCGCATCCTCGAACCGGGCCGCCATCCCCGCCCGCGCCTCTGGATTGGCCTCTCGCAAGAAGCCGTCCACCGCCGCATCTCCCAGCGTCGCCCCGAACAGCAGCTCGAATTGCGCGTCGAACCGCTGCGGCACCGTCGCCGCGAAGGCGTAGAGCCCATCCACCGCCCGCGCGATCTCGGCCCCGCCGCGATAGCCATGCCGCATCATGCCCGCGAGCCAAGCCGGATTGGCCGCCCGCGCCCGCACGGTCCGCACCACTTCTTCCGCTGTCGTCCGCATCACCGGCGCCTCCGGGGTCCCAGTATCGGCATGATACAGCGCCGGCGCATTGCCCAACCCGTCGGCCAGCGCCGCGAACCCGCCCACATGCGTCGCAACCTCGCTGCCTTCCAGCAGATCCGTCTCCCGATGATCCGCGATCTGTATGAATGCATCCGCCGTCGCCGCGATCTCGGCGAAGTTCCCCGTCCCCTCCTGCCCGTACCCCGTCCCCGAAGCCGCCAGATAAGCCGCCCCGAGTGCCCGCCGATCCGCCCACTCCCCCTCGAGCGCCGCGCTTACCCCGGCTCCGTACGCCCCCGGTGCCGGCCCGAACACCCGCACGCCCGTCGTGCCGGCCAGCGGGTTCCAATCCGTCGCCTCGTCCCGCGCCGCCACCGCCCGCACCGCCGCGTCGAACAGCTCCATCGCGCCCCCGAACGCATCCCGGAATAGCCCCGACACCCGCAGCGTCACGTCCACCCGCGGCCGATCCATCACCGCCAACGGCAACACCTCGAACCCCGTGACCCGGCCAGATCCCTCGTCCCGCAGTGGCGCCACCCCCAATAGGATGAACGCCAGCGCCAGATCCTCGCCCCCCGTCCGCATCGTCGTGCTGCCCCAAAGGTTCAGCACCACCTGCCGCGGATACTCTCCCTGATCCTGCAGATGCCGCCGCAACAACTCCCGCGCCGCCGCCTCGGCCAGCGTCATCGCCGCGGCCGTCGGCACCGCCCGCGGATCGATCGAGTAAAGATTGCGCCCCGTCGGCAACACGTCCGCCCGCCCGCGCGACGGCGCCCCTGCCGGCCCCGGCACCACGAACCGACCCGCCAGCGCGGCATCCAGCCCGGCCCACTCCCCCGGCGCATCCCCGAACACGTGCAAGCCGTCCCGGATCTGCGCATCCTTCACGTCGCACAGATAGGCATCCAGTCGCGCCAGCCGATCGTCCTCCGGCAGCGCGGTCGCCCCGCTTTCCCCCAATAGCCCGGTGCTTTCCGCCAGCCCCAGGATCTCCCGCCGCAGCAACCCCGTCCGCCGCCGATCCATCCCATCGGCCGCTGCATACTCCTCCAGCAGCGCCTCCAGCCCGGCATGTCCGCCCGCCGCCCGCAATGGCGGCGTCATATGCCCGATCGTCACCGCCCCCAGCCGCCGCTTCGCTGCCGCCGCCTCGCCGGGATTGTTGACGATGAACGGGTAGATCACCGGCACACCCCCGGTCAGCAGCGCCGGAAAGCAGCCCGGCGACAGCGCCACCGACTTCCCCGGCAACCACTCCAACGTCCCATGCGCGCCCACGTGCAGCATCGCGTGGATGCCCACGACATGCCGCAGCCAGAAATAGAAGGCGATGAACCGGTGCCGCGGCGGACAGTCCGGGTCATGATACCCCGCCTTCCGATCGGCCATCGCGCCTCGATCCGGCTGCACCGCCGCCACCGCGGTCCCGACCCACATGAACCGATGCGTGAAGCTGCCATCGACGACTGCCGAATCGTCCTCCGCCGCCCCCCAGGCATCACTCACCGCCGTCCGCACCGGGTCCGTCAACGCCGCAAACAAGCGCCGGTACGTCACGACATCGATCGTCGCCCGCGCCTCGGCATGGCACAGCCCCTCCACCAGCGCCGCCGCCGCCACGTCCGAGCCCATCCGCCCCAATATCGCGCTCAGGCTCGCAAACGTATCCAGCCCCACCGCATGCCCTCCGCGCCCGCCACCTGGGTAATCCGACAGCACGCACCCCAGCACCGGTGCCGCGCTCGTCACGTCCATCCGGGCCAGCCGCGCCCACCCGGCTGCCCGATCCGCTGCCAGCGCGATCCCGCAGGCACACGGCGCATGCACCGTCCGAGCGAACTCCAGCCCGGCCACCTCCGCCCCCTCCTGTTTGAACGAGATCGCTCCTGTAAGAAGCCTTCCGTCCAACTCCGGCAGCACCACGTGCATCGCCAGATCCGCCCCCGCCAACCCCCGCGCCGACGCCGCCCAAGCCGGCTGCGCCGATCCGGCCAGCACCACCTGCAGCACCACCGCCCCCGCAGCCTCGATCGGCGCCGAAAAAGCAGTGGCGTTCAACACCACATCGGGCCGCCAAGCCCCTAACTCCCTCGCCACCAACGCCACGCTGGTCGGCTCCTTCAAACTCGCCACGTAGAACGCCCGAACCTCTAGGCCGCGCGCCACCAAAGCAGTCGCAAGCGCCTCCACTGGCGCAGTATCCCCCGCTTGCAGATGCGACCGATAGAATAGGATCGCTGCCTTACCGCCAGTCTTCCTCCCCTGCTGGCAGGAGAGAGCCGGAGTGAAGGTGGAACAACCCGCACAAACCTCGATCGCACGAGGCTCGGAAGCGAGGGTAAACTCGCCAGCCATCGGCACCGCGAGCGCTTCCACCCCCGGATCGCCGCTCAATCCTCCCAGATGCTTCGCCAGCAGCAACGCCCGCCGCAAATTCTCCGCGCCGCCTTGCCCCAGGCACGCCGCCAACACGGCCCGTTGACCCGGCGCCACCGTCGACAGCGCCTCCAGCGCCTCGTCGTCTCGCCCGTCTCCCGGCAGCAATGCCAGCGCGATCCCTCGCGCCCGGCACAGCGCCGCCACTTCCTCCACCCCGTATCGCCAATACCCCAACCCGCCCAGCAGCCGGATGACCACGCAGCGCGCCGACGCGATCACCTGCTCCAGATACAGGTCGACCGACATCGGGTGCAGCAACCGCCGCAGGTTGGCCAACCGCAGGCTGGGTCGGGACGCCGGCATGGCCTCCCATGCCGCCGCCGCCGCCCCAAGATCGCTATCCGAGAACGACAGCAATACGATATCGGCCGGGCTCTGCCCAAGATCGTCCGCCGCCGCCTCGGCATCCAGCGAATGCGTCTCGCGGACGAGAAGGTGCATGCTACCCGGTCGCTAGAGTACGGATCGCCGCCTCGATCGCGCCCCGATCCAACCCGGTCTGCCCGATCACCACCACGCCGCCCTCGCGCGCCTCGCCGGGCTTCCAGGCGCGGTCGAACTCCTGCCGGAACCGCCCGCCGACGCCCTGCACCAGCAGCCGCATCGACTTGCCACGCACGGCGGCGAACCCCTTCATGCGCAGGATGGCGAACTCCTCCGCCACCCCTCGCAGCCCGGCCACCCACGCCTCCGCCGCCTCGATCTCGCCCACCGGCACGACGAAGCTCTCGAAATCGTCGTGCTCGTGCTCGCCATCCAGCGCATCGTGATGGGACGGCCGCGCCGCCAGATCGGCCTCTGCCGCCGCGCCCAGCCCGAGTAGAACAGCCGGATCGAGCCACCCCTCGGTGGTATGCACCACCTTCACCGCACGCGGGATGCCCGCGGCGATCTCCCCTTCGATCCGCCCCAGTTCGACCGGGTCCAGCAGGTCAGCCTTGTTCAACACCACCAAATCCGCCGCCGAAAGCTGATCCTCGAACACCTCGGCCAGCGGGTTGTCATGATCCAATGAAGGGTCCGCCGCCCGTTGCCGCGCGACTTCCGCCGGGTCGTCGGCGAAGCGGCCGGCCGCCACCGCCGGCGCATCGACCAGCGCCACGACGCCGTCGACCGTGACGCGCGAGCTGATCCCCGGCCAGTTGAACGCCTTCAACAGCGGCTTCGGCAGCGCCAACCCGCTGGTCTCGATAACAATGTGTTCCGGCGGGTTCGGTCGATCCAGCAGCGCCGACATTGTCGGCAGGAAATCATCCGCCACCGTGCAGCACAGGCATCCGTTGGACAGCTCGACGATGTCCTCGTCGTCGCATCCCTCGATCCCGCAAGCCCGCAGCACTTCGCCATCGATGCCCAACTCGCCGAACTCGTTGACGATGATCGCGATCCGCCGTCCGCCCGCGTTCATCAGCAGGTGCCGCACCAACGTGGTTTTGCCCGCCCCGAGAAAGCCCGTGACGATCGTCACCGGTATCTTCGCGCTCATGCTGCCACTCCCGTCGGCACGAGCGATGGCACGCGCCCCAACACGATATGCGCCAGCGACGCCGGCCGCTTTGACGGCATGACGCCGCCGGTCTTGGCCTCGGCATAGGCCCGCGCATAGACCAGCAAGTCCGGCGCCAATGCCTCGTTCAGCCCGCCGAGCAGGTAGGTCCATTTCCCCGGCGCCGAGATCGCCACCGCGCATCCGGTGTCGCAACTCGCCAGGCAATTCACCGGCAACACCCGGACCGCCCCGGCATCGCCGGCCAGCGCCGCGACAGATTCGTAGAAATACTTACCAGCCGGCGTCGCCCCCTCCGGCAACGGCAGCCCGGCCCGGCAAGTGACGCAAACATGCAAACACGGAACACACTCTGACACAGCTCACCCCTTTCTCCGGGGCACCCCGCCCGGTGTGATGGTTGAGGATGGCAGGTCTCCTGGCTCACGGATCACAGCCTTTCCGCCAGCCTTCCCAACGCGGTGCGCGTCAGTGGCGATGTGGCGGAGGGCTCACCGCTTACAGTTGCGGGGGCAGCCGCGGCGTCAAACCGCGTTCCCTTTTCATCTTCCCCCGCCAAAGCGAGCGAGTGGAAGAACCATCCAACTCGGCCTATACGCGCGCCGGTCCACCCCGTCAAAGGCAAGCGCGTGCCCCACTTCACCCTCGTTCTAGGCGGTGCCCGCTCCGGCAAGAGCCGTCACGCCGAGTCGCTGTTCCGTCCGGGACCCCGGGCCTACATCGCCACGGCGCAGGCGTTCGACGACGAGATGCGCGCCCGCATCGCCGCCCACCGCACCGACCGCGCCGATGCCGGTTGGAGCACGATCGAGGAGCCGATCGATCTCGTCACGGCACTCGCCGTTGACCAGCCGGTCTTGGTCGATTGCCTGACCCTCTGGCTCAGCAACCTCCTGCTCGCCGACCTGCCGGTTCCCAGCCTTGACGCCGCCCTGGCCGCTCGCAGGCACGACACCGTTCTGGTCTCCAACGAAGTCGGCCTCGGCATCGTCCCCGACAACGCCCTCGCCCGCCGCTTTCGCGACGACGCCGGCCGCCTGCACCAACATCTTGCCACCTTGGCCGACACCGTCACCCTCGTCGTCGCCGGCATACCCATGAGAGTGAAATGAGCGAAACCGACCGTCACCGCACCAAGATGGAAAAGCGCAAGGCGGTTCAGGACGCCGAAGTCGCGGGCAAGACAATCACCGAGAAAGGCCTGCTGATCGTCAACACCGGGCCCGGCAAGGGCAAGAGCACCGCCGCCTTCGGCCTGGCGTTGCGCATGTTGGGCCAGGGTCGCCCGGTCGCCGTGGTGCAATTCATCAAGGGCGCCTGGGTCACCGGCGAACGCACCCTGCTCGAACGCCTCGGCACCGACCTGCTCCGCTGGCACACCATGGGCGAGGGCTTCACCTGGGAAACCCAGGACCGCGACCGCGACGTCGCCGCCTGCCGCCGCGCCTGGGACCGCTCCCTGGAACTCATGGCCGACCCGACCCTCGCCCTCCTCGTCTTGGACGAACTCAACATCGCCCTGCGCTACGACTACCTCGCTCTCGACGAGGTCCTCGCCGCCCTGGCCGCCCGCCCACCGATGCTCCACGTCGTAATCACCGGCCGCAACGCCAACCCCGCTTTGATCGACGCCGCCGACCTCGTCACCGAGATGGGCCAGGTCAAGCATCACTTCGCCGCCGGCGTGAAAGCCCAGGCAGGCATCGAGTTCTGATGACCCGCGCCATCATGTTCCAGGGCACCGGCTCCTCCGTCGGCAAGTCCACCCTCGTTGCCGGCCTCGCCCGCGCCTGCCTCCGCCGCGGCCTCCATGTGGCGCCGTTCAAGCCGCAGAACATGTCCAACAACGCCGCCGTCGTGGCCGGCGGCAAAGGCGAGATCGGCCGCGCCCAGGCCCTCCAAGCCCGCGCCGCCGGGCTCGAGGCCAGCATCGACATGAACCCCATCCTGCTCAAACCCCAATCCGAGATAGGCTCCCAGATCGTCGTCCAAGGCCGGGTCCACGCCACCGCCCGCGCCCGCGATTACCAGGCCATGAAGCCCGGCCTCATGCCCTTTGTCCTCGAAAGCTTCCACCGCCTCGGCCAAACCGCCGACCTTATTCTCGTCGAAGGCGCCGGTAGCGCGTCAGAAATAAACCTCCGCCATGGCGACATCGCCAACATGGGCTTCGCCCAAGCCACCAACACGCCCGTGATCGTCATCGGCGACATCGACCGCGGTGGCGTCATCGCCAGCCTCGTCGGCACCCACGCCGTACTCGACCCGGCCGACCGCGCCCTCGTCGCCGGCTTCGTCGTCAACCGCATGCGCGGCGACCTGTCCCTCTTTGACGACGGTATGCGCTTCATCGCCGAGCGCACCGCCTGGCCGTCCCTCGGCCTCGTCCCGCATTGCGACCACGTCCGCCGCCTCCCCGCCGAAGACGCCGCCGACCTGGCGAGCACCTCCACCGGCGGCCGCATCCGCATCGCCGTCCCCCTTCTCCCCGGCATCGCCAATTTCGACGACCTCGACCCCCTCGCCGCCGAGCCCGACATCGACCTGGTCCTGATCGAGCGCGGCTATCCCCTTCCCGCCGACGCCGCCCTCATCCTTCTCCCCGGCTCCAAATCGACCATCGCCGACCTTGCCGTCCTGCGCGCCGAAGGCTGGGACATCGATATCCACGCCCATGTCCGCAGGGGCGGCCGGGTCCTTGGCCTCTGCGGCGGCTACCAGATGCTCGGTCGCCGCCTCGCCGACCCCGACGGCATCGAAGGCCCTCCTGGCAGCGTTGACGGCCTTGGCTTACTCGACATCGAAACCACCATGACCGGCGACAAACGGCTTGAACGCGTCACCGGCACCTTGACCCCCTCCGACGCCCGCTTCGACGGCTACGAGATTCATATCGGCCGCACCACCGGCCCCGCCACCGCGACTCCTTTTCTGCACTTCGCCGACGGCCGCCCCGATGGATGCGCCGGCCAGATCGCCGGCACCTACCTCCACGGCCTCTTCGACTCCGACCCGGCCCGCGCCGCCCTCCTGCGTGAGATCGGCGCCGCCCCCACTCCGCGCTCCCACGATGCCGACGTCGAAACCGCCCTGAACGGCCTGGCCGACCATCTGGAACAATACATGCACATCGACCGCCTGCTCAGCCTGGCCAGGTAACCGCGACCAGTAGAACCAACGCTCCTAACTGCAGCCCGCACGCCACCCAATAAAGCCGCAGCGCCGCCCGCAAATCGCCAACGGTCGCAGCGGCCCGGCCATCCCCCATCCAGACATCCTCGACCGGCACGCCGCCATAGATCCGCGGTCCCGCCAGCCGTAGCCCCAGCGCCCCCGCCATCGCCGCCTCCGGCCACCCCGCATTCGGCGACCGATGCCCCCCTGCATCCCGCCACACCGCCCGCATCGCGCTCCCCGGCCGCGCCCCCGTCAGCGCCGCGGCACCGATGAGCCAAACCGCCGCCAACCGCGACGCTGGCAGGTTCACCAAATCGTCCAGCCGCGCCGCCGCCCACCCGAACGCCTCGTACCGCTCGGTCCGATGCCCGATCATACTGTCCGCCGTATTGACGGCCTTATACCCCGCCATCCCCGCCAATCCGGCCACCACGCCCCACACCGCCGGCGCTACCACCCCATCGGAGAAGTTCTCCGCCAAACTCTCGATCGCCGCCCGCACCACCCCGGCCTCGTCCAGCGTCTCTGGATCGCGCCCGACGATGTGCGCCACCGTCCGCCGTCCGCCGGCCAGGCCCTCCCGTTCCAACCCGGTTGCAACGGCGCCCACATACTGCCCCAGGCTCCGCTGCGCCGGCAGCGAACTCGCCACCACAGCCAAAGCCACCAGACCCCACCCCGGCACCACCACCTGCAGCAACGCCGCCAGCCCACAAACCACCAGCAACACCACGGTGATCGTCAGCACCCCCGCCGCCCGCTGCCGCCTGTTCGACCCCCGGTTGAGCCGCCGCTCCAACCCGCTCAGCAGCGCGCCTACCCACACCACCGGATGCTTGATCGCGCGAAACACCGCATCGGGGTAGCCGACCACCGCCTCGATCGCGTAGGCGCCAGCCGTGATGGCGAAATCGGACCAGAAATCTAGATGCAAGGGAGGAGCCACGGTGCAAAGCGGAGCCGCCGACGATAGCACGCAGCCTCCTGCCCAGACAGTCGACCTCCCCCATGGCGGCCAACTCGTTGCCGCTCGCCGCCGCTTCCCCGGCGCCCCCGAACCCTTCATCGACCTCTCGACCGGCATCAACCCGGTCGCCTACCCCCTCCCGCACCTGGCGCCCGACCTCTGGCACCGCCTCCCCGAGCCCGAAACCCTGGCCGGGCTGCAGCACGCCGCCGCTGCCGCCTACCGCGTCGCCGACCCGGCCATGATCGTCGCCGCCCCCGGCACCCAGATCCTGATCAGCCTCCTCCCCCACCTTCTGCGGTACGACACCGCCGCCATCCTCGCCCCCACCTACGGCGAACACCGCGCCGCCTGGCACAACGCCGGCGCCCGAACCCGCGAGGTCGCCACCCTGGACGCCCTCCCATCCGCTGGCGCAATCATCCTCTGTAACCCCAACAATCCCGATGGTCGCCGCCTCGACCCCGCCACCCTGCTCGCCCGCGCCGACACCCTAGCCCAAGCCGGCGGCACTCTGATCGTCGACGAAGCCTTCGCCGATTTCGACCCGGCCCTCTCCCTGGCTCCAGCCCTGCCGCACCCCGCCCTCATCATCCTGCGCTCGTTCGGCAAAGCCTACGGACTGGCCGGCCTCCGCCTTGGCTTCGCTCTGGCCGCTCCCGCCCTGGCCCATCGCCTTCGCACCGCCCTCGGGCCCTGGGCCGTCTCCGGCCCCGCCGCGGCGATCGGCACCCTCGCTTTACATGACGTCGCCTGGCACCGAGCCGCCACTGTCCGCCTCGCTCACGATGCCGACCGCCTCGACACCCTTCTCCGCTATGCAGGCTTCAACCTCGTCGGTGGCACGAGCCTCTTCCGCCTCGCAAGCAGCCCCGTTGCCGCAGCCTTGTTCGACCGCCTCGGTGCCGCCGGCATCCTGGTCCGCCGCTTCGACGACCACCCGACCTGGCTCCGCTTCGGCCTTCCCGCCGATCAGCCCGCCTGGGACCGCCTGGAGAACACCTTCCGCACATAGAGCCCGGCCACGAACACCGCCCACTTCGCCCCGAACCGCGCCCGCAACGCCGCCCGTCCATCCCGGATCGCTGCGCCAAACTCCCCAGCCGCCGCCGCCCGCGCGCTCATCTTCTTCAGTGCATAAACCCGGTCCCGCCTGCATCGCGCCCGCACCGCCGGACTCCGAGCCCCGGCGATTGCCTTGTTCAACACCGCCAACCGGCACGCATCCCGCGCCTCGGCCGCGATCGACGACGCACTCGCCCGTCCGTCCGGCACATGATGCCGCGCCACGACGCCCGGCGTGTAACCGATGGCCTCCGCGACATCGATCAACCGCAAATAGAAGTCCCGGTCCTCCTCGTAGCGGATCTCGCCATCGAACCCGCCGAGCCGCTCCCACGCCAGGCTCCGCCGCACGATCGTGGTATTCAGATGCGCGAACCCGTCGCTCAGCAGCACCTGCTCCACCGTCACCCGATAGGTCCCGCCATCGGCCACTGCCCCGCCCGCCGGTAGTTTCTGCGCCAGGTCCTCCGCCCATACCGGCGGCGGCACCACGCTTCCATCCGCCCGCACCGCCTGCTGATCGCGGAAATGCACATCGAGCCCGAGCCGCTCGATAGCCGCCGCCGCCGCCGCCAGGTACTCCGGGTCCGTCCACTCGTCGTCATCGTCGAGGAAGGCAACATAAGGCCGCGTCGCATGCGCCAGCCCCCGGTTCCGCGCATCTCCTGGCCCGCTTCCGCCGGCGACCGCGGGCACGGCGAGTGTCGATCCACCAACTCCGGCGTCGGCCAGCACGGCACCGTTGCGCGCCCGCATGGCGTCGGTCGAACTGTCGTCAATCAACAGCACCTCGAACTCCCGCCACCGCTGGGCCATGACCGAGCGCAGCGCCCGCTCCAACAGTTCCGGTCGGTCACGCGTTGCAATGATGATCGAAAACACGCGACGCTCCAGCCTGCTGCCAAACACGAACGGCGTTACGCCAACTGACGAGCGGAGAATAGCGGCGAGCGGCCGCGCCCCCTCCGTTCAGCCGGCCGGTTTGCCGTTCCTGCCCTCGAGAGGCGATACGCCCTGCTGTTGACCCGGGCTCGCGCCGAACGACGCCGCCAGGGCGCGGAGGTCTTCGGCCGGCATGGTGGCATCCCCGTCTCCTGTCGGAGATTGCCCGGCAGCGGCGCGAGCGATGGCCAGGTTGTTGACGAGGCGGGTCGGCAGGCCGGACTGCGCCGAGAACGGCTGCAGGACGGACGCTGCCTGGCTCGGACGCTCGACCAGCAGGAGCGACACGGCGAGGTTGTTGGCGGTCTGGAGATTGCCAGGCTGCTGGGCGCGGGCGTTGAGATAGGTTTGCTGCGCCACGTCGTGCTGGCCGAGCAGATCGAGGGCCACGCCGCGCCCGTTGAGGGCGGCGACGTCGGTTGGACGGCGCGCGATCAGCCCATCGAAGATTTGCAGCGCCGCTTCCGCATTGCCGGTCTGCAGGCGCAGATTGCCCAGCCAGCGTAGCAGCGTCGGGTCGTTCGGCTGCCGCACCAGGGCGGCCTTGAGCGTGGCATCGGCAACATCCGGCTTGCCGGCCGTGATCAACGCATTGACCAGCCGGGCCTGCACCTCTGCATCATCCGGCGCGGCGGCCGCGGCGGCGGCATACATCGACAATGCGATGTCGGATTGCCCGGCGGCAGACGCCGTCTCGGCGATGTGTAACCGGGACGCGTTGTCCGGCTCGCGTAAGCTGGTCCGATCGCGGTCCCGATGACTGCACCCACCGAGGACGAGTGCACCGACCAGCGCGACGGCGACGATCCGGCCCGACCTCATTGCGTGCCGCCCCCCGCGCCGCCCGTGCCGGCACCGGGAGCCGGCCCGCCGGAACCGCTGTCACCTGACCCGCTCGATGGGGCTACGCGCGAGACGGTCGCATCGATGAGCTGACGCCGGCGATCGTTGCCCAGGCGGGTCACGGCGCGCGAGGCACTGTCTCCGCGAGCCGTGATCGCGCCTGTTCCGGCGCTGTAGTCTCGAGGATCGACTAACATCGCGCGCAGATTGTGCTCGTTGGCCCCGGTCGCCTGCCAGGTTCCAGGCCGGTCGATCTCATACTCGCTGCAAGCACCGAGACCGAGGCTTGCGGCCAGGATCGTGGCAACGACCCCGCTGCGAATGGCTGCGCTATTCGACAATGAAGCCAGCATCGGGACGGGTCCGTAGTTGTGGCATGGGAGCGCCGCGGGCGAGCTGCCGGCGATACAAAATTCGGTCGAGATCCACGGCAGGCTTGAAGCCATCGGTCGGTGCCGCCAGGCGGCTCGGATCGGAGACCGGTTGCACCAGATAGGGCGTCACGATGATGACGAGTTCGGATTCATTGCGCTGAAACTGATCGGATCGGAACAGCGCGCCAAGAATCGGAATGTCGCCAAGGCCGAGGATACCGGAATCGGACTGCACCGTATTGCGCTGAAGCAGCCCGGCGATGGCGAAGCTTTGGCCGGTCCCAAGCTCGACCGTCGTCTCGGCGCGACGAACCTGCAATGCCGGGATCGTGACCGACCCCGTCGCCAGAGGCAGGCTGACGGCGCCGTTGGTGGTGAGTTGGCTGACCTCGGGGCGGATACGGAGGTTCAGGCGGTTCGGGCCGAGCACGGTGGGCACGAACGACAGGCTGACGCCGAACTGCTTGAATTCGATCGTGATCGTGTTGCTGCTGGCGCTGGTCCCGACCGGTATCGGGAACTCGCCACCAGCGAGAAAGCTGGCGGTTTCGCCGGATTGAGCCGTCAGGTTCGGCTCGGCCAGGATGGTGATGAGCTGGTCGGACGCCAACGCGTCGATGATGGAATTGATGTCCAGCCGATTCGTGCTCACGCCCAGGCCGTAACGGCTGGATGAAGCGGCGAGCGAACCGGTGCTGATCGCACCCGATGTAATCGCGTCAAAGACTCTCGAGGCGCCGCCACCGGTGCGCAGGCCGAGCACGAAACTGCCGGCGTTGCCGAGCGCCTGCCAGTTGAAGCCTAGCTCACGAGTGATCTGGCGGGAGATTTCGGCAATACGGACCCGAACGTTGACCTGCGTCGCGCTCAGAAGTTCGAGATTGTTGATGATCTCGCGGTTCTCGCCGGCGGTGGCGCGGGCGACGGCCTCCGCACGTTGCGATTCGGACGCGTTGGCCACGGTGCCATTCAGCAGATAGGCGTTCTTGCCGGCCGCACTCACGTGTACGGCACCCATGCCAGGCAGAGCGCGGCGCACGGCACCTTCGACGGCCGATGCACTCGGTGCAGCCCGGGCCGCGTTAGGATCGGCCACCGCAGCCGTCGGACCAGACCGGATGGTCACGTCGTATTCGGCGATCGGAGTGCCGTTATCCGCTGTTGCGATGACGGTGGTGCGGCCGGCAGCGACGCCCATGATGAAAATAGATGTCGGCGATGCCGGCTGTACCCGGGCGATCCGTGGATCGGCCGCAAGGATCGTCGCAGCCGGACCAGGAAGTTGGATCAGTCGACCGGAACCTGCGTCCACGATGACCGATGTAAGCCGTGGTGCCAGCGCGGTCGCTGGAGCCGGACTGGCCGGCCCGGTCGAAGGCAAGACACCCGTGTTGCCTACCGGGCGTTGCGGCGAAAGCGGTGTGGCTATCTCTTGGGCGAGTGCGGCATGCCCGAAGGCAATCGCAATGCCGAAACACACGATGCACGGTAGGTTTTCTATCCGCATCTATTAACGTCACTTCCGAGAACTCTTTGCTTTTCACATGTTTTTGCTACCAAAGGTAGTGGTTTGCTATCGATGTGCAGCCAGTGTGATCGGGTTGCAACACGTTGCCGTTAAGGCTCCTTGGGTTGCGGAAGAGCACCAACGACCTGGCCCGACAGTTGAGAACTCGGGCGGACGGATCGGCGTGCGATAGCCCGGCCTGCGCCAGTCTGGTTCGGACTTACAAAACCGTAGATGACGACCGGAAGAGGATGACTCTCGCTCGGCAATGTCGGCCCGATATCCGAGGCAACGGCCTCGGTCTTGGCCTCAGCCTGTGCCGTAAGTGCCCTGAGCTTGGCAAATGGAAGTGCACTGCGAACTCTATCGAGATACGCACTGCCAAGGCCAGGTGTTGCTGAATGATAGCGCGCGATTGCCGTGTCCCAATCGGGGGAACGGCTTCGCTCCGTAAGGAGAATCATCGCAGCGGCCTGGGCATTCTTCTCGGGATCGAATGCGTCGTCGAGCGAACGAAACACCCCGGCGTGATACGCGATATCGACCTGGAAGCAGCCAACATCGATATAGGGAAATCCACGCAACATGATCGCTAGGACAGTCGCGACGGCATCGCCTTTGTTGTCATGAAAGGTTCCGCGACCGGCGGCGTTGATGGTCCAGGGCCAGGGAGCACGGCCGGTTCGACCCATCCGACCGCTTTCGACGCTCCCGACAGCGGATAGAACCCCGGACGGTATGTTCCAATCCCGTTCAGCCCTGGCAGCGGCGACGTCGCAGGATGTTTCGGCTGAAGCGGCAAGCCCCTGGGTCGACCAAGCGACAAGGAGCATTAGGCCGAGGCACGCGTTGATGGCGATCCGACCTGGCACGCGAGCCAGGCCACACTTCCAACGCTGAGCACTGCGATCGTTGGCGGAACATAGCACAACTGCGACAAGCCCGGCCAAAGCCAAGCGAAAGCCAGCGCCGATCGACGCCATCCCGGCTCGGATGGCAGCAACATAACGACCGCCACAGCTAACGCGGGCATGTCGTAGGTGTGCACCCAAGGAGCCGCCAGCAGCGTCAGCGAGAGAGTCGCAACCGTGCGAACCTTGTTCGATAGATTCGGCACCTGCCATAGGCGACTGACCGCATACCCGCAGCCAGCGGTAACCACGGCCTGAGCTGCATAGGCAGCAGGGAGGTTTGCGCCCAGCGATCGAGCTACCATGAACGCATTGGTGAACAGGGATTGTGCTGGGCCTGCCTCCCAAGGCGCTCCCACGTAAGCTGAGACAGCTTTTTGGCCGAGAAAGAATTCTACCCACGGTGTAACGCCAAAGAGCATGAGGGATGACAGCGCGAGCATTATCCCAGACGCGCAACTCGATGCGAGAACTTTCCAATGTCGGCCTGCGATAAGGCAGATTGGCATCAAGATGGCGAATTGCGGCTTGATGATGAGCGCGCCGAGCAGAGCACCGGCCAGAATCGGTCGGCGTTCGATCAGTGATAAACCGCCGAGCAGCAGGGCCGAGATCAACGCGCCGGTTTGGCCAGTCAGGCCATTAGCGGCGACTGCCGGGCTGAACAGGATTGCGGCCTTTTGCCAGCCGGAAAGGGTGGAACAGCGAAGCGCGAGAAACAGTGCGGCAATACCCAGCGCCGCATATAGAACGAACCCGACCACGAGCGGCAACGCCGCGAGCGGACGAGCGAGCATCAGGATCGGCGGAGGATAGGGCCAGATCTGATCAGGGATTCCCGCGCCGAAGATATCGCGAAGGTAAGCGGTGAACGAAACCGGGTCTGCAAGGACGGCAACGGCTCCAGACGCTGTAGCTCGGCCCGCAGCCCAAAGTGCAGTGTAATCGCGCGCGGCCAACGCAGAACGAGCAGCGGTCAGATCGCCAATAGGTGCTCCCCAAAGAATCCACCCTGTCCAGAGACAAGGAAGTAGACCAAGGACGAAGACAATACTTGAGACGACGATCCTCTGCTCCGGCACGCAGTGCAGTGCGGCAGGAATGGGTGTCCGAAGCGCCTCAATAGCCAGAACCGATCTCCGACTGTTCCGTTACTGCTGGTCAAATCCGTGTTCGGCGATATCCGTCATGTCCCAAGAAACGACGTCCGACACCGGTGCCATCAAACCGGCAAGGGTCACAGGCGACTGGTGCGCCGTATAACCCGGGCTTCCAGACATGATTGCGGCAACAAAGGCGCATGCGAGAAGCAGAAACATTTCATTGCGGGACATGTTCGTCTGTTCCGAAGTCGATGCCCGATGATGACTGTTTTCAGTTAAGACATCGTTAGCGCCGAGCGCTTAGCTCGACTTTGGCCTTTTCAGGCTGGGTAGCATGCGGCTTCGGTGAGGCTGTCGAAGAGTGCGCGCGGGATTGTTGCCATGTTCCGGTCCGGC
>JBPBQE010000441.1:0-23005 GCA_050954595.1 Janthinobacterium lividum | reverse complement strand
CCGAGGCCGCACACGCCATGTTCCGCGCCGCTCTGGAAATCGCCGAAAGCCTGGGGCTGATGCCGCTTGCCGCCAGCATCCGGCAACGATTGCACGATCCCGACAACCGCGTGCATTCCTTGCTGGCTGGCGTTGCGGCTCGCTAATCGACGGTGTCGAACTCCAGCCGCACCACCGTGTCCAGCGTCGCATGCAGGCGATGGGTCTCGGCGGCGCCGTATCTAGCCTCGAACGCGGCCTGTGCCGAAGCCCAGCAGCTTCGCGCTTGCGCCAGCCGCTCCTCGCCCGCGGGTGTAATGGTCAGCAGGCGGCCGCGGCGATCGTGAGGATCGACCGCGATGGACACTAATCCGTCGCGTTCGAGCGGAAGCAGGTTTCGGCCCAGCGTGGTACGATCCAGCCCCATGCGGCGCGCGACGGCCAGAAGGCTGCCGGAGCCTGCAGCTGCCAGCGTGTTCAATAGCGAATACTGCGTCGTCCGCAGCCCGGTCGGGGCGAGGTGACTGTCATAGACCTGTGTCAGATGCCGGGCTGCCCGGCGGATGGCAAAGCAGGTACAAAGCGGCAAAGATGCGTCCATGTCCTGGTGCTCCCCTGCCACGACGGTGAACACCTTATGTGCGAAGGAAGCCAGGCAAGGTCAAGCCGGGCAGGCGGAGCCGTTGCCGGGCGCTTGTGCATGGGTTCGGCTTGCCCCACCTAGCGTCTCACGATGCAAGATACTCGATCGAACGACCTCGTCGGCTGGCATGGCACGACGATTCTCTCCGTCCGCAAAGGCGGCACCGTCGCCATGGCGGGTGATGGCCAGGTCACGCTGGGACAGACCGTGATCAAGGGCAATGCCCGCAAGGTGCGCCGGATCGGTGCCGGCGGAGCGGTGCTGGCCGGGTTCGCCGGCGCCACAGCGGATGCGTTCACGCTGCTGGAGCGGCTAGAGGCCAAGCTCGAGCGCTTTCCTGGTCAGCTCGAGCGTGCCTGCGTCGAGCTAGCCAAGGATTGGCGCACCGACCGTTACCTGCGCCGGCTGGAGGCAATGATGGCGGTGGCCGACGCGCAGCACAGCTACACGCTGACCGGGCAGGGCGACGTGCTCGAGCCCGAGGATGGCGTGATCGCCATCGGCTCGGGCGGCAATTACGCGCTGGCGGCGGCGCGGGCATTGATGACCGTCGACGGGCTGGAAGCCGAGGAGATCGCTCGTCGCGCGATGAAGATCGCCGGCGATATCTGCGTCTACACCAACTATTCCGTCATCGTGGAAACCCTGTAATGGACGTCAAGACCTATTCGCCGCGCGAGATCGTCGGCGAGCTCGACCGGTTCATCGTCGGCCAGAACGACGCCAAGCGGGCCGTCGCCATCGCGTTGCGCAACCGCTGGCGCCGGCAGCAGCTGCCGATCGGTATTCGCGAGGAAGTGGTGCCGAAGAACATCCTGATGATCGGGCCGACCGGCTGCGGCAAGACGGAGATCGCCCGCCGGCTGGCCAAGCTGGCGCAGGCGCCGTTCATCAAGATCGAGGCGACCAAGTTCACGGAGGTCGGCTATGTCGGCCGCGACGTGGACAGCATCGTGCGCGACCTGGTCGAGGCCAGCATCACCATGCTGCGCGATGCCGGCCGCAAGGACGTCCAGGCGAAGGCCGAGCAGGGCGCCGAGGATCGTCTGGTCACCGCGCTGGTGGGCGAGGGGGCTTCGACCGATACGCGCGGCAAGTTCCGCAAGATGCTGCGGGCCGGCGAGTTGGAGGACAAGGAGGTCGAGATCTCGGTCGCCGACGTGGCGCCGGTGGCGATGGACGTGCCGGGCATGCCGCCGGGTCAGATGGCCAATATCGGCGACATGATGAAGGGGATGTTTGGCGGGCGCACGCAGAAGCGTCGCATGACCGTCGCGGCCGCCCGGGTGGCGCTGACCCGCGAGGAAAGCGACAAGCTGCTCGACAATGACAGCCTCACCAAGGACGCGGTCGAGCATGCCGAGCAGAACGGCATCGTGTTCATCGACGAGATCGACAAGGTGTGCGCCCGTTCGACCGAGGGCTTCCGCGGCGGTGACGTCTCCCGCGAGGGTGTGCAGCGCGATCTGCTGCCGTTGATCGAGGGCACGGTGGTCAGCACCAAGTATGGGCCGGTGAAGACGGACCACGTGTTGTTCATCGCCTCTGGAGCATTTCACCTGGCCAAGCCCGCCGACCTGTTGCCGGAGTTGCAGGGGCGGTTGCCGATCCGCGTCGAACTGGCGCCGCTGTCGCGCGACGATCTGCGCCGGATCCTGATCGAGCCGGAGCACAGTCTATTGAAGCAGTATTCGGCGCTTCTCGGCACGGAGGGCGTCACGCTCGACTTCGCCGACGATGCGGTTGACGCGTTGGCCGACTTGGCCGCCGATATCAACGACCGGGTCGAGAATATTGGCGCACGCCGTCTGGCGACGGTGATGGAGCGGTTACTGGAAGAGATCAGTTTCTCCGCGACCGACCGGAATGGAGATGAAATTACCATCGATGCCGCGTACGTGAATGACCGAGTTGCACCACTCGCCGCGAAAAGTGATCTCTCTCGGTTCATACTGTAGCCCTTTTATGCATCTCCTGGCATGGTCCGGGCGTTCTCAGATTCGCATAGGAGAGTTTGAATGCGCCTAAAGATTGCAAGTGTACTGTTGTTGGCCGGAACCGTCGTTGGCTGCGCCAGCAACCCGCCGCCGCCCCCGCCGATGGCAATGACTCCGGAGCCCGCTCCGATGGCCGCTCCGCCGGCTCCGATGGCGCCGATGGCTGGCATTTATCGTGGTCCCGGCACCGCCCAGGGCAGCTCGTCCTGCCGCACTCCCCGTGGCATGCAGAACGCTCGCGTTCGCGGCAACACAATCACGGTCGCCGGCATGCGCGGCATGATCGGTCCGGACGGCACCGTTACCGGTCGTAACCTGTCCGGTTCGGTCAACGGCAACATGGCCGACATCACCGTCAAGCGCGGTGCGTGCTCGTTCGAGTACAAGATGACCAACAATGCTGGCGGCAGCAGCAGCAATAGCAGCAGCAGCATGCCGATGCCGTCGGACAGCGCGCCGGCTTCCACCGGCATGTAATCGGTTGGCGGTCCATTTTGGTCCGCCGCTAGATCAAGCCCGCCGCCGCAAGGCTGGCGGGCTTTTTCATGCCTTGATGTCCCACCTCGCGCCAGCACATCGGACCCATGCCTGATCCTTTCGTTCTGCCCGAAGAACCGACCACCACGGACGCCGTCTCGGCCATCGAGGCCGACCTCGACTTGTTCGACGACTGGATGGACCGGTATGGCTTCATCATCGATCTCGGCCGCAAGCTGCCGCCTTTCCCTGCGGAGTGGCAGGATGACGCTCACCGCGTGCCGGGCTGCCAGAGCAAGGTTTGGATGGAAGCGGTGATCCGCGACGGCCGCATGTTCCTGGCCGGCGGATCGGACGCGGCGATCGTCTCCGGGCTGGTGGCGTTGTTGCTGCGGGTTTACTCGGGTCGTCCGCCGGCCGAGATCCTGGCTACGCCGCCGCAGTTTCTAAAAGACATGGGCCTGCTCGCCAACCTCTCCAGCAACCGCGGCAGCGGCATCGCTTCCATGGCGCAGCGCATTCAGGACGCCGCCACCGCGCTTTCCGTCGCTTGATCGGACGGGCGCTCGTTTCAGACAGCGCCCGGATCGGTCTTTTCACCTCCTCTTTCTTCGCCGCAGGTGCGGTGCTGACGGCCTACCTTCCGCTATGGCTTGCCGATCGCGGCCTGGATGCGGCGTTGATCGGCACCGTGCTGGGCGTCGCCTCACTGACCCGCATCGTCGCCGTGCCGCTCTGGGGTTGGGCAGCGGATCGGTTGGGCTATCACCGTGTTTCGCTGTTCCTGGCTGCGTCCGGAGCTGCGGTGTGCACAGCACTCATGCCGACAGCGCCCGGCACGGTGTCGATCGCGATCCTGATCGTGGCCGGCGGGGTGGCTGCTTCTGCGCTCTCGCCGCTGTGCGATGCGGTGACGCTGGCATTCACCGCCGCTGGCCGCTTGGATTACGGACGCACCCGCGCCTGGGGATCGGTCGCCTACATGGTTGCCACGGCGGGTGCGGGTGCGATGTTGAGCCGGTTCGGCACGGTGATCGTGCCGTGGATGCTGACCGCCGGGTATGGCGCCGCCGCCATGCTGGCCGCTCTGGTGCCTCAGCCGCCCGCCATGGGGTCTGCCGTGCATCGCGTGATCGTGGCGCCGCTCGGGCGCAGCTTCTGGGCGGCGGTGATCGCGACGGCGCTCACTCAGGGGTCACATGCCGCGTATTACGCCTTCGCCAGCCTGCATTGGCGCGCCGCCGGGATCGGCGATACCACGATCGGTCTGCTGATCGCGGAAGGCATCGTCGCCGAAGTTGCCCTGTTCGTGTGGGGCCGGCGCCTGGTCGCGTGGCTCGGTCCGGCACGTCTCACCGGAATCGCGGCCAGCGTCTGCCTGCTGCGCTGGACATTGACCGCGACGACCAATGCAGTCCCGTTACTGGCAGCGATCCAGCTGCTGCATGCCGGCAGCTTCGCCTGTCAGCACCTGTCGAACATGCTCGTGCTACGCACCATCCCGGCCCCACGAGCGGCGCTGGCGCAGACCATGCTCTCTGCGATCGGGTTCTCCGCACCGACCGGGGTCATGATCTGGGTCGTTGGCCAGTTCTACGCGTCGGCGAATGGCGCGGTGTTCTTCGGGATGGCTGCGCTCGGTGGGGCCGCGCTGTTCGTCACGCGGTTTTTGCCGCGGCGCTGATCAGCCAGCGCTGGGACGCATCGCGCCGTCGATCAGTACCACTTGCCGGGCGATGCGCCCGAGCGGCCCGTCATCGGTGTCGACCGGAGCGTCCGGCGGCAAGGTGGCGCCGGATCTCAACGCGCCGAACGAGGCGGACAGCCAGCTCCGCCAGGTCGCGACATCCGCGGCACCGGCCAAACCCGGCGCATGCTGCAGCGCCGCCAGCCGCCCCGCGACCCGGCGAAGCGCTGCGTCCGCCACCATGGCGACCTGCAACTCCGCGCGAGAGGCATGGCCGGGCTCCTGCAATGCGCGGGACAGCGTCGTTTCTAGGTTATTGCTCGCCAGCCCGGCGGCCCGGCGAGCACGGTCCGCCGAGCCGATCAGCGCCTCGCCCATGAGTGTCGCAAGCTCGGCGTCCGCATACGCCGCATGGGCGCCGATTGCCGTCAGCAGATCGTCGCGCACCCGCGCCGGCTCCCAGCTCGGCCAGAGCAGCAAGCCACCGGCCACCGCCATGGCGCCGCCGGCGAGCGTGTAGCTGGCGCGGTAGAACGCGATGGTGATTTCGCCGGTGCCGGGTTGCCCGAGTTCGGACAGGAGCACGATCAACGGGGTCAGCGCCGCCATGAACAGGCCGTAGCTCACGCGGCGGATCGCGAACGCGATGATGGCCAGCGGGAACAAGAAGATCGCGATGACCACCGGGCTGTGCACGAAGATCGACAGCACGGCCGCGACGATGCCGCCCAGCACCGTCCCGCCGACGCGCTCGAGCGCTCGCTGCCAGGTGAGGGCGAAGAATGGCTGCAGCGTCAGGATGAGCGTGATGGTCATCCAGTGCGCGTAGACGGCGCCGACCGGCAGCGTGAGCAGCAGCGCCGGCAACGCGACCGCCGTGGCGCGGACGGCGTGACGAAGCGAGGTGGAGGTCCAGTTTAGGTTCGAGCGGAGCGGCCCGGCGAGGCGCCGCAGCCTTCCTTGCCGTTCGGTCGACACCGCACCCTCGACGCTGCGGCCTTCCGGCGTAGTCATCAGCGCGGCGACCCGCAACACCGAGACGAGCGAACGGGTCACCTCCGCCAGGCCGGTATTGGCCTCGGCGCGCTCGATCTCGCCGAAGAGCCGGAGGAACATCGCCCGGTGCGTGTCGTCGGCGCTATCGGTCATGATGCCGTCCGAGATCCCCGCCAGCACGAGGCGCAGCGCCGGTAGGATCGGCCGTGCTGCCTCCAGAGCAGCCGGACCACCGTGCTCGAGGATGTCGGATAGGGCGATGACGGCGCCGAAGATCTGCTCGGCGGCTTCGATCTGGATGACGAGCGCATTGCCGCGCGGCCCGCCCTGGCCGCGACTGCGCAGGATGTCGAGCAACTCGACACGGGCAGCCTCGATCCCGTCGCGGACGTAACGCCGGTGTCCGCGCGCATGGGCCGCCCAGTCGGGCGTCCAGTCGGGCGTCGCCGCACCGTTCACCTGATCCGAGACGTCTGTCGCCAGGATGCCGATGCGCCGATAGACGTTGGCGACCGCCGTGCGTGCGGGCAGGAACGGGTGTAGCCGCCAGATCACCAGGCTGAGCACCAATGCCCAGAGCGACCCGGCGCCAAACAGCGCCGCCAACATCGCCGCCGTTCCCAGGTCCTCGCCATGGTCGAGCGCGAGCACGGCGACGACGGCGAGAAGGTTGCCCACCTGCATCGCGACCGGGCCCCAGGCGCGGGCATACATCGTCCCGAACACCCAGATGGCGCCACTGATCGCCCCGGGCCAGACACCGGCAGCGCGGAGGAGACCAAAGGTCAAGATCGCGAACGATCCAAGGACCGTAAACGATAGCATGGCCGGAAGCCGGCGCCGGATGGGGCCGCCGGGATCACAGAGGCAAGTGAGCAACGAGCCCAGCCCGACGGCGGCCAGCGCCGGAATACCGAGCCACTTCGTAATGGTGACCACGACCGCAACGGCTAGCGCCGCCCGCACGCCTTCGGCGATGCTGACGGCGCGGTAGTCGAACCCGAGAGGTAGATGTCCTAGGTCAGCGTCTGGCCCCGAGCGGAGCCAGACTGGTCGGCTTAGTTTCAGGCGGCGCGGGCCATCTCCCGCAACACGTAATGCAGGATGCCGCCGTTGCGGTAGTATTCGACCTCGTCGGCAGTATCGACGCGGCACTTGACCGAAAATTCGTCGACCGCCCCGGAGGTCCGGTGGATCTTCATCATCAGATCCATGCCGGCCCGGAGTTCTTCCAAGCCGAGGATGTCGATGGTCTCGTCGCCGGTGAGACCCAGGCTGTGCCGGGTCGCGCCGTCCTTGAAGGTGAGCGGCAGCACGCCCATGCCGACCAGGTTCGAGCGGTGAATACGCTCGAAGCTCTCGACGATGACCGCCTTGATGCCCAGCAGCGCCGTGCCCTTAGCTGCCCAGTCGCGCGACGAGCCCATACCGTATTCCTTGCCGCCGAAGACGACGAGGGGAGTGCCCTCTTTCTTATACTGCATGGCCGCGTCGTAGATCGGCAGCTGCTCGCCACCGGGCTGCTTGCGGGTCCAGCCGCCTTCGATGCCACCCAGCATCTCGTTCTTGATGCGGATGTTGGCAAAGGTGCCGCGCATCATGACCTCGTGGTTCCCGCGGCGGCTGCCGTAGGAGTTGAAGTCGCGCTGCATGACCTGGCGCTCGCCGAGGTAGCCGCCGGCGGGGGAGGAGTTCTTGATGTTGCCGGCCGGGCTAATGTGGTCTGTGGTGATGTTGTCGGCGAACAACGCCAGGACGCGGGCCCCGGTGATGTCCTTGATCTCCGGCAACTCCATGGTGATGCCGTCGAAGTAGGGCGGGTTCTGTACGTAGGTGCTGCCGCCGTTCCACTTGTAGACATCGCTCGAGGCGTCGACCTCGATCGCACGCCACTCGCTGGTGCCCTGGAACACCTGTCCGTAGCGACTGGTGAACTGCTCACGGTTGAGGCTCGAGGCGACGGCCTCGTTGATCTCGGCGTCGGTCGGCCAGATGTCCTTGAGGTAGACGGGCTGACCGTCGGTGCCAGTGCCGAGCGGGGCAGTGGTGATGTCCTCGTTCATGGTGCCGAGCAGGGCGTAGGCGACCACGAGCGGCGGGCTGGCGAGGTAGTTGGCGCGCACGTTGGGATGCACGCGGCCCTCGAAGTTACGGTTGCCGGACAGCACCGAGACGGCGACCAGCTTGTTGTCCTCGATCGCATCGGCCACGGCTTCGTCGAGCGGGCCGGAGTTGCCGATGCAGGTGGTGCAGCCGTAGCCGACGAGCTGGAAGCCAAGGGCATCCAGGTCGGCGGAGACGCCGGCGCGGTCCAGATACTCGGTAACCACCTGGCTACCGGGAGCGAGCGACGTCTTGACCCATGGCCGCGGGGTCAGGCCCTTGGCGCGTGCCTTACGTGCCAGCAGCCCGGCACCCATCATGACATACGGGTTCGACGTGTTGGTGCAGCTAGTGATGGCCGCGATCACCACGTCGCCATGGCTGATCTCGTAGTTGGTGCCAGCGACCTTGACGCGCTTGTTGACGTCGTTGGCGGGAACGCCGAGGCCGGCGGTGAGGTCGGCACGGAAAGCGGAAGCGGCGTCCTTGAGCAGCACGCGATCCTGCGGGCGCTTCGGGCCGGCGATCGACGGCATGACGGTAGCGAGGTCGAGTTCGACGACGTCGGTGAAGACCGGGTCGGCGCTGTTCGCGTCGGTCCACATGCCTTGCGCCTTGCAGTAGGCCTCGACCAACTCGATGCGGCCGGCGTCGCGGCCGGTCAGCTTGAGATACTCGATGGTGGCGGCATCGACCGGGAAGAAGCCGCAGGTGGCGCCGTATTCCGGGGCCATGTTGGCGATGGTGAGCCGGGTGGCGACGGAGAGGGAGTTGAGGCCCGGGCCGAAGAACTCGACGAACTTGCCGACCACGCCCTTCTTGCGCAGCATCTGCGTGACGGTCAGCGCCAGGTCGGTGGCGGTGGAGCCTTCGGGCATCTTGCCGGACAGCCGGAAGCCGATGACGTCGGGGATGAGCATGGCGATGGGCTGGCCGAGCATGGCGGCCTCGGCCTCGATGCCGCCCACGCCCCAGCCGAGGACGCCGATGCCGTTGGCCATGGTGGTGTGGCTATCGGTGCCGAACAGCGTGTCGGGGTAGGCGTAGGTGCCGTCGTTAACGTCAGCAGTCCAGACGGTCTCGGCGAGGAACTCGACGTTGACCTGGTGGCAGATGCCGGCTCCCGGCGGAACGACGCGGAAGTTCTGGAACGCGGACTGGCCCCACCGCAGGAAGGAGTAACGCTCGCCGTTGCGCTCGAACTCGATCTCGACGTTCTTCTTGGCGGCGTCCGGCGTAGCCGAGATATCGACCATCACCGAGTGGTCGATCACGAGGTCGACGGGCACCAGCGGGTTGACCTGCTGCGGATTGCCACCGAGCGACGTGATGCCGTCGCGCATGGCCGCCAGATCGACCACGGCGGGAACACCGGTGAAGTCCTGCATCAGGATGCGGGCCGGCTTGAACGGCACTTCCTTTTCGGAGCGGCCGGCCTCGGCCCACTCGGTGATGGCGCGGGCATCGTCGGGCTTGTAGCTGCCGCCGTTCTCGAAGCGCAGCACGTTCTCGAGCAGGATCTTCAGGCTGACCGGAAGCCGGCTGCCGTCGCCGATTTTCTTGTAGGCTTCGGGAAGCGAGAAGTAGCGGTATTCGCGACCGCCGGCCGTCAGGGTGCGGGTCGTCTGGAGGCTGTCGTGCCCGGTCGCTTTCATGGCATTTTCTCTCTCATTCGCTACCGCTTATTTAGCCCCGGTGCCCCATGGCGTCCACCGGACTGGACCCGATAAGATGCGACAATGGGCGGGAATGCTGATTCGGGTCTGGCGGTAGCCGGTGTTGCGGCGTTCCGGGGCGAGCGGCTGGTGCTGCGTGAGGTGTCGCTGCACGTCCCGCGCGGGGGTGCGATGCTGCTGCTTGGCGCGAACGGGTCCGGCAAGAGCACGCTGCTGCGGGTGCTGGCCGGGTTGAAGCGGCCGGATGCCGGCACGATCCGTTGGAACGGCGCCGATATTGCCGACGAGCCGGCGCCGGCGGCTTATCTCGGTCACTTAGACGCAATCAAATTGGGCATGACCGTGGTGGAGAACCTCAGGGTCATGGCGGGCGGGATGGCGTTGGAGCCGGCTTTGGACGCGATGGACCTTGCAGCCCTCAGCGATCTGCCGGGGCGGCTGCTCTCGGCGGGGCAGCGGCGGCGGTTGGCGCTGGCGCGGTTGGCCCTAGCGCCGCCGGGTGGGTTGTGGCTGCTCGATGAGCCGACGCTCGGGTTGGACGCGGCTTCGGTCATCCGGCTCGGCACCTTGTTCGCGGCACACCGGGACGCGGGTGGCGCCATCGTGACCGCGACGCATCTGCCGCTGCCGCTGGACGACGTGCTGGAGTTTCATCTTTGACCACCGCCTGGGCGTTGCTGCGCCGCGAGTTGCTGCTGTCGGCCCGGCACGGGGCCGACACGATGGCGGCACTGTTGTTTTTCGTGCTGGTCGGCGCGCTGTTCCCGCTGGCCATCGGCCCGGCGCCTGACGTCCTGGCGCGGCTGGCGCCCGGGATCGTCTGGGTCGGTGCGCTGTTGGCGGCGCTGCTGCCACTCGATCGGCTGCTCGGCGCCGACCTGGAAGACGGCACGCTCGATCAGTTGCTGCTGTCCGGACTGCCGCCGATTGCGGTCGCGGCGATCAAGGCCGTATCGCATTGGCTAGTGACCGGGTTGCCGCTGTTGCTGGCGGCGGGGCCGTTGGCGATCATGCTGCAGATGCCGCCGGAATCGGTGCCGGTGCTGTTGCTGGCGCTGTTGCCGGGAACGATGGCGTTGTCGCTGTTGGGCACGATGGGCGCGGCGATCGTGCTCGGCGCGCGGCGCGGTGGGGTGCTGCTGCCGCTGCTGGTGCTGCCGCTGGCGACCCCGGTGCTGATCTTCGGCGCTGCGGCCGGCGACGCGGCGGCCACGGGGCTGACGCCGCGGCCACATTTGCTGCTCCTGCTGGCGGTGCTGTGTGCCTCGGTGCCGATGTGCCTGGCCGCTGCCGGTGCCGCGCTGCGCAACGCGGCGGAATGATCGTGCCGGAATGCGCGTCCCGGCAACCGCCGGGAGCGCAACCGAACCATTCTAGCGCGTCGGCTTCGGTGGTTCGACCGAGTAGTCGTAGAAGCCCCGGCCCGTCTTGCGGCCATACCAGCCGGCTTCGACATACTTCACCAGGAGCGGGCTCGGCCGATACTTGCTATCAGCCATGCCCTCATGCAGCACCTGCATCACGGCCAGGCAGGTATCCAGTCCGATAAAATCGGCCAACTCCAGCGGGCCCATCTTATGAGCGGCGCCGAGCTTCAACGCCGTGTCGATCGCCTCGATGGAGGCGACGCCCTCCTGCAAGGTGTAGATCGCCTCGTTGATCATCGGCACCAGAATTCGGTTCAGCGTAAAGGCCGGGAAATCCTCGGAGAGCGAGACCGTCTTGCCCAGGCGCGCCGCCAAGGACTGAACGGCATCGAACGTGGCTTGCTCGGTGGCGATGCCGCGGATGATCTCGACGAGTTTCATCATCGGAACCGGGTTCATGAAATGCATGCCGACAAACTGCCCGGGGCGGTCCGTGCTGGCAGCCAAACGCGTGATGCTGATCGAACTGGTGTTGCTGGCCAGCAGGCAATCCGCGCGCAAGTGCGGCAGCAACGCCTTGTAGATCTGGACCTTGATCTCCTCGCGCTCGGTCGCGGCCTCGATCACGAGGTCGGCGTCGCCGAACGCGGCGTAGTCGGTGCCGGTGGTGATGCGGCTCAGCGCCGCATCCCGGTCGGCAGCTTGGATCGTGCCCTTACCGACCTGGCGCTCCATGTTCTTGGCGATACCCGCCTGCGCCCGGTCCAGCGCCTCGGCCTTGCTGTCCAGCATACGCACCGACAGCCCGGCCAGCGCGCAGACATGCGCGATGCCTGAGCCCATCTGGCCGGCACCGATGATGCCGACCGTCTGGATCGTCAACTCAGGCCACCTTTTCCAGTTCGGCCTTCAATTCCGGCAGGATGGTGAACAGATCACCGACCAGGCCGTAATCGGCTACCGAGAAAATCGGTGCCTCCTCGTCCTTGTTGATCGCCACGATGAACTTGCTGTCCTTCATGCCGGCGAGATGCTGAATCGCACCGGAGATGCCGACGGCGACATAAAGGTCGGGCGCGACGATCTTGCCGGTCTGGCCAACCTGGTAGTCGTTCGGGACGAAGCCGGCGTCCACTGCGGCACGCGATGCGCCCACGGCGGCACCGAGCCGGTCGGCGATCGGCTCGATCAGCTTGAAGTTGTCGCCGTTCTGCATGCCGCGACCGCCGGAAATGACCACCCGCGCCGCCGTCAGCTCGGGCCGCTCGCTCTTGCTCAGCTCGGATGACACGTAGCGCGACGTTGCCGGTGCGTCCTGGCCCTGAACGACCTCGATCTCAGCTGAACCACCTTCTTCGGCGACCGGGTCGAACGACGCGGCGCGGACGGTGATGATCTTCTTGGCATCCGACGAGACGACGGTGGCGAGCGCGTTGCCGGCGTAGATCGGGCGGATAAAGGTGTCGGGCCCTTCGACGCCGGAGATGTCGCTGATCGGCTGGCTGTCGAGCAGCGCGGCGACGCGGGGCATGACGTTCTTGCCGATCGCGGACGAGGCAGCGAACACATGGTCGTGGTGCCCGGCCATCGACGCGATCAGCGCGGCCAGCGGCTCGGCCATGGCATGCGCATAGGCGGGTGCGTCGGCGACATGAACCTTGGTCACGCCTGCCAACTTGGACGCGGCCTCTGCGGCGTCGCCGATGCCGTGACCGGCCACCAGTGCGTGCACTTCGCCGAGCTTGGCGGCCGCGGTGATGGCGCTGCGGGACGGCTGCTTGATCTTGCCGTTTTCGTGGTCGAGGAGGACGAGGGACGCCATTAGATCACCTTCGCTTCGGTCTTGAGTTTTGCCACCAGCTCGGCCACCGAGCCGACCTTGACGCCGGCCACGCGCTTCGGCGGCTCGGAGACCTTGATGGTCTTGAGGCGCGGCGCCGGGTCGACGCCCAGATCGGCCGGCTTGATGTTCTCGATCGGCTTCTTGCGCGCCTTCATGATGTTCGGAAGGCTCGCATAGCGCGGCTCGTTCAGCCGGAGGTCGGCCGTCACGATCGCCGGCAGCGTCAGTTCGATCGTCTCGAGCCCGCCATCGACTTCGCGGATCACCACCAGGCTCTCGCCCGTCAGCTCGATCTTGCTGGCGAACGTGCCCTGCGGCCAGCCCAGGAGGGCGGCGAGCATCTGGCCGGTCGCGTTCATGTCGTCGTCGATCGCCTGCTTACCCATGATGACGAGCTTGGGCTGTTCCTTGTCGACCAGCGCCTTGAGCAGCTTGGCGACCGCGAGCGGCTGCAACTCGGCGTCGGTCTCGACCAGGATGCCACGGTCGGCGCCCATGGCGAGCGCGGTGCGGATGGTCTCGGCGCATTGCGCGACACCCATCGACACGGCGATGATCTCGGTGGCGATGCCCTTTTCCTTGAGGCGTACGGCTTCTTCGACGGCGATCTCGTCGAACGGGTTCATCGACATCTTGACGCCCTGCGTCTCGACGCCCGACCCGTCAGCCTTCACGCGGACTTTGACGTTGTAGTCGACAACCCGTTTGACGGGGACGAGTAGCTTCATGGGACCTGGTCTCTTTCTAAGATTTGTTCAGGATTTGCCCGAAGATGCGTTTAGAGGTCGCCGTTGTGTGCAGTGGCGGAAACCTGGTGTCAAACCAGCGGGTCCGGCTATGGGACGATCCGATCAATGCCGTAGCAGGCTTACCAACGCGATAAACAACATCAGGGCGATGCCCTGCAGCACCACGCGCCAACGCATTAACACGTTGGACCGGGCCGGATTGCCGTCACCGCGTGCGAGCCCGACCATTCCAGCGACGAGAACGCCGAGCGTGCCCAGCATGGCAAGCCCGGTCAGAACGGTGAGGAAAGTTACCATGTCCGAAATGTGGGCCAGTCCCACCCCCACGCAAGCGGCTTCCGCATCGTTCCGGCCAGCATTGTTCCGGCAGGTCCGGCGATGCGGTCGTGCGATCGCGCTCGTCATGTTGCTCATGGCCGGCCTGGTCCCTGGCGTGAGCGCGCAGACGACCCGGGCTGCAACCGGCACTCCCGCGGGCAGGACCGAAACGCTGACCCCGACGGAGGCGGCCAACACGCTGGCGCTGCTGCGCGACGACAAACGCCGGGCCGAGCTGATGACGACGTTGGAGACCATTGCGAAGGCTGCGCCGGCCGCGGCCGCGCCGGAGGCCGTCGCCGCTCCCGCGATGACGCCGGCCGAGACGTTGGCCGCCGGTCCGCTCGCCGCTACCGGTGCGGCTGCGCCGGTGACCGCCCCCGCGTCTGCGACCACTCCCGCCGCTGGGACGCCCACGGCCGTCCCAGCCTCGACCGCCGCGGCGCCGACGGCAACGGTCGCCAAGCCCGCCGCCATCGCGCCGGACAGCATTGGGGCGCAACTTGCCACGCGCATGGCGGTGCTGCTGGGCGCCTATGTCCAGCAACTCGCCAACTCCGTCCAAGCGGTCAACGACCTGCCGCTGCTGGGCCGCTGGCTCTCCAGCCAGGCCAACGACCCGGCGGCCTGTGCAGAGGCGCTCGATGCGGTGCGCATGCTGCTGATCGTCATCGCCGTCGCGCTGGGCGTCGAGTGGGCGATCCGCCGTCTAGCTCGGCGATTTCGCAAGATCGTGGTCGCATGGTCGCCGCGCGACTACGTCGCCGATCCGTCCGCTCCCGGCACCCATGCCGTTGAAGTGCGCCGCCGCCGGTTCGAGCGCATCGTCGCCTCCGTCAAGCTGCTGCCCTACCTCATCGGCCGTCTGCTCATCGACCTGGTTCCGATCGCGGCGTTCATCGGCACCGTGACGCTGCTGCTCGGGACCGTGTTCACACCCACCGTGCAGACCGGGCTCATCGTTCTGCAGGCTGCGCAGGCCTACGCCCTGGTGCGCGTCGTGTTCGCCGCGACGGCGTTCCTGGTCTCGCCCACACCGCCGCGGCTGCTGCCGATATCCGAGTGGGCGGCTGGTTTCATCACCCGATGGGTGCGCCGCCTGACCATCATCGCGGCGACGGGCAGTGCCCTGGCCGCCATCGGTCTGTCGTTCGGAATGTATCGTACCGCACAGCTGGCGGTGCTCAAGCTGTTCGCGCTGGTGGTCCACCTCTGCCTGGTGGTCGCCGTGCTACAGGCCCGGGCGCCGGTGGCGCATCGTCTGCGGGCGCATCGTGGGGCAACCGGGTTGTGGGCGACCGTATGCAACGGGCTGGCCGGGGTGTGGCACTGGTTCGCGATCTTCTGGATCATCGCGGCCTGGCTGGTCTGGGCGGTCGAAATCCGCAACGGCTACGAGCGGCTGTTGACCTTCTTCGGCGTCAGCATCGCCATCATCGTGGCCGCGCGGCTGCTCGCCGTGCTCGTGCTCGGCGGTCTCGACCGGGTGAGGGCAATCCTGTCCAATGAGGGCTTTGCCGACAGGGCGAGCGTGTACTACCCGGTCCTGCGCTTGGTCATCTCGGCCGCGATCTGGGCGGCGACCGGCATCGCGCTGCTCGAAAGCTGGGGCTTGCCGGTGACGTTCTGGCTCACGGCCGGCGGCTTGGGCGGGCGCGTGTTCGACGCCGGGCTCACCATCGTGGTCACGGTGCTGCTGGCCATCGCGGCATGGGAAAGCGTCAACGCCGTCTCGACCCGCCGACTGGCCGCCCTCGCCCAATCGTCGCAGCTCGCCCGCGCCGGACGGTTGCGGACGTTGCTGCCGCTGATGCGGACGGCACTGTTCGTGGTCATTGTGCTGGTGGTGGGCATGATTGCGCTGTCGGCGATCGGGGTGAACATCGCCCCCCTGATCGCGGGCGCCAGCGTGATCGGCATCGCGGTTGGCTTCGGGTCGCAGAAGCTGGTGCAGGATTTGATCACCGGGCTGTTCCTGCTGCTGGAGAACTCGATGCAGGTAGGCGACGTCGTGACCGTCGCCGGCATGACCGGCACGGTCGAGGCGCTGTCGATCCGCACCATCCGGCTGCGCGCCACCGACGGATCGGTGTATCTGATCCCGTTCAGCGCGGTGACCACGGTAACCAACCAGACACGGGATTACAGCTATGCGGTGCTCGACATCAGTATCGGTTTGAACGAGGAGCCCGGTCCGATAGAGACGGTGCTGCGTGAGGTGGCGGCCGAGATGCAGGCCGATCCGGCCTGGCAATCGATCGTGCTCGACAAGCTCGATGTCATGGGAGTGGAGAAGTTGACCGATACGGCATGGGTCATGCGTGTGAGGCTCAAGACGCAGCCGAGCAGCCGCTGGGCGGTGACGCGCGAACTGAACCGGCGCATCAAGATGCGCTTCGACGCGAGTGCCATCGAGAGCCCGTTCACCAGCCACCGTTCGCTGAGCCGCGATCTGCCGCCAGCGACGGTCGAGCAGGGAGCGGCGGCATGAGCGGGGCCGACTGGCCGGTAGCCCTGCGCGAAAGCGGGTTCGTGTTCGCCGAGGCACCCGACATGCGGGCCGCCTTGGGCGACGCGCTGGTGGACTGGTCTCAGTTCGCCGCCAGCTGGAACGATCTCGGCTTGGACACCTACATGGCCGATGGCGGCCGTTACCGTAAGCGCCGTCACGCTGCGTTCCGCGCCAGCGCCGATGGAGTGATCCGTAAGGCCAACCAGCCGCACTACCAAAGCCGCGACTTCAACGCGCTGAACGGTGGCATCGCACGCTGGTTCGAGCCGATGCTGGACGATGCGGCCGGGACCGCGGCGTTCCAGGGCATCATGAGGTACTGCCTTGGCCTGTTCGATGGCCTGACGCCCGCCCCGGCCTGGCACGTCGAGGTTCACCAGTTCCGCATCGAAGCCCGTCCCGACGCAGCCGGGCAGCCCACGCCGGAAGGCATGCATCAGGATGGCGTCGATTGGGTGCTGGTGCTGATGGTCGATCGCGACAACATCGCCGAAGGCGAGACCAGCATTCACGGGCTGGATCGCAGCCTGCTCGGCAGCTTCACGCTACGCGAGCCGCTCGACTCCGCACTGGTCGACGATCACCGGGTGTTTCACGGCGTCACGCCGGTGCGGGCGCTCGACCCGACCAAACCGGCGCATCGCGACGTGCTCGTGGTGACGTTCCGCGGCGAAACCTAGGCGCTGGCCGTCGCGGGAAGGGCGCGGTTGACGCGCCCTTCCACGACCGCAGCGGGGATGATCAGGGTCGCGTTGAGGCCGGGTGCCGCGGGGGCCAGGCGAAGTGAGCCGGAGTGGAGTTGCGCCACCGCGCGAACCAAGGTCAGCCCCAGCCCGAAGCCCGGCGTGTGCCGCGCCGTGTCGCCGCGGAAGAACCGGTCCGTCACGCGGCCGACATCACCGGCCGGGATGCCCGCGCCATGATCGCGCACGGACAACAGGATGTTGTCGCTGACACGTTCGCCGACCAACTCGACGGTGCCAGCCGGCGGCGAGAACTTGATGGCGTTGTCGAGCAGATTGGTGATGGCTTGCTGGATCAGGTCGCGGTCACCGCGGGCAAGCAACTCGCCGGACGCGTGTAACACGAGTTGGAGGCCACCCTCCTCGGCCACTGCGCCGTAGAGGTCGTACAGATCGTCCAGCAGCGGACGCAGGTCGAGTGGAACGAAGGCCGATCGCCGCGCCCCAGCTTCGATCTCCGAAATCCGGAGCAGCGCATGGAACACGTTGGTAATGCCGTCGAGGTCGAGCACGGCACGGTCGATGGCGACGCGCAGTTGTTCCGGTGAGCCGGCATGGGTCGCGGCATCCTCCAGCCGCGTCCGCGCCCGCGTGATCGGCGTCCGCAGATCATGCGCGATGGCGTTGGACACCTCGCGCACTCCATCCATCAGGCGCGATAGCCGGTCCAGCATGTCGTTGATCGTCTCGGCCATGCGGTCGAACTCGTCGTCCCGGCCCGAGATCGCGACCCGGCGCGTCAAATCCCCCGACGAGATCGCATCCGCCGTCGCCGACACCTGCGAGACCATGCGCCCGAACAGCTTTTTGAGCAGTAGCGCGCCCGAAATGCTCAACAGCCCGACCAGGCCGAGCGACCATGCCAGCACTTCGGTCAGAAGGCTGCGTAGTGCCGCCCGTGCTGTCACTTCGCGGCCGACCAGCAGGGCATATCCCTCGGGCAAATCGTATCGATGTAACCTCGCTAGCGTGCGGCGCCCGTTCCTTTTCGTGGAGATTTCGTAAGTCTCGTCCGTCCGCGAAACTTGCTCCGGCCACGATCCCTGATTGCCCGCTACGACACGCCCTTTGGGATCCAGGACGAGATAGAGCGCATCGTTGTCCAGGTTGTTGGCGATGCGATTTTGGATCGTGTTGAACAACCCCACCGGGCCGCCGGAACTCCATTGTTCGCCCAGGCCTTGAGCATCTGCATCGATCGCGGCATCAACCTGACGCGTCAGGATGTTGGTGCTCGAAACCCAAAGCACCCCGACCAGCAGCGCCGCGCTGACCCCGAACACCAGGGCGTAGGCGAGCGCTAGACGGACCCCGGCGGAGCGGAAGGCGCGAACGACCATGGGCGCTTTCCTTTTTAGTCCGCCTTAAGCATGTAGCCGGCACTGCGCACGGTATGCAGCAGCGCGGTGTCGAACGGCTTGTCAATCTTCTGCCGCAGGCGCGAGACATGAACGTCAATGACGTTGGTCTGCGGGTCAAAATGATAGTCCCACACGCCCTCCAGCAGCATCGTGCGCGTCACGACCTGGCCGACATGGCGCATCAGGTATTCCAGCAGCATGAACTCGCGCGGTTGCAGCTCGATCTTCTGGGTGCGGCGGCGCACGCTGCGCGACAGCAGGTCCATCTCCAAATCGCCGACCTGCAGCTTGGTTTCCGGCCCGCTGGCGCGGCGGCGGCGAGCGAGGGCCTCGACGCGCGCCAGCAGCTCGCTGAAGGCGAACGGCTTGGTGAGGTAATCGTCGCCACCGGCCTTGAGGCCACGCACGCGATCATCGACCTGCGCCATGGCCGAGAGGAACATCACCGGCGTCTGATTGTCCTGCCCGCGCAGCATCTCGAGGACGCCGAGTCCATCGAGACCACCCGGCAACATCCGATCCAGGATGATGGCATCGAACTCCTGGCTGGTGGCGGCTAGCAGGCCGTCGCGCCCGTTATCGGCGTGCTCGACGAGATGGCCGGCCTCGCGCAGGCCTTTGACGATGTATCCTGAAACGTCCCTGTCGTCCTCGACCACCAGAATCCGCATGTCCTATTCCTCCGGCTCGTTCGGGCGGCGCCCGACGGTGACGGTCACTTCGGAAGGCTCGCCACCGCGCAACAGGCTGAGCTTCGCGTCCGTTCCCGGCGCGATGCCCGCGACGGTGCGGATCAGCCCGTTCGTGGTCTCGATCTTCATGTCGTTGACGGCGGTGACGACGTCGCCGGGTCGCAGGCCGGCCTGCGCTGCCGGCCCTTGCCGATCGACGGTCGCGATCCGCACGCCGGCACCGAGCTTCTGCACTTCGCTGATCGACACGCCCAGCCAGCCGCGGTCGATGCGGCCTTTCTGCCGCAGATCGTCCACAACGCGGCGCGCGATCTCGCTCGGCACCGCGAAGCCGATGCCCACGGACCCGCCGGTCGGCGACACGATTGCCGTGTTCACCGCGATGACCTGGCCCTGCATGTTGAAGGTGGGGCCGCCGGAATTGCCGGGGTTGATGGGCGCGTCGATCTGCAGGAAATCGTCGAACGGGCCAGCGCCGATGTCCCGCCCGCGAGCCGAAACGATTCCGGCGGTGACGGACGCGCCCACCCCGAACGGATTGCCTGCCGCGAGGATCCAATCGCCGATCTCGACGGCCCGGCTATCGCCCCAGCTGACGTAGGGGAGGGGGCGGTCGGTCATGATGCGGATCACCGCGATATCTGTCACCGGGTCGACGCCCATGACTTGGCCGGGCAGATCCTCCCCATTCGGCAACGTCACGGTGATGCGCGAGGCGTGCCCGACAACGTGGCTGTTGGTCACGATGATGCCGGAAGGATCGACGATGAACCCGGCGCCGGCGCCGCGGATCGGTTGACGCCTGAGGCGCCGGCGCAGCAGGCGCTCGGCTGGTGTTCCGCGTAGCTCGGGGGGGATCGCGATGGTACCCGAACCGTTCTCGACCACGGCGATGTTGACCACCGCCGGGGCGACCCGCTTGACCAGCGGTGCCAGGCTTGCTGGGCCGACGAGCGGCTGGCCGGCCTGATCCAGCGGCGGCGGTGGCACGGCGCAGCCCGCGATCGGGAGCGCGACGCCCAAAAACAGCGCCTGCAACCGCTTACCCATCCGTGTCTCCCGTCGCCCCGCGGTTATGTCGTCCATCGGTCGCCTCATTGCCCTCGCCCTGGAACGACGGCGGGCGCCGCCGGGTTTTCCGGCCAATCGTGTCGCGGGTAGCGACCACGCATATCGCGGCGCGCATCGGCCCATGCGCCCTGCCAGAAGCCGGCTAGATCCCCGGTGATGGCGATCGGGCGCCCCGCCGGCGAGAGCAGCGCGAGGCGGAGCGGAACGCGCCCGTTCGCCAGCCGCGGTGTCGTTGGCATGCCGTAGAATGCCTGCGCGCGGGCCGAGGCCACCGGCACCGGCTGCAGGTAATCCACCGATGCCCGCGCGTTGGTGAGCGCTAGATGGGTCGGCAGCCCCTGTTCGATCGCGCGCGCGTGGGCCCAGCCGAGCCGTTCGTTCAGCAACCGGGTGAGATCGAGTGCGGCGACGGCGGAAAGGCGGGCGATGCCGTGAAGCTGTGGCTCGAGCCACCCGGCGGCGTCTGCGGCCAGGGCGTCGTCGGACAGGTCGGGCGTCTCGGGGTCGAGGGTGCGCCAGAGCGCGGCGCGGGCCTGCAACTGTCGCGCGGTGTCGGTCCAGGGCAGTTTGCCGAGGTCGGCGGTAATGACGCCCGCCAGCACGCGAGCGGCTTCGGCCGGATCGGCGGCGGCGGTGCGGTCTTCCAGGACCAGGCTGCCGAGGCGGCGGCGGCGGCGGGAGAGCACGGCGCCGGTGGCGGCATCGAAGCCGCTTTCGACCGTTTCGGTGCAGCGGGCGGCGATGGCGGCCGGATCGAGCGGGGCGGCGAGGCGGATGCGGGCGGAGGCTTTCAGGTCCAGGCTGGCGACGACCAGCAGGCTGGCGCTGGCCAGCTTGTCGGCGGCGGGCAGCTTTGCTCCACCGCCGCCGGACAAGCGGAACGAGCCGATCTCGCTGCGCCGCTGCGCGATCCGGTCGGGGAAGGCGGCAGCCAGCAACGGGCCGGGATCGCCGTCGGCCACGTCCGGCACGCGCAAGCGCTTACGGTATTGCGCTGCTTGGCGCCGGATACGGCTGGCAGCGTTGCGATCGATGTCGGCACTTCCGGTCGCCAGCCCCTCCAGCCGCAGCCGGATGTCGACCGGCGGCTCGCGGCCGCGGAACGGGTCGCGTTCCTCGAGCAGTGCCGCGAGTTCGGCCGCCAATGCCTGTTGCGCCGGGCCGTCCGCGGTCAGCATCATCGCCGCCAATCGTGGGTGCGACCCGAGCGACGCCATCCGGCGTCCCAACGCCGTGATGCCGCCGGGACCGAGCGCGCCGAGTTCCGTCAGCAAGCTCGCGCCGGCAGCGAGCGCCCCGGCCGGTGGCGGGTCGGGGAAGGAGAGGTCGCTCGGCGCGGTCCCCCAGGCCGCACAATCGAGCACCAGGCCGGACAACTCGGCTTCGAGGATCTGCGGCCGGTCGAAGGGTGCCATGCCGCGATGCGCGGCCGTGGTCCACAGCCGAACTGCGGCGCCCGGCGCCTCACGGCCGGCGCGGCCGGTGCGCTGATCGGCGGCCGCGCGGCTGACGCGCACCGTCGCCAGGCGGGTCAACCCGGTCGCGGCATCCATGCGCGGAATCCGTCGCCAGCCGCCATCGACGACGATCCGCACACCCGGCACGGTCAGCGACGTCTCGGCGATGCTGGTCGCCAGCACGACCCGGCGCCCCTCGGCCGGGCGCAGCGCGCGATCCTGCTCGGCCGGCGGCAACTCGCCATGCAGCGGCAGCACCAGCGCGCCGCAGCCGGCGAGCAGCGCCTCCGTGCGGCGGATCTCGCCCATGCCGGGCAGAAAGGCCAGCAGGTCGCCCTCGTGCTCGGCCAGCGCCGTCCGGATCGCGCGCGCCATCGCCTCCGGCAGGTCACGCGGGTCCATCACGTCGCGGGCGGCGTGGCTCACTGTGACGGGGAACATGCGGCCGGCGCTTTCGATCACCGGGCCGTTCATCAGGGTCGAAAGCCGCGCGCCGTCCAGCGTCGCCGACATGGCGAGCAACCGCAGCTCCGGGCGCAGCACCTTCTGCAGGTCCAGGCACAGCGCCATGGCGAGATCGCCCTCGAGCGCCCGCTCGTGCACCTCGTCGAGCACGACTGCAGCGACGCCCTCCAGTGTCGGGTCGGATTGCAGGCGACGGACGAGCAACCCCTCCGTCACCACCTCGATCCGCGTCGCAGGCGAGACGGCGCTTTCCAACCGGGTGCGGAAGCCGGCGGTTTCGCCGACGGTTTCTCCGAGAAGCTGCGCCATCCGTGTCGCGGCGGCGCGGGCCGCTAGGCGGCGCGGCTCGAGCATCACGATGCGGCCATCGCCGCGCCAGGGCGCATCCAGTAGCGCGAGCGGCACCGTCGTCGTCTTGCCGGCGCCGGGCGGCGCAACCAGGACAGCGTTCGACCCCGCCTGCAAGGCGTCGAGGAGGCGGGGCAGGGCATCGCGGACAGGGAGGTCGGGGAGCGTCGGCATTTTGATATGACGGTGTATATAGAGCGGGATGAGATTTGCCCTGCCTCTTCTCCTGCTGTTCGCGACGGCGCCGTCATTTGCGGCCGAAAGTCCGCCAGTCCGCTCGTCCCGCGTAACGGCGACGCTGGTGTCGGACACCGATCAGGTGGCGGCCGGGGTGCCGATACATCTGGGGCTGCGGCTGCAGATGGCGCCGGGCTGGCACACCTACGCGCGGAACCCGGGCGATGCCGGGTTGCCGACCGACCTCACGCTCGACGTGCCGGCGGGCCCGATTGCCTGGCCAGTGCCGCAGCGCCTGCAGGAGGGGCCGCTGCTCAGCTACGGCTACACGGGGTCGGTGCTGC
>JBPBQE010000399.1:0-23012 GCA_050954595.1 Janthinobacterium lividum | reverse complement strand
TTCGCGCACATGTTGCGGCTCGACGTTGAACGTAACGAAACGCGGATCGTCGTCATCGACAGTCTCAGCGGTTACCTCATGGCCATGCCGCAGGAAAAACAGCTTCTGCTACAATTGCATGAACTGCTCTCCTATCTCAATCAGCGCGGCGTGCTCACGCTGATGATCAACCCGCAGGCAGGTTTTCTGGCCAGCATGCAGTCCAGTATCTCGGTCAGTTACATTGCCGATACCATTTTAGTGCTGCGCTTCTTCGAAGCCAAAGGCCGGGTACGTAAGGCCATCTCGGTCATCAAGAACCGGGGCGGTAGACACGAGGATACGATTCGCGAGCTACGTATCGACTCGGAGGGAGTGCGGGTCGGCGACATACTTGCCGGCTTTCAGGGTGTTCTGACCGGCACTCCGACCTATATCGGCGAGGCTGGCCCGCTACTGGAGGCACTAGGAACCTCGAATGCCTGACCGGCTGGGAGCGGCGCAGGCCGGACCCGTCCTGATTCTAGCCCCGACGGGGCGAGATGCCGAGGGCGCGGCGGCACTGCTCCGGCGCGAAGACATCGATAGTCGCATCTGTCCTAACCTCGACGCGCTCTGTGCAACGATCGGCGAGGAGACGGGGATGGTCTTGATCGCCGACGAAGCGCTCGCTCGCTCCAAATCCGATCGCCTCGCCGCCTATATCCGCGAACAGCCGCCATGGTCCGATCTGCCATTCCTGGTGCTCACCCAGAGCGGTGCGGCTGCCCGGCGTGCGATTGTTGAGAGTCAACTGCCTCAGTCCCTCGGTAACGTGTTGTTCTTGGAGCGACCGCTCAATGCGATCAGCCTGGTCAGCGGCGTGCGGTCGGCGCTGAGGGCACGGCGACGTCAGCGCCAAGTAGGCGGCTACTTGCTCGAGCAAAAAAGGGCCGAGGCGGCGTTGCTGGAAAGCGAAGCGCGGTTTCGCCACATGGCGGACAATGCGCCCGTCATGATCTGGACCACTGAGCCCAACGGATCCTGCAACTGGCTAAGCCGCAGCTGGTATGCGTTCACTGGCCAACGCGAGGCGGAGGGCCTGGGCAGTGGATGGCATACCGCCGTGCATCCGCGGGATCGAATAACATTATGGCAGGCGTTCGAGGACGCGGCCGTCCACCGTGCCTCCGTTCGCCTCGAGTATCGGCTGCGTCGAACCGATGGCGGCTACGCATGGATGTTGGCGGCAGCCACACCCCGCTTCGGTGAGGATGGGAGCTATCTCGGCTACATCGGCTCTATGTTGGACATCTCCGACCGACGCGAGACCGAGGAGCGCCTCCGTATCGCCCAGCGTGCTGGCCGGGTTGGCACCTTCGAGCTGAACCCTATTGCACGGGTTTGCACCATGTCGGAGGAGTTTTGCCGTCTTTGGGGTTTGCCGCCGGTGGACGTGATGCCGCTCGATTCACTCCTGGATATGCTGCACCCAGAGGACCGCACGCGCGTCGCAACGTCACACCCAGATTTATCGCCGGATGCGCTTTCTTATGACGAATACCGCATCACGCGCGCCGATACTGGCGAGATGCGCTGGTTGGGGCGCCGGGCCGAGGCGAAGTGGGACGCCACACCAGGCTCAATGGTGTTCCTCGGTGCGGTGTATGACATCACGGACCGCAAGCGCCTAGAAAGCGAGTTGCTGCAGCTGAACGATGCGCTGGAACGGCGTGTCGAGGAGCGCACGGCCGAGCTCATGGCTGCAGAAGAGGCGCTGCATCAAGCTCAGAAGATGGAAGCGGTGGGCCAGCTCACCGGAGGCATTGCGCACGACTTCAACAACATGCTCCAGGCCATCGGCGGTAGCTTGGAGCTCTCGCGCCGCCGGGTCACGCAGGGGCGGGTTGCCGACGCGATTTCCTTTTTGGATGGTGCGCATAAGACTGTCGAACGGGCTGCGGCGCTTACCCATCGGCTGCTCGCCTTTGCGCGTAGGCAGGCGTTACAGCCCACGGCCGTCGAACCGGGACAGCTCGTCAAGAGTATGGCGGAGCTGATTCGGGGCACGGTCGGACCCGGCATAGCAGTCGAACTGCACCTTGGTGAGGCTCGATGGTCGGTACTTTGCGACCCGAACCAGCTTGAGAACGCGTTACTAAACCTGGCCATCAATGCCCGTGATTCGATGCCCAAAGGAGGCATTCTCAGTTTTAACACTGATGCGGTGCGTCTAAGTCAGACCGATGTGGCAAATCACGAGGGCGTCCGCCCCGGCGACTACGTCGTGATTGCCGTTGCCGACACCGGCGTGGGGATGGACGAGGCAACACAGATGCGCGCCTTCGAGCCGTTCTTTACGACCAAGCCGTTGGGGCAGGGCACCGGTCTCGGCCTGTCTCAGCTTTATGGCTTCGTGCGACAGTCGGGCGGTCTCGTGCGTCTCGACAGCACGCCAGGTCTAGGAACAACCGTGCGCTTATATCTACCCCGGCATGAAGTTGTTGAGCAGACTGCGGAAGCGCCAGTTGCTCAAAACGTCCACATACGCTTGGCTGATCGGCGTGCGACGTTGCTCCTGGTCGACGACGAGGTGAGAGTGCGCGAAACGGTGGCGGTGGCGCTGCGCGACATGGGCTTTGCCGTGCTCGAAGCTGGGGACGGCAGCGAGGCGCTTCGCTTGCTGCGGAGCAATCGGGTCGACATGATGGTGACCGACGTTGGCCTGCCGAATGGCATGAATGGTCGGCAGGCCGCTGAGGCCGCACGCGAGCGCCGGCCCGGTTTGCCGATCTTGTTCATCACCGGCTATGCAGGCGCATCCCTAGACGGCCAACTCGATCCTGGTATGGCCGTGATCGGCAAGCCGTTTTCACTCGATTTCCTTGCAAAGCGCATTCAAGCCATGCTGGACAATGTTGCCACGGGCCAAGTGAGTCAGTCAGCGACATAGATTTGGTACGCCGTGCTATTTTGGCGCTATGGCGACCGAGCTGAAGGCGTTCTTCGATCGGGAAGCGTTTAGCGGGTGGCTCCTAGTTCTCTTTCCTGATCAGCACGGAGCATCGAGCGACGCTTCAAGATGATCCACGATCGCCCGGATAAGCGCCGGCTGGATCGAGCCGGTAGGAGTCGAGCAGTTGTGTAAGCTGGCCGGTGCGCAGCTCCTCTCCTGCCATAACGCGGGTCACCAGCGCGATGCCCAACCCCGCCACCGCAGCCGCCAGTACACCCGGCGCCGAGTTGATCCAGAGCTTCGCGTGAACATTAACGGAGGTGACGTTCTGATCATGCGTAAAGCGCCAGCTCTCGCGGCGAAACAAGCCATGCCGAACGATGCAGTCGTGCCGGGCGAGGTCGGCCGGGTCATGGGGCACCCCATGTGCCGAGACATAGGCTGATGCCGCGACTACCAATCGCTCGACCTATGCGAGCCTGCGGGCGCCAAAGGTGGAGTCATCCAGCGGTCCGACACCGAGGCGAATGGCCACATCGACTCCGTCGGTGATGAGGTTCTGGAGTGCGTTGCTCATGATCATCTCGACGCGAAGATCCGGATGCCGGGCCAGGAATGTCGCAAGCGCCGGAATGACTGCGCGCGTCCCGTAGAGCACCGGCATCGCCAGGCGAACTACGCCGTGCAGCGAGTCCGCTCCCCGAACCGCCTGTTCTGCCTCCTCAATTCTGCAAGCAGGTATCTAGCGCGCTCTAGGTAGAGAGCGCCGGCTTCCGTCAGCGAGATGCTGCGGGTGGTCCGGAGCAGGAGCGTCGCGCCCAACCGCGCTTCCAGCGTACGGATGACACGCGGTACGGAGGGTTGAGAAAGTTTTAGCTCGCGAGATGCGCGCGTGAGACTTCCACTCTCCGCGACGGGCGATGAAGCTCCATAAGAAGCTCGAAGCGGTGTGCGAAGATTTCGAGAACGGGCGCCTTCCGCTGGTGCCGACCTGCGAGAAGCCCGACGTAATCGAGGTCTACGCGCAATTCAGCAACGACCCGCCCAGGATCGGCGATGATCCGTCCCGGGTCCTGCCGATGCCGGTGCAGGCAGCCTGCGTCGCGTGACCTCGGCAGCAGCTATCTTAGGCATCGACATCGAGCGCGTGCGCATCGATCTCTTTAAGGGCGAGAGCCACACGCCCGAGTTCCTGAAGCTGAACCCGCACGGGCTGTCGCCGGTGATGATCGACGGCGATGTCGTCCTTTACGAGTCCTCGGCAATCAACATCTACCTCGCGGAAACGCTCGGCAGCGACTTGCTCGGCGCCACGCCGCAAGAGCGTTACCAAGTGCTGCAGTGGATGTTCTGGTCGGGCAAGCAGTGGAGGATTTTCTCCGTGCTGACGTTCGATGAGCGGATCGGCAAGCGCTTCATGGGCCAGCACGAGGACAAGACCATCACCGGCCTGGCGTCCGCCAAGATCCGCGCCGCCGGTGCCGTACTGGATGCACACCTCGCCGATCGGAACTTTATCGTGGGCGATCATTTGACGCTGGCGGACTTCGACATCGCGGCCCATTCTCGCAGAACGAGCGCACGAAGGTGCCGTTCAACGAGTTCCCTAACCTTGTCGCCTGGCAGCAGCGTTTGCTGGACACGGTGCCTGCCTGGACGGCAACGAAGCGCGAAGTCGATGATCCCATCGACGGCGCTCTGGCCGGCGCAGGCATTACGCTCTGAAGCTATGGCGCCGGCATCCTCAGGGTTAACCGGCGCCAAACTACAAAGGAAGACCCATGAAGATCGACTTGAGCGGCCGCACGGCCATTGTTACGGGCTCCACCGCCGGCATCGGCCGAGGAGCCGCCGAAGGGCTGGCGCGGGCGGGCGCCTCGGTCATCATCAATGGCCGCACCCAGGCGCGGGTTGATGAAGCGTTGCAACAGATGCGCACTGCATTTCCACAGGGCACAATTTTCGGCATCGCTGCCGATCTTGCGACCGGAGAGGGGGCTAACGCCCTCATTGCGCAGGTGCCGGACGCAGACATTCTCGTTAATAACGTCGGCACAGCGTTCCTGCGGGACTATAACGGTATCGACGACATCGCGGCCATTCCCGACGAGGACTGGCTTGGGCTGTTCCAGCTCAACGTGATGAGCGGCGTACGCCTATCGCGCCACTATCTGCCGCGCATGGTCGGCAAGGCTTGGGGACGGGTCGTCTTCGTCAGTAGCGAGTCCGCGGTCAACACGCCCAAGGAGATGCTGGACTACGGCATGACCAAGACGGCGCAACTGGCCGTCTCCCGCGGACTGGCCGAGGCAGTCGCGGGCACCGGTGTCACGGTCAACGCCGTGCTTCCAGGGCCGACCCGATCCGAAGTCCTGGGCAACTACATGATCAAGCAGGCGGCGGAGAAAGGCATAACGGTCGAGGAGGCCGAGCGGGGCTTCCTGCAAGCGCTCCGCCCGACGAGCCTGATCCAGCGTTTTGCCACGACCGACGAGGTCGCGAACATGATCGTTTATGCCTGCTCCGAACAAGCATCCGCAACCAGCGGCGCCGCGCTGCGTGTAGACGGTGGTGTCGTGCGGTTCGTCGCCTGACATCAAAGGTTGGGCGAGGAATACAACGTCGTCCGCCGACACCCACAATTACAAGCGCTGGGGTATCGTAATGACACGGGTGCCGGTAGCCCCATGAGAACGACAGCCTTGACTGCCCGGGGCTACGGTCAGCCCGGCGTGCTGGAAGCAACACGTGCTCACACACCTGTTCATAGAAGAAGGCTTCGTTGGCCCACTGAATGGCTTGATCAGTGATGAGCATTGGAACGGAGTGTGCGGCTAGAGTATTTAGGAGCGGGCAATCGAGTTGATCAGCCTGATGGATCGCCGATCCTTGGACCCGAAGAAGTCGTTGACCAATTACATTTTAGGGGAGTTGTTGCATGATTCGTATAGCTTTCATTCTGCTGTTATTGACGGCACCAGCGATGTCCCAGGTCGCGGCTGGAACAGCACCCGCGGCTGGAGGGACCGGAAATTCGCCCGCGCCGGATGTGTCGAGCAACAACTCGTCTCAGGCTCCAAGTCGCCGGGCTGCTGTAGGCGAGGCAAGCAAACCTCGTCCCGTAAAGCCGTCGTTGAACTCCGAGACGACGAGACGTTGATCACCAGAGAGTAATTCGTCAGGCTGGACCGCACGGTCCGGCCTGACTTTGTTCAGTGGCCACGCATCATCATCTTGCGCCGTAACTCGCGCAGCCTTACCAAATTAGTGCGAATCAAATTCAACCCGGTCTGCGACAACGCAGTAAGACGGGAGTCCTCGCCAACCTTGCTCATCATCATTTCTTGCGAGTTCACCGCGTCCTGATGGCTGGTGATCTGATCGCTCAGGTAGGTCGCGTCAAAGTCTAACCCTCGTTGCAGGCGCATGTGGCCGAAGCGGAGGCGGCGGTCGTAATCCAGGATGGTGGGCGGCTCGATGCCCAGGGAGGCCGCAATCGGGGAAAGACGCGCATCGAACTCATCGGCTTGCGCAACGAGCTTACCGGCCAGTTGGCGAAGTTCTGGGTCTTGGGCTTCGGTTTGCGCCATTTTGCCTTCCGCACGGTCGAACAAGATAATCTGGTAGGCGCTGGTGACGAAGTCACGGTCGAATTGCGAGGCGCCCAAGGCACCAGGAACATTCTGCGCCATGGGCGCCTGACAAGCTCCCAGCAAGACACAGAACCCGGTCACCAATAGAGTATTGTGAGCATGCATTAAAACTCCTCCGTCGTAATCTGTAGAGCAGTAGCGGACCGAAGTGGATCGGTCCGTTAAACTCATGATGCTCGTTCTTTAAAATCCTAAAACAACAGTTTTCGACCACTTACGTCGTAAGCAACCCTTTAGAAAACGTACAGAGCGCGCAGTTGCACCCCGATCGCCTGTTTAAAACCGCCCTTCACCTCGATATCGCGATTGACCTCAAGCAAAGTCTGGAATGCCGAGGTCCAGAAGTAACTGGCAACGGCACGGGCGCGGTGCGATTCCGTTTTGTTGCCGCTAAACACCTTGTCAAGTTGCTGGTCGCCCCCGAACGTGCCTTCGTAGCCAAGCGACGTGACCAACGATTTATTCCAGGCATAGTTGAAGAACGTCTGAAAACGGTAACTAGGGCTTTGGCTGAGGCGAGCGCCTACTGCAGGCTCGTTGTTGTTACCATAGAACATCGTGTCAACGCTGGCATCAAACGAGATGTTGTCGGTGACACCTTGGTTTATGCCAAGCAGCGCGTCGCCCCGCCATCGATTGTCACCGACGTTGATCCCTGCATTGCGATCGTATGTGCCCGTTGGCGGAAAGAGATAGGTGGAGATGATCACGTGTGTCTTGGTCGCGTCGTTCGAATACGGCCAGAAGAACAGACCAAGCCCTAGGTTGGTGGCCCCAAAAGCACTGCCGACACCCTGGCCATCGACCCTGGCCCCAGACAAGGACCCAAAGGCCTGGAACACCTGCCAGCCCGCTGGCATTCCCGACAGATTGAAGTAATGAACGTAACGGCCGACGCCAAGATTGATCTCTAGACCGGTGTTGTCCTTGAAAGTCTTGCCACCGGCCACATTCAACTCCGTATTGTGGCCGTAAGCGTAATAGCCCAGGACGGCATTAGTGCCAGCCGGTGCCGGCACGAGGTCGTTTGGTAGGATCTCCTGCGCCTTTGCTGTCCCGGCGGCCGCAGCCACAAGCACGATGCATGCTGCACTCCACCAGCTGATCCTGCCACGCGACGTTTTGTCGTGCTGCATTGCTTCCTCCCTTTTGGTTCGTTGACCAATCGAGCCACCTTGCCCTGTGCGGGTCTGGCAGCATTGTAGGTTAGTATGTTGGCCGAAGGTGGCGTGGCCATCTCGGCTAGCGACGTACCGCATCCCGCGGCGATTTCCTCTCGCCTTCTTGTTGTCACATAGAGAGTAGGCGAAGATTTGTCGGGTGGACAACTGATGTCGTCGTGGCGAACCAGCGAAGTTAGTGAAATGTGCCAAGTGTTGCCGTTTAGATCGAACGACAGTGGGACTGCCGCATCGTCCTTCCGGCACTGCTAGCCTTATGGGATCTTGGCATCGCTGCAGCCCTGGGTGGCAGGATTGCCGATCGGACCGGGCGCGCTCCGCTGGTTCTAAGCGGGTTTAAGGCTGCCTTGGTCGCCGTAGCGCTTGCCTACGAGCCCGCACCAGGCATGGTGGCGCTGCTGCTGGTCAGCGTCGCTCATGAATCGGTGCTGGCACCGCTCATTCCGGTTGCGGATGCACTGGCGCTCGGATCGGCTGAGCAGGGCGGGTTTAGCTGCGGCTGGGTTCGTGGGCCCGGCGCGGGCGATGCTGCTTGCCGCCACGGCTGGGCTGCAAGCGCCTCGATAATTCTTTTCAGGCGCACGTCATTGCGATGCGAAACAGTACGACCAGCTCATCGGCGACCGCATCGACGTTCCGGCTCGTATGCAACCAGCAAGCCTGTTCGGAGCTTACGGGTTATGGTCAATAAGTTGTTGGGCGATCAGAGGATAGAAGCTCGGTTCCGATCGAAGCATCCGACCGCACACATCTTGTTCAGCCTCTCGATGGCGGCGTTCGCACTCAAGGCTGAGATCCGGTCGCACACACACTTCGGTAAATTGAGGAGAATGAAATGAAGCTATTTTGGGGTCCCCACACCTGTGCCATCGGCATCCACGTTCTGCTGGAGGAGATCGGCAAACCTTATGAAGCCGAGAAGATGGACGTCGCGGGCGGCGCGACCGAGGAAGACTGGTTCAAGGCCATCAACCCGAAAGGCAAAGTGCCGACCCTGGTGACGGATGACGGACGCGTGCTCACGGAATTCATGCCCATGGCCGTCTGGCTGGCGCGGCAGAACCCGGATGCCCGGCTGCTGCCGACAGATCCCGACGAGGAATATCGCGCGCTGTCGATTGCCGACTACGCCGTGGGAACGATCCACGGCCAGGGCTTCGGCCGCATCTTCAAGCCTGCGAGATTCGAGCCGCAGGACCCGGTTCATCAAGGGCTCGGGTTGGGCCAGAGTTCGGTGAAGAAGCAGGGCGAAACGATGATCGTCGAGGCCTTCGACATCCTCGACAAGGAAATGGCTGGTCACGACTGGGTGGCTGGCAACAGCTTTGGGGTGGCGGACGCAGCGTTGTTCTACGTTACCCGGTGGGCACCTCAGAACGGGATCGAGTTGCCATCCAATCTGGCCGCTCATCTGCGCCGAATGAAGGAGCGACCTGCAGTGCGTCGGATCATGGCGGTGTGGGGCGAAGAGTAGCCTTCCAACACAAGGCGCGACGAGGCGCCATCTGTATCAAGGCGTCTTGTTGATTCAGCAGCCGAGATTGATCAGCTGTGAGGCTCCAAGCCGGACTTGGAGCCTCGCAGAACTACACCGCTTGCGTGTGGCGGAACATGACACCGCGGGCTTCGTCGTCCATCTCGGTCTTGAACGCATGCCGGTCCTTGATCGCGGTAGCGCGGATCGCGGCCGGACGAGCGCTGATCGTGTCGAATAGGCGCTTGAGGTTGGGAAGCTCGGTCCAGGCATCCTCGCCGATGACGAAGGGCACCATGCGGGCCCATCCCCAAACGGCCATGTCGACGATGCTGTACTCCGATCCGACCATCCAATCGCGGCCGTTCAACTGGGCATCGAGAATGGCAAAATGCCGCTTGGCCTCAAAAAGGTAACGCTTGACCGCATACTCCTTCGGCTCCGGCGCGAAATGGCGGAAGTGGACGCATTGTCCGGAGTAGGGTCCGATGCCGGTCGCGACGAACATGACCCAGGAGAGCAGCTCTCCGCGCATTGCCGGCGTATTGCCAGGCAGGAAGCGCCCGGTCTTCTCAGCTAGGTAGAGTAGAATGGCGTTGCTGTCGAAGACGGTCGCATCGCCGTCAACGATGACGGGCACCTTGTTGTTCGGGTTGAGCTTGGTGAAATCCAGCGCGAACTGCTCGCCCTTGCGGGTGTCCACCGGAATGGCTTCGTACTCGAGTTCCGCTTCCTCGAGGAACAGCGCCACCTTCATGGGGTTCGGGGCCAGGCTGTAGAAGAATTTGAGCATCGTGGTTTCCGCTTCGCCGTTGTGGAACGACCTTGTATCGCGAATCGCGGCGGTAGCGTGGAGACTCCTTGATGGTGCTGCGGAGCAATTCACCAACGACCGAGCGCGTCGGATCGCTAGGGTGAGCACTATTTCCTATGAAGAACTCTTGCCCTGCAGCAAGTGATGATCGCGGAGTAATCCGACGCGCCCCGTCCGGCCGCTTTCAGAAGGCCGTAAAGCGCGGTCGCTTCGGCACCCAACGGGGTCGCGGCGCCAACGGCCAAGGCCGCCTGTTGCGATAGGCGGAGGTCTTTCAACATCAACTCGGTCGCGAAACCCGGCTGGTAGTCGCGGTTAGCCGCGCTGCCAGGAACGGGGCCAGGCACCGAACAATGGTTCAGCAACGCCCAGCAGGAGCCGGACGAAGCCAGATATTCGAGCTCATCACGCGGACCACTGGGTTGGGGACGACGGTGCTGTTGGTGGAGCACAATGCTGTGGCCAGCCTGAAGATAGCGCAACGGGCCTACATCCTGGAATCCAGCCGGATCGCGCTGACCGGGCCGGCTGCGGAACTCATCAGCAGCCTGCGCGTCCGCGACGTCTACCTCGGACTGTAAATCTCCGTTGTCGGCGATGACTCAAATTGTCTTGACGATTTCAGCCACAACCGCGGTGGCGGCCAATGAGAATGAGCCCTGGACGGTTTCAGTTGCTTTCCGAGTAGAACACGTCAGCTGTCTGACGAACACGGAATGGATATGGCAGAATGTCGGACATCTTGAGGTGACTGGAGCCAGCCAACTGTGACAACCCCGTCGGAATACGTCAGGTACGTCGCACGTTCCAAGGATAACGGACGGAGCCGCCGAGCACGCCCTTGAGATCGGAACGATACGCCGTCTGCGGAAAGTAGGTTCCAAGCGGAACGGTCGGCATTTCGCGCAGGGCAAGAGCATCAACATTTTGGAACAGTCGCTCGGCCTCTGCAGGCGATGGCGCATTGAGCCAGTCGGATACGAGCTTTTCCATCTCGGGGCTCTCGAACCAGCCCGGCCAGCCACTCGCCCCTTCGCCGCGGATCGTGGTGTTCAGGACGGGGTTGGCGATCGCGATGCTTGGCCAAGTGCTATGGAAGATGTTCCAGCCGCCCTTATCGGTCGTCGCGTGCGACGTGCGGCGCTCCAGCAGCGTGCCCCAATCCATCGCTTGCAGGTCGACATTGAAACCGGCGCGCTTGAGCAAATCGGCGGTGACCATGCTGATGGGCGATATGTCGGCCGAGTCACTGGGGTTGAGGATGACGATCGTCTCACCTTTGTATCCGGCTGCCTTCAGGGCTGCTTCGATCTCCGCCGGTTTGCCGAACAGACTGCCGATGACATCCTTGCCGGTTTCCGCCCCAGATCCGATCGTACACGGAAACATGTCCCGGCAGACCTGTCGCTTACCGTTCTCGCCCGCGAGCGTGGACAGATACTCGCTTTGATCGACTATCCTTGCGACCACCTCACGCAACTTGCGGTTATCGAACGGTGCGATGGTGCAGTTGAACCGCATCACGGGGATCGTCCCCAGCGGGTCTGCAGTGACGATCGTCACGCCTTTGTCCTTGGCGAACATGGGCGCCAGATCGGCGGATATGTTCTCCAACCAGTCGAGTTCGCCAGCCTGCAGACCTGCCGTGGCCGTTGCCTGATCTGGAATGACGTGCCACTCGATACGGCCAAAATTAGCTACCTTGCCGCCTGAGGTCCAATCCGGCGCTTCCTGCCTCGGCACGTAATCTGCGAAGCGGGCATAGGCGACGCGACTGCCTGAATCGAACTGGTCCGCCAGAAATCGATATGGTCCGCTGCCGACCATCTCGGTGATCTGCACTGTAGGCGCCGTTCTCGCCAGGCGCTCGGGCATCATGAAAGCGGGAGAGGAGTGCGGCTTGCCAATGGCGTCGAGCAGGCGCGGGAATGGCGCCTTTAGGTGGATCTTCAGCACATGGTCGCTGGAAGCCTCGTATCGATCCACAACCGCGTCGAGAAGCTTGCCAAAGGTGTCGCGCTTGGACCAACGCTGCAGGCTGGCGGCACAATCCGCCGAGCGGACAGGCACGCCATCGTGGAATTTGAGGCCTTCGCGCAACGTGATCGTCGCCGTACGACCATCGTCTGAAATCTGGGTGCCCTCTGCCATTTGCGGCTTCGGCTCGAGTTTTCCGCTTACGCCATAGAGCGTGTCAAAGACGTAGTAGCCATGCTGCACGGCGACGAGGGCGGTCGAAAAAACGGGATCCAGCGAAACGAGACTGGTAGAGGGCACGAAATGCAGCGTGTCCGCTCGTGCGTTCTGCGCCAAGGAAGGTTTCGCGAGAACTGAAGCAGCAACGGAGGCGCCCGCCCATCCCATCAACGTCCTGCGGCCGATTGTCATGGTGTCGTCCTTTGATCCGGTTCGGGTGCCGCATACTTCCAAAAACTCGCCGGCGTGTCGCAGGCTTTCTCTGAACGCACGATGGTCGAGGCTTAAACCTGGCTCAACGGTGGCAATGTACGAGTGAAGAGCGATGTGCCGCCATCGAACTGGAGCCAGGGGCAAAATACCGGGTTAGCATCGGCCGACTATCCGAGTGCTAATAACTCCTAGAAGTCGCTGCTATGAAGATCACGTAAGACAGTAAGCCAAGGTCAACGAGCTTTGTAGCTCTCGGCTTTCTGGTGAACCAGATCAGGCCTACCTTTGACGATGTTCCTCCGTAGCACGCGCTCTTCTATCTCGTTCAGACCATTCGGTGCGTAAACCTAGCCGTTCGGCATCTCAATGCCGACGAGACCACGTAGGCCGGCACCTCCAACAGAAACTGGCACAGGCACATTATTGACCAACTCTCGCCGGAGAGCTTCGCCGAGTGGCAGGCATTAAAGCCAAACACTCAGCTCGGCTTGCAAGCGGCAGCAGGCGGGTTACTGAAGCGGGCTGCCTATCGGCATCAAACCATCGAGCTTGGGCGGTAGAACGGAACGTGCTTCGCCGGATCAATGTAGCCGGAATAGAAGCGCTTCACATGCGGCAGCAGGGCCTTGGAGAGCTGACGCCGCTGCACCTCGTCATCGGACAACGCGCGGGCCAGGTCGGTGTGCAGCTCGGCCAGGGCGTTGGCCTGGTCGACGCGGGTAAACTTGCCGTCGGCGTAGATGGTCTCTCCAGCGCAGATGACGGTGGAGACAGCGCCGGTCTTGGCGCGCTGCAGGACGGCATCGAGCACCGGGGTCAGCTCGTCAAGATACGGGTAGCTGATCGGCTTCCAGTCGAGCAGGACGAGGTCGGCGGCGGTGCCTTTCTCGAGCGTGCCGATCTGATTGCCGAAACCGGTCGTGCGGGCGCCGCCGACGGTGGCCATCTTGAACACCTGGTCCATCGTCGGCACGTCGTCGTCCATGCCGGGGATGCGGTGCGCGCGGAGCACCAAGCGCATCTCCTGCAGCATGTCGCGGTCGTCGTTGATGCCGGCCTCGTCGAGGCCGATCCCGACCGTGACACCTTCGGCGAGGAAGCGGTTAAGCGGCGCCACACCGGAGCGGAGCCGGAAATTACTGCTGCAGTTGTGGCAGATGCAGGTCTTGGTCTCGGCTGCCCGCGCAATGTCCTTCTCGTTCAGCCACACGCCATGGCCGAGGGTCATACGCTCGTTCATCAAGCCGAAGCGATCGAGGTATTCGACGGCGGTGCACCCGCCGCGGCGCATCGCGTATTCCTTCTGATACGCGGTCTCGACCAGATGCATGTGCATCGGCACCTGGAACTTCTCGGACGCATCGCCCAATTTGCGAAGTGCGTCGTCGCTGCACCAATGCAGGTTGGCCGGCGCGAGCTGGATGCGGACTCGGTCCTTGCCGGCATGCGCACTGTGCATCGAGGCGAACATGTCCATGGCATCGTCCAGCGAAAGCCGGAAGCGGTCGAACCACGCCTGCATCGGGCCGCGCAGCTCCGGTGGCAACGAGGCGACCAATTCGGCATCATCCTGATACACGAGCCGGTTCTGGTCGCGCACGGCGTAGCAGTAGGACACCCGCATGCCGATGTCCTCATACGCGCGGATCACGTCGTCCGCCTTGCTGCGCACCTCGTTCGGCGAACCCGGCAGCCAGCCATGGATGTGCTGGACGGTGGTGATGCCTGACGCGACCATCTCGAACGCGGAATACAGCGTGTCGAGATACAGGTTCAGGTTTCGCGCCACCATGCGAGTGACGAACCATAGTTCGAGCGGCATGTCGGGCGAGCCGATCTGCACCGGCGTGAGACCGACATGGTGATGGGCGTTGACGAAGGCTGGGGTCAGGATCTGATCGCCGGTGCCGATCACCGGCGTGTTCGGATAGCGGCGGTGCAGATCCTCATAGGTGCCGATCTCGGCGATGAGGCCATTTTCCTGCAGCACGGCGCCGTCGGCGATGGTCTCGACTGGGTCAAGGCCGGGCTTGGGCGACAGCGCAGCGCGGCTGCGGATCAGCGTGGTGGCCAAGGATCAGATCTCCGGGAGTTTTGGTGTTAGGCGTGCAGCGATTCTTGCTCGGCGAAGGCGCGGTCGACCTCGTCCTGCAGCAGGCCGGTGAGATGACGGCGCAGATGCTCCGCCTCGGGGCTGAACGGGTCGCGCGGGCGGTCCAGCGTGATCGGGACGATGGTTTTGATCCGCCCAGGCCGCGAGGTGAACACCACGACGCGGTCGGCCAGCGCGATCGCCTCGTCAATGTGGTGAGTGACGAACAGCACCGACGCGCCGGATACGCGCCAGACGTCGAGCAGGAAGTCCTGCATCTTCGAGCGGGTCTGGACGTCCAGCGCGGCAAAAGGCTCGTCCATCAGCAACACTTTCGGCTGCATCGCCAACGCCCGCGCGACGGCTACACGCTGTCGCATGCCGCCTGATAGCTCGTCCGGCCGCTTGTCAATCGCCTCGGCCAGGCCGACCCGCGCCAGCGCTTGCCGGGCAGTCGCCATGCGCGATTCCTTGCTTTCACCACGGACGGACAGGCCGAACGCGACGTTCTGGCCCACGGAGAGCCAAGGGAACAACGACGTTTCCTGGAAGATCAGACTGCGGTCGGGAGACGGCCGCTCGACCCGGTCGCCAAACGACCAAAGCTCGCCGCCGGTGGTGCTCTCCAGCCCGGCGATGAGATACAGCAGTGTGCTCTTGCCGCAACCCGAAGGCCCCAACAGGACGACGAACTCACCGGGCGCGATTTCCAGGTCGATGTTCTGCAGCGCCTGATGCGCCCGCGGTGTGCCGGGCGCCCAGACCTTCTCGACGCCACGACACACCACCGCGCTGTGGGACGAGAACGCCGCCGGCGGCGCTCTGAACAATGCTGTTTCAGAGGCCACTGAGCGCTCCTGCCCCTTGCGGCGTCCAATACAGGATCCGCTTCTGCAACAGGCGCAGCCCGTAATCGAAGCCGAAGCCGAGCACCCCGATGAGCGCGATGGTGAAAAACACCAAGGACGGATTGAACGTGTTGCGCGCCAGCATGATCACCTGGCCAAGCCCGTATCCGACGCCCGTAGTCTCGGCGATCAGCACGGCCATCCAGGCCGCGAACAAATTCATCCGCAACACCAGCAGCATCCCCGGCAAGATCGCCGGAACGATGACCCGGCCGTAGATCTGCAGCTTGGTGCAGCCCATCGTGCGCGCCACGTTGATGTAGTTGCGGTTGACGCCGTCGATCTGCGCGATGGTCGAGAGCGTCATGTGGAACAGCAGCGCGATGACGACCATGAACACCGCCGGCTTGTCGCCGATGCCGAACATGAAGATCGCCACCGGCAACCAGGCGATTGGCGACACCGGCGCGAGTAAGGTGATGGTCGGCAACGTGAGCCGTTCGACGAGGAGAAAGTAGCGGATCGCGACACCGAGCGTGACCGACAGGATCGACGCGATGCCGAGCCCGGCCACAACCCGACCAATGGTCGAGATCGCAGTGTTGAACACCGCGATCCACGGGCTTGGTGCGGCGCTGGGGTCCACGCCCACCTGCCAACGCGTCACCGTGTTGAAGAACTTGGCCTGGTCGGCAATATTACCGAGGAAGACGTGGGGCGGCGGCAGCAGCCGGCGGTCGGCCCAGCCGATGGCCGACAGAACCTCCCAGATGCCGCAGAACAGCCCGATGCTGAGGAATGCCCAACCTATCCGAGCAGCCCACTCTGGCATCACGAACCGAGGCCGGCTGATCGCGACCCCTGGCATCGTTGCCAGCATACCGAGCCTCATGCCGATTTGAGCTTCAGTTTGCCGTAAAGCTCCGGGTTTTCCGCGATCACCTGCTCGAGCAGCGTCCAATCGATCGCGCTACGGCCGGGCTTGGTCTTGATGTATCCCATTTCCATGATCGAGTTGACGCGCTCGAGGATGAAGTCGGTCTGGCTGCGCGCATCGACCACCGAAGGCTGTTTGGCCATCGCGATCTTCGCGTTCTCCATGCTGGTCTTGTAGTAACTGCCGACCAGTCGATCGAGCGCCTTTTGGGGTTCCATTTCGGCCATGTTCTGCGCGACCATCATGCCCTTGATCAGCGCCTTGATCCCGGCCGGGTTGGTCTTGATGAGGTTGTCGCTCACCGCCAGCACGCAGTCAGTGTAGCCGGGCCCGTAAATGTCGAGACCGTCGGACAGCATCACGGAACCTTTGACGTCGTTCAGCAGCGCGGTGCCGTAGGGTTCGACGGTGCAGATCATATCGATCGCTCCGGCGCGGAACGCCTCGACCGCCTCCGGCGTGTTGCCCATGTAACGGACGGTGATGTCCTTGAAGTTGACGCCGTTCTTTTTGAACCAGTCGTATGGCAGTACTTCGAGCGTATCGAGTTGGAAGGTGCCGAGCGTCTTGCCCTTGAGCTTGGCCGGACTGTCCAGGCCGGGCTGTGCGACGAGGATACAGCCCTGGATGCCGCCGCCGGCAACGATCTTGACTGGCGCGCCGGCATCGTAAAGCGCGATGAAGCTGGTATAGGGCATCAATCCCGCATCGACCTGCCCGGCGCCGAGGAACGTCACCTGTTCGGCGAAAGTGGGCACCGTAATGAAATCGAGGATCAGTCCATCCGTTTGCGCGGTCTGCAGAGCGTTGGTCAGATAGAAGTTCAGGTTGCAGAACCCGCTGCCATAAGTCGACTTGATGTGGCTTTCGGCGGCATGGGCGCCGTGACTACAGGTCATCAGAGCGATCGAGCCCAGGGCGGCACCGCGTAACGCGGCTCGTCGGCTGATGGCGCTATTCCAAACGGACGTGCAAGCGAGCGTGTTCGGCATTGGCCCCTCCCGGAGATGCTGGACCTTCGCAAGAACCATGCCGGCTTAGCCGGCCAGCGCGGCTTCCATCCACGCGGCAACGCGCAGCACGTCGCGATCGGCGCCACGGCGGCCGACGAGTTGTAACCCGACTGGCAGCCCAGCCGCGCCGGTGCCGCACGGAATGCTGATGGCCGGGGTGCGCGCGTGATTGAACAGCGGGGTGAAGGCCGCATGCCCGCGCCGCTGTGCAGGTCGGCCGCCGACGGTTGCCGGGTCGAGTTGGTCGGCGGGCCACGCGACGCAGGCGATGGTCGGACAGATCAGGATGTCGGTGTTGGCGAAAAAGCGGGCGATTGCGCCGCCGATGCTCAAACTGAACCCATGCGCGGCAGCAACGTCTGCTGCGGTCGCGCGCAAGCCGCGCTCGATCTGAAACCCGATCGCCGGGTCGAAGAAGTCCGGATCGGCTTGGTAACGCTGGCCGAAGAAATGGGCGAGCCCGGAATCCTCGATGGCGAGGATCCGCGCTTCTTCAGTGCCGTCGGGCCACACCGGGTCGGCACCGGCGATCTGCAGCCCCGCCCGGCGCAGCGTCTCGACCCCAGCATCGACGGCGGCCCGGACGTCGGCATCGAGGGCGAGATCGAGGCCGAGCTGCGGACTATAGGCAAAGCGGAGCGCCGGCACTGGTTGCTTCGACGGACCGGCGCACTCGACCGACAGCACATCCTCTGCATGCGGCCCGGCCATCACCTCGAATGCGGCCGCGACATCGGCCACGACCCGGCCCATCGGGCAGGTACAGGCGATGCCGGCCAGCGCGCCCGGAAAGCCGAATGGGTCGGCGACAATCCCGGGGCTCGGCTTGAAGCCCACCACGCCGACATGCGCGGGCGGCCGACGGCAGGACCCGCCGCCGTCGCCGCCGAGAGCGATGGGCGCCATGTCGGCCGCCAGCGCCGCCGCACAGCCGCCCGACGAGCCCCCGGGCGTCCGGCTCAGGTCGCGCGGGTTGAGCGTGCGGCCGTAGATGACGTTGTCTGTCACCTCCTTGGCGCCGAACTCCGGCATGTTGCCGATACCGATGACCACCGCCCCAGCCCGCCGCAACCGCTCGACCGGCAGCGCGTCCCGCGGGGCAATGAAATCCCGATACAGGCGCGCCCCCTGAGTGATGCGGCGGCCAGCGACCCAAATTGAGTCTTTGACGACCACCGGCACGCCCGCCAGCGGCAGCGTCTCGCCGGCATCGAGTCGATCGCGCACGGCTGCCGCCTCGGCACGGGGTGCTGCTTCGTCATGGTCGACCAAGGCGTTGATGGCGCCATTGCGCTGCCGGATCTGGTCGAGAAACGCCTCAATGACCGTCACTGGGTCGAGCGCGCGGCGCTGAACCGCGGCGGCGATCTCCGGCGCGGTAAGGCCGACGGGGTCGATCATCCCGGCAAATACCGGTCGAGCCCCAGCGCTTCCGCCGCGACCCGGCGGTTGGCTTCGAGCAACCACGGCGTTGCCTCCGCCGCCCGAGCGGCCTGCGCCGCATAGTCCTGCCAGAATTGCGGCATCAACTCGGCGGCCTCGCGACGTAGTTCCGCTTCGTCGACCGTCGTCAGCTTACCGGCGTCCAGGACCAGCTGACCTGCGATCATGACGCTGTGCACTCCTCTGCCGGACTCCGCGAACACCATCTGGCGCACGGCGCTATTGAGCGGAACATAGGCAATATCCGATAGATCGAGCAGCACTAGGTCGGCCAGCATCCCCGGCGTGATGCTTCCGGTTTCGCTCGCCATGCCCACGGCCTTGGCGCCGCCCACCGTCGCAGCCCGGAACGCGTCCGCGGCATGCACGCCGGCTGGATTGGGCTCGGACGCCGCCGCCAACAGGCATAGCAGCTTCATTGCGGTAAACATGTTTTGGCAGTCACCGCAGCTGCAATTGTCGCAGCCGAGCGACACGTTGACGCCGGCGTCGATGACCCGGCGCATTGGCGCCAGCCCACTCTTGAGCTTCAGATTGCTGGCCGGGTTATGCGCCAGCCCAGCGCCTGCCGTGGCCAGCATCCCGACCTCCTCGTCGGTCAGCCAAACGCCATGCACGATCGTCAGCCGTTCGTTTAGCAGCCCGACCTCATCGAGCCATCGCAACATCGACCCGCCCTGCGCCGCATATAGCACCCGCGCCTTGGCTGCCTGCGCCTTGGTCTCATACACATGAGTCAGCACCGGCAACTCGTATCGTCGCGACAGATCGGCAATACCCTCGAGCAGCGCCCGGCTTGATCGCTGCGGCCCCGACGGGCTCAGCGCCCAGCGTAAGCCCGGCGGCAACGGCGTCAGCCGCCGGATCTGCGCCTCGACGAACGCCAACTGCGCCGCCGCATCGGCCTGCGCGCCGCGCACCAGCGCCTGCACCGCCTCGGGCGCTTCGGCCGGCAGAAATGGCGCGATGTCGAGCGCGGCGACGTCGCGCACCGCGATCGAGAACACCACCCGTAACCCGGCTTCGGCATAGGCTGCCAACGCCGCATCCAGGGTCGGCTCATCCATCGGCACCAGCGAGTTCATGTCCTGCACCGTCGTCACGCCGTGCCGGATGCAGTCGATTGCCCCGATCAAGGTCCGCAGCCGCACCTCGCGCGCGCTCCGCGGCCCCAGATAGGCCGGCTGTGAATGGAGCGCCCAGACGTCGAAAGGCATGTCTTCCAACAGCCCTTTCTGCAGCACGTCGTAGGAATGGTAGTGCGCATTGACGAAGCCGGGCGACACCAACAAGCCGCTGGCATCGATCACTGTCGCGCCGGGCGCGACCTGCAACTCGCCCAGCGCGCCGATCGCGGCGATCCGGTCGCCACGGATCAGGATGTCGGCCTCGGGCGGCGCGTGCGGGTCGGCACCGGGTAGCATCACCCGGCCTCCGGCAATGAGGGTCTCTTGGGTCATTGCCGCACCAGATCGCGGCGCAGCGTCGTGCGCGCCGGGTCGGCGAGCCAGTCGCGCATGACATCCGCATCGGAAAAGCGGCCCGCTTCGGGTAATGGCCGGGTCTCAATCTCGAATCTCAGCGTATTCGCGGCGAACGGCCACGGATCCAGTCCGAAACTTCCATCGGCGTCGACCGAGAGTGTGATCGGGTGGTGCGCGATGTCGAGCGGGGCTGAGACGGGGAGGGCGCCGCACAGGATCAGCGAGAGCGTGTCGGCGAAAGCGATCAACTCGGCATCGTGGGCGACTTCTGCCACCCCCAGACCGAGCGCCATCATCCACTCGTCCTGTCGCTGTTGATGCCGGGCGAGGTAGTCGGCGGCGGCGCGCTCGTCCGCGAGCAGGCCAGGTCCGGCTGCGCTCCGGTGCCGGTCGTTAAAGCGGCGGTAGATTGTGCTGCCGTGTCGCGACACCAGCAACGCGACCCGGCGGCCCCATGCCGCCAGCGCGCGGTCGACGCCGCGCTCCCACATCGGCGCATGCTCGGCGACGCCGATGCTGCGGAACTCGCGCGGCCGTCCCGTTTCGGCATCGAAGGTCGGCGCCACCTCCCAATCGAGCCACGCGACATCGTGCTGTCCCGCCGCCAGCACCACGCGCTCGTCGAGCGGACGGCCCCATGCCGCCAGGATTTGGCCGGAAACCAGAGCATGCTCGGGCTGACTGATGGCGAGGACGCGGTCGGCCCCGGCAGGCACGTGATCACTGAACAGCATGCTGCATCATTGAGCGCGAGGCGCTGCGCCGTCCACCCGGGCGGTCGTTGCGCGTCTCATGGCGGAAAGCGGTCCAGCCAGTGCCGGGCGATCTCGTCGCGACGAGCGAACCAGTGGCCGCCGCGGTCGCGCATATGGCGCAGCACGCGCTCGAGCCCGGCGATGCGTCCGGCGCGGCCGATCATCCGCAGATGCAGGCCGACCGACAGCATGCGGCCGCCCTCGCGCCAGAGTTGGTCATAGGCGTCGATCACGTATTCGGCGAAGTGCGCCGCCGTCGTGAAGCGCTGCATGCCCTGGTGGAAATGCATGTCGTTGGTATCGAAGCTGTAGGGCAGCACCAGATGCCGCCGCTCGCCGACCGGGACAAAGATCGGCAGGTCGTCGCAATAGGCGTCGCTGTCGTAGAGGAAGCCGCCATGCTCGATCAGCAGCCGGCGCGTGTTTGCTGACGGCGCGGAGCGCGTGTGCCAGCCGCGGGGCGGGGTGCCGGTCGCGGCGGCGATCGCGGCGGCGGCGCGTGCGATGGTCGCGCGCTCAGCCGGCTCGTCCATCCCGGCATGGCGCTCCCAGCGCCAGCCGTGACAGGCTATCTCGTGCCCGCGCGCCACCGCGTCCTGCGCCAGCCATGGTGAGCGCATCACCGCCCGGCCGCAGGCGTTGAGCGTGCTCGCCGCCCCGTGCGCGTCGAGCGTGTCCATGATTCGCCAGTAGCCGACCCGAGTGCCGTATTCATAATGGCTGTCGCGGCAGGGGTCCGGGCTGCCCTTGACCTCGTCCGTTACCTCGTAGACGGCTTCGTTGCGCTCGTCGCCGTCCACGAGCGAGAGCTCCGCCCCCTCCTCGACGTTGACCACGAACGAGACCGCGACCCGGGCGCCGCCGGGCCATTGCGGGTCGGGCGGGGTGCGGCCGTAGCCTTGGAAATCGCGGGTCATAGGCCAGCCATCCGGTTGAGGCCCACAAGGCGGTCGCCGATCACCAACACCACGATCGTCAGCCCGATGATCAGGCTCGAGACCGCCGCCACCGTCGGGTCCGGCGACTCGCCCAGCCATTGCAGCAGCTGGATCGGCAGGGTGCGGTGATAGACGTCGGTCAGGAAGATGGAGACCGGGTAGTTGTCGACCGAGGCGAGGAAGCCGAACAGCCCGCCGGTGATGAAGGATGGCGCCAGCACCGGCACCATGACCCGGCGCACCGCCTGCCCATACGACAACCCCAGCGTCCGTGCCGCATCGATCAGCGCGAAATCGAACCGAGCTAACCCTGCCACCAACGTCCGCACCACGAAGGGCAGCACGACCACGACATGCGCCAGCAACAGGCTCGGCAGCGCGTCCCGCAGCCCCAGGAAGCGGAACCATTGCAGGATGGCGATGCCGATCACCAACCCGGGCAGCATCAGCGGCGAGATCAGGAACGTCGCCACCGCGCCCCGCCCGGGAAACCGCCCGCGCACCACCGCGATCGCCGCCAGCGTGCCCAGCCCCAGCGACACCGCCGTCGCGACCACCGCCACTTCGAGCGTCAGCACGACGCTGTCGGCCAGCCCGTCGAGCTGCCCGATCCGCTCGTACCAGCGCAGCACCAGCCGGTCATGCGGCAGCTGGAACACCGCGGACGGCGAGAACGACACCAGCAGCGTCACGGCCAGCGGCAGCAGCAGATAGACCAGGCACAGTGCGAGCATGGTCCAAGCAAGGGCGCGCGCGACAAGCCGGGTCATGACACCTCCGTGCGCCGTCCGAGCGCCGAACTGGCCAGCACGGCCAGTACTGCCAGGACGAGCAGCACGACCCCGGCGACGGCGCCGCGATGCGGGTCCTGCAAATACAGGAAGCTGGTGGCGACCGTCGTCGGCAGGGTCTGGAATGCGTCGCCCATCAGCAGCGTCGGGATCACGTAGGCGGCGATCGAGAGCGAGAACACCAACGTCATGCCCGCCAGCACGCCGGGCCAAGTCAGCGGCACGACGACGCGGCGGAACACATACAGGGGCCGGCCGCCCAACGT
>JBPBQE010000527.1:0-23048 GCA_050954595.1 Janthinobacterium lividum | reverse complement strand
CGGACAGGTCGGTGATGGTGGGGTGCTCGCCGCAGAGCGGGCAGGCGGGGTCGCGGGGAAGTTTGATGGTGCGCATGCGGGCGGAGAGTGCGTCCCAGAGCAGGAGGCGGCCGGAGAGGCTGTCGCCGATGCCGATGATCTCCTTCAGCGCCTCGGTGGCCTGCAAGGTCCCCATGACGCCGGTGACGGCGCCGAGGATGCCGGCTTGGCTGCAGGAGGGCACCAGGCCAGGGGGCGGCGGAGCCGGGTGCAGGCAGCGATAGCAGGGGCCACCTGTGTGGGGTTTGAAGACGGAGAGCTGGCCGTCGAAGCGCAGCACGGCGGCGGAGACCAGGGTGCGCCGGGCCAGGGCGCAGGCGTCGGCGACCAGGAAGCGGGTGTCGAAATTGTCGCTGCCATCGCAGACCAGGTCGTAGCGGGCGACGAGGTCGAGGGCGTTGGCGGCGGTCAGGCGGGTTTCGTAGGGCTCGATCGTGACGGCCGGGTTGATGGCCTGGGCGGCGGCGGTGGCGGAGCGGACCTTGGCGGCGCCGACACGGTCGGTGGTGTGGGCGATCTGGCGCTGGAGGTTGGAGAGGTCGACATGGTCGTCGTCGATCAAGCCGATCGTGCCGACACCGGCGGCGGCGAGGTAGAGCAAGGCCGGGCTGCCGAGGCCGCCGGCGCCGATGATCAGCACGCGGGCGGCGCGGAGCTTGGCCTGGCCGATGCCGCCGACTTCGTCGAGCAGGATGTGCCGCGAATAGCGGGTGATCTCGTCTTCGGTGAAGTCCAGGTCCATAGGGGGAAGATAGGTATTCGAGGAACGGGAAGCGATGGGGGCAGCGGGGGACGAGGGCGCATTGGTGCTGTTCAGCGGCGGGCAGGACAGCACGGCGTGCCTGGCCTGGGCGCTGGAGCGGTTCGACCGGGTGGAGACGGTGGGGTTCGCCTACGGGCAGCGGCACGCAGTCGAGCTGGAGTGCCGCGGGCCGATCCGTGACGCGCTGCGGGCGCGGTGGCCGGGGTTGGGGGACGACACGGTTATCGACATCGAGGGCGGGCTGGTGGCGCTGGGCGCCACGGCGCTGACCAGCGAGGTGGCGATCGCGATGGGGGCGGACGGGCTGCCGACCACGTTCGTGCCGGGGCGCAACCTGCTGTTCCTGACCTATGCGGCGGCGCTGGCGTATCGGCGCGGGCTGCGGCGGATCGTCGGCGGCATGTGCGAGACGGATTTCAGCGGCTATCCGGATTGTCGAGACGACACGGTCAAAGCGATGCAGCTGGCGCTGAACCTGGGGCTGGAGCGGCGGTTCGTGCTGGAAACGCCGTTGATGTGGTTGGACAAAGCGGCGACCTGGGCGCTGGCGGAGCAGTTGGGTGTGCTCGACATCACAGTGGAGCTCACGCATACGTGTTATTTGGGGAATCGGACGGATCGGCACGCCTGGGGCTTCGGCTGCGGCACGTGTCCGGCGTGTGAGCTGCGGGCGGCGGGCTGGCGGCGGTTCCGGGAGAACGCAAGTGATTGAATGGCTGGACGGCTTCGTCCACACGCACGGGACCTGGTTCGTCGCGGTGGTGATCTTCTTCGAGAGCATGGGCGTGCCGCTGCCGGGCGAAAGCCTGCTGATCGGGCTGGCGATCTACGCGTCCACGCAAGGCGGCATCGACATCTACACGGCGCTGGGCTGGGCGGTGGTCGGCGCGGTGATGGGCGACAATGCCGGTTATCTGATCGGCAAGAAGCTCGGCCGGCAGGCACTGACGCGGTGGGGCGGCAAGATCGGGCTGACCGAGAAGCGGATCATTCTGGGCGAGTACCTGTTCCAGAAGCACGGTGGCAAGGTCGTGTTCTTCGGGCGCTTCATCGCCTTCATGCGGACGTTCGCGGCGCTGCTGGCAGGCGCGGTGCACATGCCGTGGCCGCGCTTCCTGCTGTGGAACGGGTTGGGTGGGCTGTGCTGGGTGGTCGGGTATGGCGGCGCAGCCTACATCGTGGGGGACCACATCAAGGTGTTCCTGGGGCCGATCGGGATCACGATCGGGGTGATCGCAGCCGTGCTGATCGTGTGGTTCGTGATCTGGGTGAACCGGCACGAGGACGAGATGGTGCGCACGGCGGAAGCGGCGATGAAGGATCGGCAGCCGGCGCAGGGCTGAGCCGGGCGGTTGCGGTGACGATCCGCCGCGCCAATGTGCTTCAAACAATCTGACGGAGTTGATCATGCCCAACGCACTCATCCTCGGCGCGTCCCGCGGGCTCGGGCTCGGGCTGGCGCACGAACTGGCAGCACGAGGCTGGACGGTGACGGGGACGGTGCGCAAGGAGGCTGACCGCGCTGGGCTCGAGGCAACCGGCGCCGGGTCGGCGATCGCGGACATCACCGACCCGGCGAGCATCGCCGCGTTGGACGGGACCGGGTTCGATCTCCTGTTCGTCAATGCGGGGATCTCGGAGCCGGACGATTTCGAGACGATCGATTCGGACGGGATTGGGCATCTGTTCATGACCAATGCGGTGGCGCCGGTGCGCGCCGCTCTGGCGTTGCTGGACCGGGTCGCGCCGGGGGGCACGGTGGCGTTCATGAGCAGCCGGATGGGCAGCGTGTCGCTGACCGAGCAGGACAACAAGGCGATGTATCGCGCCAGCAAGGCGGCGCTGAACTCGCTGACGCGGGCGAAGATGAAAAGCTTCGGCGATCGGCCGGTGTTGTCGTTCCATCCGGGCTGGGTGGAGACGGATATGGGCGGCAAGGGGGCCGATCTGGACGTGACGACGAGCGTGAAGGGGATCGTCGACGTGCTGGAGGAGCATCGGCGGACACCGGGGTCGGCGTTCGTGGATTACAGCGGTGCGACTCTCGGCTGGTAACCGATCGCTAATCTGCGGAGTCGGCTGCTGGAATAGCTGACAGGAGATTGCGTTTAACGCTTCACGGTTGACGCGATCGGTCGTCAACGTCGCAAAGCGATGACGATGGTAGCCCTCTCGTATGAGCAGCGGCCGGCGATGGCGGCGCTGCTGATCGGAGCCGGGCATTTCCGCCGCTCGAACATCGACTGGTACTCGACCCGGTGCCGGGAAGTGCTAGTCCGTATCGGTTCGAGTCGAAGCGGGGAGTACGCAATGACGGGTAGTCTGACGGGTAAGGTCGCGATCGTGACCGGGGCGGGATCGGTCGGGCCGGGATGGGGGAACGGCAAGGCGACGGCCGTGCTGCTGGCGCGCGAAGGGGCGTCGGTGCTGTTGCTCGATATCGTCGAGGCGGCAGTGCAGGAGACGGCGCAGATCATCCGTGACGAGGGCGGGACGTGCGAGCTCGCCGTGGTGGACATGTTGGTCGCGGCTGAGGTCGAGGGGGCGGTGCAAGCGTGTCTGGACCGGTTCGGGCGGTTGGACATCATGGTCAACAATGTCGGCGGGTCGCATCCAGGCACCGCAGCGGACATGCCGGAAGAAATCTGGGACCGGCAGATCGACTTCAACCTGAAGACGGCGTTCCTGGGCTGTAAATACGCGCTGCCGCCGATGATCGCGCAGGGATCGGGTGCGATCGTGAACCTGTCGTCGGTGGCGGGGATGCGGATTCTGTCGGGGCGGTCGCATGTGGCTTACACGGCGAGCAAGGCCGGTATCATTGCGCTGTCGAAGTCGGTGGCGCTGGCCCACGCCAAAGAAGGCATACGCTGCAACACGGTGATCCCGGGGCTGATGCACACGCCGCTGGTAGAGACGCGGCTATTGAAGCAGTTGGGCGCCAACGATGCGGCGGCACTGATCGAAAGCCGGAATGCACAGGTGCCGATGGGCCGCATGGGCGATGCCTGGGATATCGCGCACGCGGTGCGGTTCCTGGTATCCGACGAGGCTCGCTACGTCACTGCCACAGAGATCGTGGTGGATGGCGGGCTGACGTCGGCGGGGCCGCGTTAGCGGGAAGCTATTTCCATCGCATGGGGCTGCGTCAGCGCACCGTGCTGGTAGACGCGGCCAGCGACGAGCAACATTGCGACCGACCAGAAGATCGCAACGGCGGCGCTGCGTGCGCGATCGGTGGTGGTCCGACGGCTCGGCTCACTAGCGGCACGGTCGCCGAACGCGTCAAAGGCGGGAGCTTGCGAGGGCGTGTTCATGAGCCTGAATGTCGCGATTCAGGGCACGACGATCAATGAACGTGATTTCTGAAGTTTGGTCTCGCGGGAGAGGCCGCTTCTCTCAGACGGGCGTGTGGGAGAGAGTTTGATTTTCGCGAGGAGAATGGTGCCCAAGGGCGGAGTCGAACCACCGACACTGCGATTTTCAGTCGCATGCTCTACCAGCTGAGCTACTTGGGCGCCGGGGAGAGCGGCTGATTAGCCCGGGGCGGCGCGGAGTTCAACCCTTGTTGTGACGGTTTTGGCTCATTCGGAGGCGGGCGGGTCCTCGTCTAGCTCGGGCGGGGGGCCGGGAATGGCGTAGCTGCCGTTGAACCAGCGGCCGAGATCGACGTCGGCGCAGCGGGGCGAGCAGAAGGGAAACGTGCGCGGGGTCTCGGCGGGGCGGCCGCAGATGGGGCAGGGTTTGCTCAAATCGGCCTCTCGATGCGCCAGGCGCCCGATGGGAGGGACGGGTCGGGTTTCGGGGTCAGGGGGCGGCCGGTGCGATCGGCGAGGTCGGTGAGGGCCACCGGGTCGCGGGAGAGCGCGGCGGCGACATCGGGGGCGCAGACCAGGCCGAGGGCGAGGTAGGGCGCGGCGGCGGTGTCACGGTCGATCTCGCGCAGGGCAGCGAGGGCGGCGGCGTGCGGGCCGGCGAGGAGTTCGTGCAGCGGCGGGCGAACGCGGCGGCGGACGATCTCGGCCAGGCCGAGGACGGTGAAGCCGAGCAGGCGGGGTTGCAGCGGGTCGGTGGCCAAGGCGGCGGCCAGGGCGGTGGCGAGTTTGGGGCGGCGGCTGACGCTGAGGCCGGCCGGGTCGACGAAGATGGCGCCGGACAGGTTGCGGAGTCGGATCTGCCGGATGAGGGCGGGCAGGGCGGCGAGGTTGGCGGCCATCTGGGCGGAGGCCTTGGGCTGCCGGGTCGCGGTGGCAGCGGCCATGTCGAGGTCAATGGCAACCAGGGCCGGGGTGGGGTGGATGCTGGCGCGCATGCCGGCGGGGAGCGCGATCTCGGTCTCGGCGAGGGTAGCGACCTGATCGGCCAGGGCGGGTTCGAACGGGCGCCTCAAGACTGGGGCCAGCGGATGGGTGGCGACGAACTCGTCGAGCGGAGAGGGGCCGCGGGCGATGAGGCCGGGGTCGCCCTGGGCGCTGATTTCGGGTGCCAGCGCGAGGCGGGGGCCCTTGCCACCCTGGCCGGCGCGGACGATGCGGACGGCGACCAGGCTGCCTTCGGGCGTGGCCGCGGCGCCGTCGCTGTCGGGGAGAAAGCCGTCGCCACCGGGAAGTGAGACGAAAGCGCCGGCCATGGCGGGGATGCGGGCGATGACCCGGGCGCGATGGACGTCGCCGACGCCATCGGGCTGGCCGGGGCGCCAGAGGGCGAAATCCTGCAGCAGGTTGCCGTCGAGGACGGCGATGCGGGTCTCGCCGGGGCTGGCGTCGACGAAAATGCGAATCATGGGACCGGGTAGCCGCGGCCCCGCAACACCTGGGCGGTCTCGAACAGCGGCAGGCCGACGACCCCGGAGTAGCTGCCGGTCAGCAGGCGGGTGAACCCGGCGGCGCGACCCTGGATGGCGTAGCCGCCCGCTTTGCCGATGCCTTCGCCGCAGGCGACGTAGGCGTCGAGTTGTTCGTGCGACAGGCGGGCGAAGGCGACGGCGGTGATGCAGGTGCGGGCGGAGCGGCCACCATCGGGGCCGACGAGCACGAGGGCGGTGATCACCTGGTGCCGACGGCCGGACAGCATGGCCACGCAGCGCCGGACGGTGTCGGCATCGTCGGCCTTGGGGAGAATGCGGCGGCCGAGGGCGACGACCGTGTCGGCGGCCAGGACGTAGCTGCCGGGAGTCGCGGCGGCAGCGGCTTTTTCGCTCGCCATGCGCTGCGCATACTCGCGCGGCGACTCCGCCGGGCCGGGTGTCTCGTCGATGTCGGTGGCGAGAACGCTGTCCGGCACGAGGCCGATCTGCGCCAGGAGCGCGAGGCGGCGGGGGCTGGCCGAAGCGAGGACCAGCGGTGGTGACATGATACGACTACTCGGGGCGGCTACTTGAAGCGGAACGTGATCCGGCCCTTGGACAAGTCGTAGGGCGTCATCTCGACGTTGACGCGGTCGCCGGCCAGCACGCGGATGCGGTTCTTGCGCATTTTGCCGGAGGTGTGGGCGAGAATGCTGTGTTCGTTGTCGAGCTTCACTCGGAACATCGCGTTGGGCAACAGCTCCTGAACGGTGCCGCTGAACTCGATCATGTCTTCCTTAGTCATACTTGCATTGGTCTTTCATGGAGTATTCCTGGTTTTGTGGCCGGAACATGAGTACGCGAGCGGGTTCGGTCAAGCGCGGGCCAGGCGGAGGCTGATGCTCTGGGCGTGCGCGGTGAGGCCTTCGGCCGTCGCCAGGGCCACCGCGGCGGGGCCGACCCGGCCCAGGGCGGCGCGGTCGCACTCGACCCAGGTGGTGCGCTTGAGGAAGTCGAACACCGACAGGCCGGAGGCGAAACGAGAGGTGCGGCCGGTGGGCAGAACATGGTTGGGGCCGGCAACGTAGTCACCGACGGCCTCCGGGCAGTTGGCACCGAGGAAGGCGGCCCCGGCGTGACGGATCTTGCCAAACAGCGCGCGCGGCTCGGCCACCATGATCTGCAGGTGTTCGGGGGCGAGATCGTTGACCAGGGTCACCGCTTCGTCCCAATCGCGGGCGAGGACGATGCAGCCGTGGTCGCGCCAACTGGCGCCAGCGATGGCGGCGCGGGGGAGGGTCTGCAACGCGCGATCCACGGCGGCGGCCACGGCGTCGGCGAGGGCCGGGTCGGTGGTGACGAGGATGGATTGCGAGCTTTCGTCGTGTTCGGCCTGCGCGAGGAGGTCCATGGCGATGTCGGCCGGGTCGTTGCCGGCGTCGGCCATGATCACGACTTCGGAGGGGCCGGCGATGCTGTCGATGCCGACGCGGCCGAAGACCTGGCGCTTGGCTTCGGCGACGTAGGCGTTGCCGGGGCCGACGATGCGGTCGACCGGGGCGACCGTGTCGGTGCCGTAGGCCAAAGCGGCAACGGCCTGGGCGCCGCCGACGCGGTAAATCTCGGAGACGCCGGCGCGGCGGGCGGCGGCGAGGACGAGGGGTTCGAGGTGACCGCCAGGGGAAGGCACGGTCATGGCGATGCGGCCAACGCCGGCGACGCGGGCGGGCAGCGCGTTCATCAGCACGGAGGACGGATAGGCCGCCTTGCCGCCGGGGACGTAGAGGCCGACCGCGTCGAGCGGCGACCAGCGCATGCCGAGATGCAGCCCGGCGTCGTCCGTGTGTTCCAGATCGGCCGGCATCTGCGCGCGGTGAAACGCTTCGATGCGGGTGGCGGCGAGGTCGAGCGAGGCGAGCAGGGCGGCGGGAACGGCGGCGGCGGCCTGCTCTATCTCGTCGGCGGTGACGCGCAAGGTGGCGGGGGTGAGGTCGAGGCGGTCGAAGCGGTTGGTGTAGTCGATGAGGGCGGCGTCACCACGGGCGCGGACGTCAGCGATGATGGCAGCGACGGGAGCGTCGACGCGGGAGGTGGTGTCGCGGCCGTCGGCGACGAGGGCGCGGAAGGCGGCGGGGAAGTCGGTATCGGTGGTGGCGAGACGCTTCATTTGGTCTCCAGCGCCGTGCGGAAGCGGGCGATGAGGGCGCTGACGGCCTCGGGGCGAGTCTTCAGCGCGGTGCGGTTGACGATCAAGCGGCTGGTGACCTGGGCGATCACCTCCGTTTCCTTCAGGCCGTTGGCCTTCAGGGTGCTGCCGGTCTGGACGAGGTCGACGATCAGGCGGGAGAGGCCGAGACCGGGGGCCAGTTCCATGGCGCCGTTGAGGTGGACGATCTCGGCCTGAATGCCGCGGCTGGCGTAATGCTTGCGGGCTATGTTGGGATATTTGGTGGCAACGCGGACTCGGGACCAGGTGGCCGGGTCGTCGAGGCCGGCGGTTTCGACCGGTTCGGCGACGCTGACGCGGCAGCCGCCGATGCCGAGGTCGAGCGGGGCGTAGATCTCCGGGTAGTCGAATTCCATCAGCACGTCGGCGCCGCAGATGCCGATATGGGCGGCCCCGAAGGCGACAAAGGTGGCGACGTCGAAGGGGCGGACGCGGACGACGTCGAGCGCCGGGTCGTCAGTGGGGAAGCGGAGGCGACGGCTGTCCTCGTCGAGCAGGTCGGGCGCGGGGACGATGCCGGCGCGGGCCAGCAGCGGCCCGCATTCACCGAGGATGCGGCCTTTGGGCAGAGCGAGGATGAGCGGAGTATCGATCTCCGGCGCCAGGGCGGCGGCCGGAAAGGGGGCAGTCATTCGGGATCTCTGGGGCGTTGGATGCGAGGCACTAGCACCGAAAGGGGGCTGGCGGGAAGCGCGCCACCCTCACCCCAGCCCTCTCCCGGAGGGAGAGGGAGCAGGTTATGGACGCTAGCCGGGAATACGCTCGATCTGGGCGCCGCAGGAGGAAAGCTTGTGTTCAAGCGCTTCGTAGCCGCGGTCGAGGTGATAGACGCGGTTGACGACGGTGTCGCCGGAGGCGGCTAGGCCGGCGAGGATGAGGGAGGAGGAGGCGCGCAGGTCGGTGGCCATGACCTGGGCGCCGGATAGGGCGCTGACGCCGCGGATGATGGCCGAGGAGCCGTGGACGTTGATGCGGGCGCCCATACGGTTCAGCTCGGGAACGTGCATAAAGCGGTTCTCGAAGATGGTCTCGGTGACCATGGAGGCGCCTTCGGCGACGGCCATGACGGCCATGAACTGGGCCTGCATGTCGGTCGGGAAGCCCGGGTAGGGCTCGGTCATGGCGTCCACGCCGCGGAGGCCGTCGAGGCGGCGGACGTGGAGCGCGCCGTCCTCCTGGGAGATTTCGGCGCCGGCTTCGACCAGGACGTTGGCGACGGAGCCGAGATGCTCGAGCGTGGCGCCTTGGAGGCGGAGGTCGCCGCCGGTGATGACGGCGGCGCAGGCATAGGTGCCGATCTCGATGCGATCGGAGACGATGCGGTGCGTGGCGCCGTGCAGTTTCTTGACGCCCTCGACCACCAGGCGGTCGGTGCCTATGCCGGCGATTTGCGCGCCCATGGCGACGAGGCAGTTGGCGAGGTCGGTGATCTCCGGCTCGCGGGCGGCGTTGGCCAGGATGGTCTGGCCGTCAGCCAGGGCGGCGGCCATCAGCAGGTTCTCGGTGGCGCCGACGGAGACGAACGGCATGACGATCTTGGCACCGTGCAGGCCGCCGGGGGCCTTGGCGTCGATGTAGCCGCCGCTGAGCGAGATGACGGCGCCCATGGCCTCGAGGCCTTTGAGGTGCAGGTCGACCGGGCGGGTGCCGATGGCGCAGCCGCCAGGCAGCGAAACGCGGGCCTCGCCGACCCGGGCCAGAAGCGGGCCGAGCACGAGAATGGAGGCGCGCATCTTGCGCACGATGTCGTAGGGAGCCTCGGTGTTGGTGATGGGGCCACCGATCGAGAGTACGCGGTCCTGGCTGGTGGTGCCGTTGTTCAGCTCGCAGGCGACGCCGTGCTGCGAGACCAGCGCCGTCATGGTACCGATATCGGCCAGCTTGGGCACGTTGGTCAGCACCAGGCGCTCGTCGGTGAGCATGCCGGCGGTCATCAGCGGCAGGGCGGCGTTCTTGGCGCCGCCGATAGCGATGGTGCCTTCGAGCGGGCGGCCGCCCCGGATGCGGATACGGTCCATGCCGATTTTCCTTACATTCCCATTCTTTACATGCGGGGCAGAGAGACCCCCCGTTGGTGCATGTATTTGCCCGCCTTGTCCGCGTAGCTCGTCTCGGGCGGGCTCGCCCCTTTCAAGAACAAGAACTGACATATTCCCTCGTTGGCGTAGATGCGCGCGGGTAGCGGCGTGGTGTTGCTGATCTCGATGGTGACCTGGCCCTCCCACTCCGGTTCGAGCGGGGTGACGTTCACGATGATGCCGCAGCGGGCGTAGGTGCTCTTGCCGAGGCAGATGACCAGCACGTCACGCGGGATGCGGAAATATTCGATCGTGTGGGCCAGCGCGAACGAGTTCGGCGGGATGATGCACGATGGGCCGGTGCGTGTGACGAAGCTGTCGGAGCTGAAGTTCTTGGGGTCGACGATCGCGCTGTCGACGTTGGTGAAGACGCGGAATTCGTCGGAGACGCGGGCGTCATAGCCGTAGCTCGACAGGCCGTAGCTGATGATGCCTTCGCGCTTTTGCGTGCCGACGAACGGCTCGATCATGGCGTGGTCGGTCGCCATTTGGCGAATCCAGTGGTCGGGCATGACAGACATGAGGATGCGTCTAACGCAGGCGGCGGACGAGAGCCAGCGGGGGAGTGCTAGGTTTCGACGGCGTCGGTTTTCGGGGCAGGCCTGGCATCGCGGGCCTGGGCCTGCTGCTTGCGACGCCGCAGGTTGGCCCGCAGGGCCTCAGCCTCCCGCTCGATGCGGGTTGGTTTATTAGGCGTTGAGGCCGATGGCTTGGACGGCTCGTCGTCAGGCGGCAAGCCACATCACCAGATGCACGATGCCCCACCAGCCCGCCAAGCCGAGGGTGAATGCGATAATCAGTTCGGAACCTACCGGCAGCTCGCGGGCGCGGGCCGGTTCATTCACCATGGTCAACGTCAGCCGATTTTGCCGGTGCATGGGGTCGACCTTTTCCAAGCCGTTTTGTGGTTAGGATGCTAGCGAGCCCGTTCGCGAATGTGTCAAACAAAAGGCGTGATATTCACATAAATTTGATAAGGAATACTGTTGGCTCAATCGCTGGCTTGACCTGAGCGCCGCTTGTCCGTAGGGGGTGCGTACGTCGCGCTGCTGTAGCTCAGTGGTAGAGCACTCCCTTGGTAAGGGAGAGGTCGAGAGTTCAATCCCCTCCAGCAGCACCACGACGCCCCAACAGCCCGGCCATCAGAAGCGGAGAACCGCCCTGCCCATGCTGTCAGCACACTCCTCACTCTTCGACATGAGCGGCCAGGTGGCGGTGATCACCGGGTCGACCAAAGGTATTGGGCGGGCGATCGCCGAGCGCATGGCGCAACATGGCGCGCGAGTGGTCATCAGCAGCCGGCGGCAGGATGCCTGCGACACCGTGTCGGACGGCATCCGCGCGCAAGGCGGCGAGGCGATCGCGGTGGCGTGCAACATCGGGCGTAAGCCGGAATTGCAGGCGCTGGTTGAGCGGACCCTGGCTGAGTGGGGCAAAATCGACACGCTGGTGTGCAACGCCGCGGTCAACCCGTATTTCGGTCCGGGCGCCGACATTCCGGACGATGCGTGGGACCGGATCATGGGCAGCAACATTCGCAGCAATCATTGGCTGTCGACCATGGTGCTGCCGGGGATGGCTGAACGCGGCGATGGGTCGGTGATCATCGTGTCGTCGATCGCCGGGCTGCGCGGGAATGCGACGATCGGGGCTTATGGCGTGTCAAAGGCAGCTGACATGCAGCTGACGCGCAACCTGGCGGTAGAATGGGGACCGCGCGGCATCCGGGCCAACTGCATCGCACCGGGCTTGGTGCGGACGGATTTCGCGCGGGCGCTGTGGGAAGATTCTGACAATTTGCGGCGGCGCACGGCCGATACGCCGCTTCAGCGGATTGGCGAGCCGGACGAGATCGCCGGTGCCGCGGTGTTCCTGGCCGCGGCCTCGGGACGGTTCATGACAGGGCAGACCCTGGTCATCGATGGCGGGGTCATGGCGGGGCCGCCGCGTCAGCTTTGAAGGGATAGCTTCCGGCCGGTTCCCAGGGGCCGCCGCGGTAATGCCAGAGCGACAGCCCGGTCGCGGCGATCTCCCACGGGGCAAAGCTCTTCGAGAGCTCGTGCAGCAACGCCTTGGCGACGGCCGGGTCTACCTTGTTCTGCACCGTGACGTGTGGGCGGTAGCCTTGGCTATCTTGCGCGGTGAGGCGATCGGACCAGTTGCGCGCCAGGGCGGCACGCAGCCGTAGCAGCGGGTCAGCCTCCAGCGCCAAGGCGACGCCGCGGCCGAGCAATTGCAGGCGGGCGACGCGAACCGTGAAGGCGGTGGTTTCAGCGGCGATACCAGCGAGGTCGGCGGCGATGTGTTCGAGTTGGGCGCCGGGAAGATGGTGGAACATCGTAACATGAGCGGCGAGGAAGTTACGCTGGGGCGGGAAATGAGCGTCGCGGAGCCGGTCCAGGCGTGCCTGATCCTCGGGGGCGAGGGTGAGGCTGAGGATCAGGGGCGCCGGGTCGCGCGGTGGTTGGCGTTGACCCGGGTCACCTTGCCGCGAGTCGCCGTCGAGCATCGGTGGCCAATCAGGTTGGATCATTGCTTCATGCGGGTGCTGCTGGACAATGCGGTTGGTGGGGTATGGCACCACACCATCGCCCGGCCGGCAATCAAGCATGCGGATGCGGAAACGTTCGAGCGGGCGATCGGCCTGGGCGAGCGTGTGATGCGGGAGCCGTCGGAATTGGCGGTGCTGAACCAGCGCAGCCTGGACTGGCGATATCTGGCGCGGCAGGACGCAAATCGGATATAAGCGTCCGCATGACCCTGCGCGCCCGTATCTTCATGCGTCCCAAGACCGCCACCCAATCCGGCCCGGCGACCGCCGGACAATGGACGCTGGACTGGCAGCCTCAGAAAGAAATCACCGAACCGCTGATGGGGTGGTGGGGCAGCGATTTTACCCAGGGCCAGGTGATCCTGAAGTTCGACACCTGTGCACAGGCGATCGCGTATGCCGATGCCAACGGGATCGAGTATCAGGTGGAGCAGCCGCCGAAGAAGAATCCGATCAAGCCCAAGGTGTACGCCGACAACTTCAAGTACGGCCGGGCCGAGAACTGGACGCACTGACGTCGCAGTCTCGGCCCGATCGATCACGGCTGGCCGGAGCCGCCCGCGGCGCCATACACCTGAGCGGTCGCGTAACTCGCATCACTAGCGGCGAGTTGCACGTAGATCGAGGCTAGCTCGGCGGGCTGCCCGGGGCGTCCGAGCGGCGTATTGCCACCGAACTTCTCCAGTTTTTCCATCGTCGCGCCGCCGCTGACCTGCAGTGGTGTCCAAATCGGCCCGGGTGCCACGCCGTTGACGCGGATGCCCTTGGAGGCGAGTTGCTTGCCGAGCGATTTGACGAAGTTCATCGTCGCCGCCTTGGTCTGCGCGTAGTCGTAGAGTTCTGGCGTCGGGTCGTAGGCCTGCTCCGAGGTGGTCGCGATGATGGCCGAACCCGGTGGCATGTGCGGCACGGCGGCCTTCAGGATCCAGAACGGCGCGTAGATGTTGGTCTTCATCGTGGCGTCGAAATCCTCCGACGACAGATCGAGGAAGGATTGATGCTGCTGCTGGCGCGCGGCGTTGGAGACGACGATGTCGAGGCCACCGAGTTGGGCGACGGCATCGGCGACCAGCTTCTTGCAGAACGCCTCATCGCGGAGGTCGCCGGGCATGGCGAAACCCTTGCGGCCGGCATCGCGGATGAGAGCGAGGACGTCCTGCGCGTCGGGCTCTTCGGCAGGCAGGTAGTTGATGACGACGTCGGCACCTTCACGGGCGAAGGCGATGGCGGCGGCACGACCCATGCCGGAATCGCCGCCGGTGATGAGCGCACGGCGGCCGGCGAGGCGTCCGGAGCCGCGATAGCTGGTTTCGCCGTGGTCCGGGCGAGGGTTCATGTCGTGGACAAGGCCGGGGAAGGGCTGCGACTGCTTGGCGAAGGGGGGCTGCGGATATTTGGTGCGCGGGTCGGACAAAGGCTGGCCGGTCGCGGGCGTCGGTGCTGGGGTTTGCGCGGCAGCGGTGTCGGTGACGGCAGCGGCCAGGCCGATGCCGGCGGCGCTCATCATCAGGCGGCGTGAAAGGGCGGAGCGATCGTCTTGGGGTTTATCGGTCATCCTGACTTAACAGTGCGGTGGGCCGCTCGTTGCCGGAGGTGGCATCACTGATACGCGACGGTTGGAGTGTGGCGTCGAGGGCGCTAGGCTCGGCGCTCGATTTGGGAGGGACCGGATGCGGTCGATCGCACTCATTGCCCTGTGCCTTGCGGGAACCATGCCAGCGCGGGCCGACATGACCTTGGGGGCCGTGTTGTCGCTGACGGGGCCGGGGGCCGGGCTGGGCGTGCCGGAGCGCAACACGATCGAGTTGCTGCCGAAGAAGATCGGCGAGCATGCGGTGCGCTGGGTCGTGTTGGACGATGCGTCCGATCCGACGGCAGCGGTGCGGGCGGCACGCAAGTTGATCGACGAGGAGCATGTGGACGCGATCCTGGGCCCGTCGACGTCGCCGAACTCGCTGGCGATGTTAGACGTGGCGGGGTCGTCGGGTACGCCGTTCGTGAGTCTGGCCGGGTCGTCGAGCGCGATCGAGCCGCCGGAGGGCAATCGGCGCTGGGCGTTCAAGCTGATCCCGAGCGAGCAGGTGGCGACGGTGCAGATCGTGGAGCGGCTGGCCAAGGCGGGTGCCAAGCGACTGGCGCATATCGGCTTCGCGACCGCTCTGGGCGACGGCTACATCAACGCCCTGTCGGCGCAAGCGGCCGAGCGCGGGATCGAGAGCGTCATCGACGTGCGGTTCAACGCCGCCGATACCAGCGTCACGCCGCAGGTGTTGCGGGTGATCGCGGCCAAGCCGGATGCGGTGTTCGTCGCAGCCTCGGCGACGCCGGCGACGACGCCGATCCTCGAACTGCGTAACCGCGGCTATGCCGGGCCGATCTATACGGTGCAGGGGATTGCCGGGCCGGATGCGCTGCGGGTGGGCGGCAAGGCGCTAGATGGGGTGATGTTCTCGTCGGTACCGGTGCTGGTGGCCGAGCAGTTGCCGCACGACAATCCGGTGCGGGCGCCGGCGATGGCGTTCATCAAGGCCTACGAGGGCAAGTTCGGTCCCGGTAGCCGGTCGTTGTTCGGGGCGACGATGTGGGATTCGTTCATGCTGGTGTCGATGGCCGCAGAGATGGGCGGCGGCACCGCGGGAACGCCGGCCTTCCGCACCGTGTTGCGGGACGCGATGGAGCATGTGACGGGGATGGCCGGCGCGGAGGCGGTGTTCTCGCTGACGTCGGCCGATCACAGTGGCGCTAGTGCGACGAGCCAGGTGATGGTCGAGATCCGCGATGGAGGCTACCACCTGCTGCCATGAGTGCAATCGAACATGAAGCGCGCGTGATCCAACCCGCGCACCAGATCGGCCAGATGGACGTGCGCCAGGTGCGCGAGGCCGCCGACATCGTCTATCTCGAGGAAGGGGAGGGGGTGCCGATCCTGTTCCTGCACGGGATCGGGGGCGGTGCGGCGGTGTTCACGCCGCAGTTGGCGCATTTCGGCAAGCGGTATCGCGCGATCGCCTGGGACATGCCGGGCTATGCCAACTCGGCGCCGCTGCCGCTGGTGACGATGGAAGCGTTGGCGGCGTCGCTGGCCGGGTTCATCAAGGCGCTGGGGCTGGATCGGCCGATCCTGGTCGGGCACAGCCTGGGCGGGATGATCGTGCAGCGGCTGCTGGCGGCGTCGCCGCACGTGGCGCGCGGCGTCGTGCTATCGCAGACCAGTGCGGCGTTCGGCGGGCGGGACCCGGCCTGGGCGGATCAGTTCGTCGCCTCCAAGCTGGGGCCGCTGGATTCCGGGCACAGTATGGAGACGCTGGCGCCCGACGCGATCCGCGAGTCGATCGGCCAAGGCGCCGACCCGGCGGGTGTGGCGGCGGCCGAGGCGGCGTTCGGCGCGGTGCCGGAAAGCACCTACCGCGACATGGTGCTGGCAATGCCGGGCTTTGATCAGCGCGAGGCGTTGGCGCGCATCGCGGTGCCGACGCTGGTGGTGGCGGGGAGCCTCGACCAGTTAGCGCCAGCTTCCGGCTGCGAGCGGATGGCCGGGCGCATCCCGGGGGCACGGTACGTCGTGTTGGACGGGGCTGGGCATCTGGCGCACGCCGAGCAGCCCGGCACGTTCAACGCCGCCCTGGACGATTTCCTGCCGCTGGTCGGCAGCTGAACCGAGAAGAAACTGGAGCAACCAATGTCCGCAGCGCCGAAGCCAGATGACGACGTGACGTCCGAAACCGAGCTAACCGACGGCTTCCACCTCGTGATCGACGCGCTGAAGTTGAACGGCGTCGAGACGATCTACGGTGTGCCGGGTATTCCGATCACCGATCTGGGCCGGATGGCGCAGGCGGAAGGGATCCGGGTGATCTCGTTCCGGCATGAGCAGAATGCCGGCAATGCGGCGGCGATCGCCGGGTTCCTGACCAAGGCGCCGGGCATCTGCCTGACGGTGTCGGCGCCGGGGTTCCTGAACGGGTTGGTGGCGCTGTCCAACGCGACGACGAACTGCTTTCCGATGATCCTGATCAGCGGGTCGTCGGAGCGGGAAATCGTCGACCTGCAGCAGGGCGATTACGAGGAGATGGATCAGCTCGCCATCGCCAAGCCGCTGTGCAAGGCGGCGTTCCGGGTGTTGCACGCGGCCGATATCGGCATCGGCGTGGCGCGGGCGATCCGGGCGGCGGTGTCGGGGCGGCCGGGCGGGGTGTATCTCGACCTGCCGGCGAAATTGTTCGGGCAGACGATGGAGGCCGAGGCCGGGCGGCAGTCGCTGGTCAAGGTGATTGACCCGGCACCCGAGCAGCTTCCGTCACCGGACGCGGTGCAACGCGCCTTGCATGTGCTGAAGTCGGCGCAGCGGCCCTTGATCGTGCTGGGCAAGGGCGCGGCCTACGCGCAGGCGGACGAGGCGGTGCGGGCGTTGGTCGAGACGTCAGGCATTCCATACATCCCGATGAGCATGGCCAAGGGATTGCTGCCGGACACGCATCCGCTCTCGGCCGGGGCGGCGCGCTCGACGGTGCTCAAGGAGAGCGACGTGGTGATGCTGGTCGGCGCGCGGCTGAACTGGCTGCTGAGCCACGGCAAGGGCAAGCAATGGGGGCCGCCGGGCTCCAAGCGGTTCATCCAGATCGACATCGATCCGCGCGAGATGGACAGCAACGTCGAGATCGCGGCGCCGCTGGTGGGCGATATCGGCTCCTGCGTGTCGGCGCTGCTGGACGGCATGGGCAGCGATTGGGCGCCGCCGCCGGCGGCCTGGACCGACGCGATCCGCGAGAAGAAGGACGGCAACATCGCCAAGATGGCGACCAAGCTGGGCAAGAACTCGAGCCCGATGGACTTCCACAGCGCGCTGCGGGTGCTGCGCGACGTGATCAAGGAACGGCCGGACGCGATGCTGGTCAACGAGGGCGCCAACACGCTCGACCTCGCGCGCGGCGTGATCGATATGTACCAGCCCCGCAAGCGGCTCGACGTCGGCACCTGGGGCATCATGGGGATCGGCATGGGGTTCGCGATTGCCGCCGCCGTCGAGACCGGCAAGCCGGTCTTGGCGGTCGAGGGCGATAGCGCGTTCGGCTTCTCCGGCATGGAGGTGGAGACAATCTGCCGCTACGACCTGCCGGTGTGCATCGTCGTGTTCAACAATGACGGCATCTATCGCGGCACCGATCAGGGTGCGCGCGGCGACCCGGCGACTACCGTGTTCGTCAAGGGCGCGCGCTACGACAAGATGATGGAAGCGTTCGGCGGCGTCGGCGTGAACGTCACCACACCCGACGCGCTGAAGGCGGCGGTGGATGCTGCCATGGATAGCGGGCGGCCGACGCTGATCAACGCCGTCATCGACCCGGCGGCCGGCAGCGAGAGCGGCAACATCGGCAGCCTCAACCCGACCAGCACATTGAAGAAGAAAGCAGGAATCGCAGCATGAAGGCTCTCGACGGCGTCAAAATCCTCGACTTCACCCATGTGCAATCGGGGCCGACCTGCACCCAGCTGCTGGCGTGGTTCGGTGCCGACGTGATCAAGGTGGAGCGGCCCGGCGTGGGCGACATCACTCGCGGGCAGCTCCGCGACGTGAAAGACGCCGACAGCCTGTATTTCACCATGCTGAACAGCAACAAGCGGTCCATCACGATCGACAGCAAGAACCCCGAGGGCAAGAAAGTGCTCGAGGCGCTGATGCTGACCTGCGACGTGATGGTGGAGAACTTCGCGCCGGGCGCGCTGGACCGGATGGGCTTTACCTGGGAACGGATCCAGGAGATCAATCCCAAGATCATCCTGGCCTCGATCAAGGGTTTCGGGCCCGGGCCGTACGAGGATTGCAAGGTATACGAGAACATCGCGCAATGCGCCGGCGGGTCCGCCAGCACCACCGGGTTCGATGACGGCCCGCCGCTGGTGACGGGCGCGCAGATCGGCGATAGCGGCACCGGGCTACACCTGGCGCTGGGGATCGTGGCGGCGCTGTATCAGCGCAACACGACCGGGCGCGGCCAGAAGGTGACGGCGGCGATGCAGGACGGGGTGCTGAATTTGTGCCGGGTCAAGCTACGGGACCAGCAGCGTTTGGCGCACGGGGCGCTGACGGAATATCCGCAATATCCGGACGGTGAGTTCGGCGAGAGCGTGCCGCGCGCGGGCAATGCCTCTGGCGGTGGGCAGCCCGGTTGGATCCTGAAGTGCAAGGGCTGGGAGACCGACCCGAACGCTTACATCTACTTCATCACCCAGGCGCCGGTGTGGGAGGCGATCTGCGACGTGATCGGCGAGCCCACGTGGAAGACCGATGCGGGCTATGCCAAGCCGGCGGCGCGGTTGCCGAAGCTGAAGGCGATCTTCGATCGCATCGAGCAGTGGACGATGACCAAGACCAAGTTCGAGGCGATGGAAGAGCTGAACAAGCACGACATCCCGTGCGGCCCGATCCTGTCGATGGCCGAGATCGCGACCGATCAGTCGTTGCGCGATACCGGCACGCTGGTCGAAGTGCCGCATCCGGTGCGCGGGACGTATCTGACGGTGGGTAACCCGATCAAGCTGTCCGATAGCCCGACAGAGGTGACGCGGTCGCCGTTGCTGGGCGAGCATACCGACGAGATCTTGCGGGACGTGCTTCAGTTCGACGAGGCTCGGATCGAGGCGATCCGGGAGTCCGGTGCGATCGGGGCGCCGACACCAAAGATGGCGGCGGAGTAGCCGCCGCTCTTAGAAGTGGACGATCCGGGCGGCTCGATGCGCCGCCCGAATCGGTCCGTTAGGCTTTAGCGGTCGCGGTAAGCGGCGCGGAAGCGGCCGAGCTCGATGGCGCGCTCGCCAGCCGGGCGGCCGATGAGGTAGCCGATCAGCATACCGACGGCGGCGACGCCGAGCATGACGGCGACAGGCTCGTTGCGAACGTAGTCGGCAACGGTCTCTGCGGCGTACTCGCCGGCTTCGTAAACCTGGCCACCAATGCTGGAGGCTTGGTCGCTTACCTTGCTGGCGGCGTCGCTGAGCTTGGAGCTAGCCTGGTCCGCGGCGTCGGAGACGGCGTCCTTGGCGTTGCCATAAGCCTTCTGAGCCTGGCCAGCGACCTGGTCGATCTTGCCCTCGGCCTGGTTCTTGGTGTCGCCGGTGACGTTACCGACGGCGCTCTCGATCTTTCCGCCGACGTTGCGTGCGGTGCCTTCCATCTTGTTCTCGGACATATCTGTTCTCCTTGTATGTGTCAGCGTCGCCGGGTTGTCGCATCGCCTTTGTATGACGCCGCAAGTTTCAACCCAGTCTACTCGGCCAAAACGATCCGCCCCGGTCCGGGTTTCATTTATGTGACGATGTTTTACATCCGCCGATCCGGTCTTGGGCCGGCCGTCTGGCCTCCGCTAGTCGCCTCGGTGAATTCGGCTTATGGAGGATCGGGCGAGTTTCCATGATCCAACGCGAGGTTCTGCCGGAATGAATATCCACGAGTATCAGGGCAAGGAGTTGCTGCGCCGCTATGGCGTCGCCGTGCTCGAAGGCCATGTCGCCTGGACGCCGGAAGAGGCCGAGGCCGCCACGGGCAAGCTGCCGGGGCCGATCTACGTCGTGAAGTCGCAGATCCATGCCGGTGGTCGCGGCGCCGGCAAGTTCCAGGACGATCCCGCCGGCAAGGGCGGCGTGCGCTTGGCCAAGAGCGCGGCCGAAGTCAAAGAAGCGGCCGCGGCGATGATCGGCAACGTGCTGATCACCAAGCAGACGGGTGAGGCCGGGCGCCGGGTCAGCCGGGTGTATGTGGAAGCCGGCTGCGACATCAAGCGCGAGCTGTACCTGTCGTTGCTGGTGGATCGCGATAGCGGCCGGGTTGCCGTGGTTGCCAGCACCGAAGGCGGCATGGAGATCGAGCACGTCGCCGAGCACCAGCCGGAGAAGATCCTCCGCGCAGTGATCGATCCGGCGAGCGGGATCTCCGGATACCATACGCGGAAGCTGGCGTTCGGGCTCGGGCTCGAAGGCAAGCAGATCGGCGCGTTCAGCAAGTTCGTGATGGCCATGTACAAGGCGTTCACCGACCTCGACTGCGAGACGGTCGAGATCAACCCGCTGGTGGTCACCGGTGCCGGCGAGATGGTGGCCCTGGATGCCAAGGTGAGCTTCGACGACAACGCGCTGTACCGGCATCCGGAGCTGGAAAAGCTGCGGGACGAGGCGGAAGAGGACCCCAAGGAGCTGGAGGCCGCCAAGTATAGCCTCAATTACGTCGCCCTCGACGGCACCATCGGCTGCATGGTCAACGGCGCCGGGCTGGCGATGGCGACCATGGACATCATCAAGCTCTATGGCGGCAGCCCGGCCAACTTCCTCGATGTCGGCGGTGGCGCGACCAAGGAGCGGGTGACGGCGGCGTTCAAAATCATCCTGTCGGACCCGAACGTCGAAGGCATTTTGGTGAACATCTTCGGCGGCATCATGCGCTGCGACGTGATCGCGGAAGGCGTCGTTGCAGCAGCGCGTGAGGTCAGCCTGGGCGTGCCGCTGGTGGTGCGTCTCGAAGGGACCAACGTCGAGTTGGGCAAGGCCATCCTGGCCAAATCCGGCCTGCCGATCGTGTCGGCCGACAACCTGGCCGATGCCGCCGAAAAGGTGGTCCGCGCCGTGAAGGAAGCCGCATAATGGCCGTTCTCGTCGACGCCAACACCCGCGTCATCACCCAGGGCTTCACCGGCGCCCAGGGCACGTTCCATTCCGAGCAGGCGATCGCCTACGGCACCAAGGTCATGGGCGGCGTGACGCCGGGCAAGGGCGGCACGCGGCATCTCGACCTGCCGGTGTTCGACACGGTGGAAGAAGCCGTGCACGCCACCAAGGCCAATGCCACGGCGATCTATGTGCCGCCGCCCTTCGCGGCCGACGCCATTCTCGAGGCGATCGACGCCGAGATCCCGCTGATCATCTGCATCACCGAGGGCATCCCGGTGCTGGACATGATCCGCGTCAAGCGGGCGCTGACCAGCTCGAAGTCACGGCTGATCGGGCCGAACTGCCCGGGCGTGATTACGCCGGACGCCTGCAAGATCGGCATCATGCCGGGGCACATCCATCGCCGCGGCAGCGTCGGCATCGTCAGCCGCTCGGGCACGCTGACCTATGAGGCGGTGTCGCAGACCACGGCGGCCGGCTTGGGGCAGAGCACCTGCGTCGGCATCGGCGGCGACCCGGTCAAGGGAACGGACTTCATCGAAGTGCTGGAGATGTTCTTCGCTGACCCGGAGACCGAGAGCATCATCATGATCGGCGAGATCGGCGGCAATTCGGAGACGTATGCCTCCGAGTTCATCGCGCGCGAGAAAAACCGCAAGCCAGTGGTCGGCTTCATCGCCGGCGCCACGGCCCCGCCAGGGCGCCGGATGGGCCATGCGGGCGCGGTGATCAGCGGTGGCAAGGACACGGCGGAAGCCAAGTTCGAGGCCATGCGCAAGGCCGGCATCCATGTGGCCGACAGCCCGGCCTCACTCGGCAGCACGATGGTTCGCGCGCTCAAGGGCTAACAGCGCCGAGCCTTTCGACTGAGAAAAGGGCCGGCAGAAGAGGATAGCATGTCAGCACGCCTCGCCGGCCCCACGCCGGATAACAGACGGTGGGTCCAGCTCCTGCTCGGCGTTGCCAGCATGGTGTTGATCGCCAACCTCCAATACGGCTGGACCCTGTTCGTCCAGCCGCTTCAGGCGGCGCACGCGGAGTGGGCGATCGCCGACATCCAGCTGGCGTTCGCGATCTTCGTGGCGCTGGAAACGTGGTTGACGCCGGCCGGCGGCTGGATGGTCGAGCGCCTCGGGGCCAAGACCGGGCCCAAGCTGACGATCGCATTGGGCGGTATATTGGTGGGGCTCGGATGGGGCCTCAATTCGATCGCCGACACGCTGACGATGCTGTACGTCGGCTCGGCGATTACCGGGATCGGCGGCGGCTTCATCTACGCGACCTGCGTCGGGCTGGCGGTGAAGTGGTTCCCGGACCGGCGCGGTCTGGCGGTCGGCGTGATCGCGGCCGGGTTTGGCGCGGGGGCGGCGCTGACGATCATCCCGATCGAGCAGACCATCAAGAGCAGCGGATATGCGCACACTTTCCTGGTGTTCGGGATCGGGCAGGGCGTGCTGCTGTTGCTCCTGGCCTGGTTCATGCGGTATCCGGCGCCGGGCGAGGTTCCGGCGATGCCGTCGCGTAAGGTGGCGCAGTCGGCCCGGAACTACAGCCCGCGGGAGATGCTGGCGACGCCGGTGTTCTGGCTGCTGTATTTGATGTTCGTGATGGTGTCGGCGTCGGGCTTGATGGCGACGGCACAGTTGTCGCTGATCGCCAAGGATTTCGGGCTGGACAAGATGTTGCTGCTCGGCGGCAGCACCGTGCTGGCGACGGCGCTGATCGTGGACAGCTTGGCCAACGGCGCGGCGCGGCCGTTCTTCGGCTGGGTGTCGGACCAGATCGGCCGCGAGACGACAATGGCGATCGCGTTCACGCTGGGGGGCGTGGCGTATCTGCTGCTGGGGCAGTTCGGGTCGAACCCCTGGATGTTTGTGCTGTTCGCGGCGTTGATCTTCTTCACCTGGGGCGAGATCTTCAGCCTGTTTCCGTCGACGTGCACGGAT
>JBPBQE010000462.1:0-23202 GCA_050954595.1 Janthinobacterium lividum | reverse complement strand
CTCATGATCATCGTGGGCACCACCTCCAAGGGTGCGGCCACCGGGTTCGCCGGTATCCCGATCGGCCTGGCGCTGACGTTGATCCATCTGATCTCCATCCCCGTCACCAACACCTCGGTCAACCCGGCCCGCAGCACCGGCCCCGCCCTGTTCGCCGGCGGCGAGTACGTCGGGCAGCTATGGCTGTTTTGGCTCGCCCCCATGCTCGGCGCCCTGGTCGCCGGCCTGGTCGGCAAGACGCTGTATGACGCGTCGTCGATATCGGAGACGGTGGTCACCGACGAGAAACGCGTGAGTTGACGCGCGAAGCATTAATGTCATTTGTCAGGCTCTGTTGGTAAGTCAGTCGAATGTCTGTCATATGCGACTGATTCTCGGAGAAGTTCGATGCGGCGTTTTCTGATGGCGAGCGTGCTGGCGATGATGCCGGCGGTGGCGTGGGCGCAGTCGGAGCAGCAGGAGACGGTGGACCGTGCCGCGCTCGCCGCGCAGGACCTGATGAACGACAACAACGGCAAGGACGCCCAAGGCGTGTTGCGCCGGGCCCGGGCGGTGATGATCTGCCCACGCGTGTTCAAGGCCGGGTTCCTGCTCGGCGGCCAGGGCGGCACCTGCGTGCTCACCGCCCGCGACGGCGGTGGATCATGGTCGTCGCCGGCCTTCTACGCCCTCGGCGGCGCCAGCATCGGCTTCCAGGCCGGCGTGCAGGATGCCGAGGTCGCGTTCATCATCATGACCCAGAAGGGTCTCACCGCGATCATGGACTCGCAATTCAAAGTCGGCGCCGATGCCGGCGCGACGTTCATTGATCTCGGCGGCGGCGTCGAAGGGGCGACCAGCATGGCGATCAACGCCGACGTTGTCGGCTTCAGCCGCGCGCGCGGCCTGTTCGCCGGCATCTCGCTCGGCGGTAGCGTGCTCAGCTCGAAATCGGAGTGGAACGCCGCCTATTATGGCCGGCCCGTCGGCGTGCAGCAGATCGTGCTGACCATGGAAGCCACCAACCCGGCCGCCGACCCGCTCCGCGCCATCCTCTCCCGCTACGGCACGCCGAACGCCCCGAGCGGCGGCCCTAGCCCTCTCGACCAGGGACCCGGCCCGATAAATTCGCCTCCGCCGCCGCGCTACCCGGTCCAGCAGCAGCAGCTGAGCCCGGTGCAGCAGCAGCCTCTCGGCAGCAACCGCCGCTATTAAAGGTTGATCAGACCGCGGCGGAGGCCCTTGGCCACCGCTTCCGCCCGGCTGGCCGCCTCGAGTTTGTCGAATACCGCCTCGAGGTGAAACTTCACCGTGTGGGCCGAGATGCCCAGCTTGCGCGCGATCGCCTTGTTGCTCATCCCCTCGCCCAGGCAGCCCAATATCTCGACCTCACGCGGCGTCAGCAGCGCGTCCGCCGTCCGCTGCGGCAACGCCACCCGTAGCCCGACCGCAACCGCCCGGATCGCCGCTCCCAGCTGCGCCGGCGATAACGACAACGGCAACCCGGCCTGCGCGTCCAGGCGCAACACCGGCAGCCCGGCCGGAATCCGCGCTTCGGCATCGGCCAACACGAGATCCGCTTCGGCCATGGTGTCCGCAAAGCGATGCCCGGCCAGCGTCAGGCGCGCCGCCAGATCGGCTGCCCGCACCGGGTCAGTGGCCGCAACTGCGACCCGCAAGCCCGGCCGATCGAGCACTGTCGTCTGGAATGACGCGATCATTTGTCGAGAACTCCGAACCCAGGCACCAGCATGTGACACTATATGGTCAGTCCAACCGATTGCTGCACCACCCAAAGCGCATTGCTACAGCACACGAATAATTCACGCTTAACTTGCGAAGCTGCCCGCCAGGAACCCGTGACCGCTCGACGCGTAACCAAAGCGCAGCTTTGTAGGACGAGCGTTATGGGACGGATTGGTTTGGCGCTCATGGCGATCGCTTTCGCCATGCCTCAAGGAGCGGCGAGAGCAGCCTCCGACGAGCCGACCCGCGTGGGCGAGGTCAGCACGACGTTCCGCCTCGTCGGCAAGAACGACCAGATCGTGGTGGATCGTTATGACGACCCGAAGGTCGGCGGCGTCAGCTGCTACGTCTCGCGTGCCGAGACCGGCGGCATCAAAGGCTCCATCGGCCTGGCGACCGACCCCAGCCGCTTCAGCATCGCCTGCCGCGCCACCGGCGCCGTGACCGTGCCGACCAAGCTGCCGGATAACGAGGTGGTCTTCGGCACCTCGGCCAACTGGCTGTTCAAGGAAATCCGGGTGTCCCGCATGTGGGACAAGGACAAGCAGGTCCTGGTGTATCTGGTCTGGTCGACCAAGGCATTGTCGCCCGGCGGCAGCCCGTACAACGCGGTCAGCGCCGTTCCCGTCACGCAATGACGTAGTGGCCCCTCCCGCGTGGGAGGGGCCACTTTCGTTCAGACCGCCAATGCCGCCGTGACCCGGCGGGCGAACGCGGCCGGGTCGACCGGCATGTCGCCATCCTGCACCCGTGCCAGATCCATCAACGTGTGTGCCGCCTCGCTGACGTCCTCGCCCGCATCCGCGCGTTCCGCCAGGCGACGGATCAGCGGATGGCGTGGGTTCAGCTCCAGCGCCGGCGGCATGGTCATCCCCGGCTTGCCGCTCCGGCGCATCAGCCGCTGCATCTGCAAGTCCGGCCCGAATCCGGCCGCTGCCAGCACCACCGCGCTGTCGACCAGCCGGTCCGTGGTGCGCACGTCCATCGCACCCTCGGCCAGCGCGGCCTTGATGGCCTCGATCAGCTTGGTCGTATCGGCCGGCTCACCCTCCGGTGCGTGTTCCGGCGCCAGCTTGGCGATGTCTTCGGCGCCCTGCGTCACGCTGCGGATCTTCTTGCCGTCCCATTCGCCCAGCCGGTCCGGCCAGAAATTGTCGACCGGATCAGTCAGGAACAACACCTCGACGCCCCGCGCCCGGAAGCCCTCGAGCTGCGGCGAGTTGGCCAACGCGGCCGCATCATCCCCGGATAGCGTGTAGATCGCCTCCTGCTCGTCCTTCATGCGCGTGACGTAGTCCGCCAGGGTGGTCCAGCCTTTGACGGCCGAACTCTGGAAGCGCATCAACGCCGCGACCTCCTTGCGGTGCTCCGCGTCTTCCCAGACGCCTTCTTTCAACACCGGCCCGAACTCGGTCCAGAACTTCTCGTAGCTCTCGGCATCGGCCGAGCGCGTCTTCAGCTCGCTCAGTACGCGGTTGGTCACCGCCTTGCGGATGCGCGCCAGCACCGGCGTGGTTTGCAGCATCTCGCGGCTCACGTTGAGCGGCAGGTCCTCGGTATCGACCACGCCCTGCACGAAGCGGGCCCAGGGCGGCAACAACCCGGCCTCGTCGGTGATGAACATGCGCCGCACGTGCAGCCTTACACGGCTGTCCCGCTGGCCTTCGACCGCATCGAACGGACGGCTGCCAGGGATGAACAACAGCGCGGAATACTCGATCGCGCCCTCCGCCCGCCAATGCAGGGTTGCCCAGGGCTCGTCCCAGGCCTTGGCGACGTGCCGGTAGAATTCCTTGTATTGGTCTTCGGTCACCTCGGACTTGGATTTCCGCCACAGGGCTGTGCCCTCGTTGGCCGGCTGGTCCTCGCCGTCGGTCGCGATCACGATCGGGATCGTGATGTGATCGGCCCACTTGCGCACGATGGTCTCGAGGCGGATCGGCTCGAGGAACTCGCCTGCATCCTCTTTGATGTGCAGCAGGATCGACGTCCCCGGCTCCGCCCGCTCGCCCGGCGCCAGGGTGAAGCTGCCGCCGCCCGCGCTCGCCCAGGTCCACGCCTCGTCCGATCCAACGCGACGGCTGGTCACCTCGACCCGGTCCGCCACCATGAACGCGGCATAGAACCCGACGCCGAACTGGCCGATCAGGCTGACCTTGTCCTTGGCTGTCTCGTCGCCGTCACGCGATACTTTCTCGCCAAAGGCACGGGTGCCGGAGCGGGCGATGGTGCCGAGGTTGGCCACCAGCTCGCCCTTGTCCATGCCGACGCCGTTATCCTCGATCAGGATCGTGCGCGCTTCCTTGTCCGGCACGATGCGCAGCTTGGCGTCTTCGGGCAGCGCCAGTGCGGTGTTGGTCAGCGCCTCGAAGCGGCGGCGGTCGGTAGCGTCGGCGGCGTTGGCAACGAGTTCACGCAGGAAGATCTCACGCTCGGAATACAGCGAGTGCACGACCAGATCGAGCAACCGCCCTACTTCGGCACTGAACGCGTGCTGCTCGGGCTGGCTCGCGCCGCCAATCTTCTCACTCGTCGTTTCACCCATCGTCACACCCCTTTTGATGAGGCGGGGATATGCGGTGCGAGACCCCAGTTTTTCAACTCCTGGGGGCGCTGGGTGACGTCCGTCTGAAAACTAAAGGTGTAAAGGCTACAAGCCCTGATTGTCGGCGCCGCTACCGCTGCCGCTAATTCCGGCCCGTGACGGCGCATCGCTGCCGGGCTGCACGGTTTCACTCATGGTGGACAGTTCGGTGTCGTCATCTGCGGCAAGCGGCATTGCCATGTCGCTTCGCTCCGACACTACGTCCACCACCGCATCCGGATCGGTCCGTTCCGCCTGCTCTAGCAAAGCCTCGGCCTGCGTCGTGTCACCGGCCGCTTCGGCGCGCATGGCGGCCTCGGCCATGTGCCGCGCGGCCTCGTGCCTGGCATCGGATCCGTCGCCCTGATTTTGGCTGCTTGGGTTGGGCTCGCCTTGGTTCAGTTTGTCGCTCATCGCCTGCAAACGCTGCCTTGCGCGGAAAGGTTGCAGGAACCGGAGGGCGCGCCCCGCCGTTGAAGGCCCGAGGAGACCCATATGACCGACATCATCCGACTGGCGCCACATGATCCGATTCCAACCGGGCCCGGCCGCCACGTCGTCGTGCTGCATCGTTTCGACGAGGACGAACCCAAGAAGACCGTTGTCTCAATCACCCTGACCGGACATCCCGATCAGACCACGCATCCGATGCGCCCCGATGGCAAGCCGATGGGGATCGACGAAGCCATCGAGGCCGCCACCAAGGTTGCGGCCAGCGAGAAGCTCACCCGTGTCGTGGTCGCCGACCGGATCCAGGGCGACCGCGAAAAGGACATCCTGCAGCACGGTGGCGACCACTCCGTTCATATGGACACCCTGGTCGACTCCGATCTTGAGGACGGTGAGCGGGGTGCTGACATGCGCGACAGGATGCCGTAACCACGCCGCAATGTTGCCATGGACGGCGACGATTGTGATTGCAGCGGTGAATAGGTGTTCACCTCACGGTAGCGTGATTGGAATGGTTAACGGCTCAGGGTGTGAGCGTGAGGATTATACGCTTCTCATCTCCTGGGATGGTCCCATATCTGACGCCTCTAACAAACGGTGCCTTGCGTGGCGCCATAAGCGGATGAAATTATGATGCCTGATAGCGGGCTGGACGCGGCGACCACGGGTCGGCGAGTAGGTGTTCTTGTGGTTGGGCTCGGCGGCGCCGTTGCCAGCACGGCTGCGGCCGGTATCGAAATGCTCCGTGCAGGATCGAACGACATGGCCGGGCTTCCGCTCGCGCAGATCGGGGTTGCCGGCATTGCGCAGTATCGCAACTTGCACTTCGCCGGCTGGGACCTCCATGGCGAGAACCTGAACGACGCCGTTCGCGAGCATCGCGTGCTCGAACGTGATCAGGCTGACCTGGTTGCGCCGGCTCTGTCGTCCATGAAGCCGTGGCCGGCCGTCGGCAGCGTCGATTTCTGCCGCAACGTCGATGGTGCCAACAAATTCGCCGCTGGGTCGCATCGTGAGGCGGTCAACCGCATCCGTGACGATATTCGCAATCATCGCGAGAAGACCGGTATCAACAACCTGGTCATGATCAACCTCGCTTCCGTTGAGCGTTGGCCGGACATGTCGTCGCCGGCGCTTCGCACCACTGACGGTTTCGAGCGCGGCCTAGACAGCAGCGACCCGGTCATCAGCCCGGCCATGCTCTATGCCTATGCCGCGATCGCCGAGGGCGTCCCCTACGGCAACTTCACCCCGAGCCTCGCCGCCGACATTCCCGCCCTGACCCAGATGGCCGAGCGCGAGAACGTTCCGGTCGCCGGCAAGGACGGCAAGACCGGCCAGACCTTCATCAAGACGGTGCTCGCGCCGGCGTTCAAGAGCCGTTCGCTGTTCGTCGAAGGTTGGTTCAGCACCAATATCCTCGGCAACCGCGATGGCTTGGCGCTCGACAATCCGGACAGCCTGAAGAGCAAGCTCAACACCAAGGGCTCCGTGCTCGACGATATCCTCGGCTACAAGGTCGAGGATCACCTCGTCGATATCCGCTACTACAAGCCCCGCGGCGACAACAAGGAAGCTTGGGACAATATCGACTTGGTCGGGTTCCTTGGCCAGAAGATGCAGATGAAGGTCAACTTCCTCTGCCGCGACAGCATCCTGGCGGCGCCGCTCGTCATCGAGATCGCCCGCATCCTCGACCTCGCTCATCAGCGTGGCCAGGGCGGCATTCAGGAGCAGCTCGGTATCTTCTTCAAGGCACCGATGACCCGCGCCGGTAAACGGGAGGAGCACAGCTTCCCCGCTCAGGAGCGTGTGCTGATGGACTGGTTCGCCGAGGCCTAAACGATGCCCGACGCACTACCCGGCCAGGCGACACTCGTTCGCTTGGCCGGTCTTGCCGCCGAGCTCGGCGATCTAAAACGGTTGCGGGATGCGTCCAGTCCGGACAGTCTCGCGACCCGGCTCTTTCGCCGTGGTTGGGGCGCGCTGGTTGTAGGCCAGCCAATCGATACCGTTGCCTACGCTTGTACGGCCGCTGCAACCGCCGCCTGCCGTCTCGGTGGTATTGATCGTTTCGTGCTGGAAAGCGCTGGCCTCTCGACATTGGATGCCGATGCGATCCTCGAGCGCGGCTTCGACGAGATGGCCGGCATCATCGATCCCGGCTTGGCGAGCATCCTCCGCCATCATCTGACCACGCCGCTCTCCGCCAACTCGGCCCCCGCTTTTGCCGAAGCCCTGATCCGCCAGCCCCGTGCTGGCGCCACCTGTCCCGGCAAGCCGCGCATCGTGCTCGAGCCGCCGGAAGGTCACGGTGATCACTGCATGATCGTCGCCGTGCTGGCCTGCATCCTGGCGCCCCGCTACGACGCCGATCCGGCCACTGCGTTCCTCGCCGGCATGGCGCATCACCTGCACAACGCTCATTTGCCCGATAGTGGCTTCGCCGGTGAGATTCTGCTCGGTGACCATCTCGGTCCCATCATGCAGACCTTGTTCGCCCGCGAGTTGGCGACCCTGCCCGTTTCCCTGGCTGCAACCACCCGCGCCGCCCTAGGTCAGATCGGCACCGCCGAGACCCCGGTCGGCCGGGCCTTCAACGCCGCCGACGTAATCGACCGTGTGCTGCAGATGCAGCATTACGATCAGGTCGCGCAGTTCCGCACCGCCCAGGCGCTCGAGGATCTCGACCTCGTTCATGTCGGCCCCGTGCAAGCCTTCCATTACGGCGTACTTAGGGAATCGGGGCTGGTTTGACTGAACTATCCGGTTTGCTGAGCCCGCTCTCGCGGCAGGTGCTGCATGTCGAAACGCCGCATTCGCTCGCGGCTAATGGGGAACGTTGGCCCGTGGTCGACGGCATCCCCTTTCTCCGCACTGGCCGCGACGCGCTGATTGCCGACACATTGTTCGAACTCGACGAGGGTCGCCCGGACGAGGCCCTTGCCCTTCTGCTCGGCGACCAAGACGATTGGGCCCGCACTCCACCGGCCTCACTTGATGAACGGCGCCGGGTCGTGGCCGAGACGGACCGGATCAGCTTCCGCGACGCTATGGACCGTCTCGCCTTTGGCGGTGTCGGCACCTATTTCGCCCATCGCTGGTCCGACCCCACCTTTCTCTCCGGCCTCGCACTCGCCGAAGCGCATTGGACCGACCCGGCCAGCGTGTTCGAACTCGCCTGCGGCGCCGGCCATTTCCTGCGTGAGTTCGCCCGTTTCTGCCCCGACGTCACCGGCGCCGACGTGGTGTTCGCCAAGTTATGGCTCGCCCGCCGCTTCGTCGCCCCGCAAGCCCGCCTCATTTGCTTCGATGCCGCCCAACCCTGGCCGCTGCCGGACCGAGCTGCCGACCTGTTGTTCTGTCACGATGCCTTCTACTTCCTACCGCAGAAGCCGCAGATCGCCGCCGAGATGCGTCGCGTCGCTACTGGCCCCATCCTCGTCGGTCACGCCCACAACGCCTTGGTCGACAACCTGTCTTCCGGCGCCCCCCTCGCCCCCGCCGAATACGCTGCCCTTTTCGACGCTCCGCGCCTGTATGACGACGCGGTCCTCACCGGCGCCCTGCTCGGCGGCATCGTGCCTGCCGAAGCCGACCCGGCAGCCTTGGCCGCCGCCGCCGCCATCTCGCTCGCCTCCCGCGCACCGCAGACCCGCGCCGTCATCGGCGGTCTCGCCATGCCCGCGCCTGGCAGCCCGCTCCGCCGCAATCCGCTTTACCAGGACGGCCTGATCGCCTGGCCCTCCCCACGCTACCAAACCGAATACGGGCCCCTCGCCTCTTATCCCGACCGCGCCGAAGGCCCTCTCGAGGCCGTCGCCCCCTCACCCGGCAGCGGTGACCCGGCGCTCGAGCGCCTCGTCCGCCGCCGCATTCTCCTGGATCTCCCTGCCCAATGGTGAAACTCGGTTGGGGGATCGCCGGCTGCGGCTGGGTCGCCCGTGATTACGTCGGCCCCGCCATCCAGGACTCCGCCAACGGCCACCTCCTCGGCTGCTACGATCCGGACCCGCGCTCCCGCCAGTTGGCCAACGAACGCTTCGGCGTTCCCTGCACCGACGACATGGCCGCCTTTCTCGCTACCCCCGGACTCCAGGCCGTCTACGTCGCCGCGCCCAACGACGCCCATCGTGGACTGGTCGAAACCATCGCCAAAGCCGGCATCCCGGTGCTGTGCGAAAAGCCGATGGCTACCACCATGGAAGACGCCGAAGCCATGGTCGCCGCCTGTGCCCAGGCCGGCGTGCGCTACGGCACCGCCTTCGACCAACGCTTTCACGCGGCCCACCGCGCCCTCGCTGCCCTGGTCGCCGAGGGCCGCCTCGGCACCGTCACCACCATCCGCATCGTTTATGCCTGCTGGCTTCCCGCCAACTGGGCCGGCGACAACTGGCGGATCGACCGCAAACGCGCCGGCGGCGGCGCCCTGATGGACCTCGCGCCGCACGGGCTCGACCTGTCTGCCATGCTGCTCGGCGAACCCCTCGTCGACATCGCCGCCTTTGGCCAGGCCCGCGTGCATCGCTACGACGTCGAGGACGGCGCCCTGCTCATGGCCCGCTCCGCCTCTGGCGTGCTGGTGCAGATGCACGTCGGCTATAACTGCCCCGAGACGCTCCCCCGTCGCCGCTTGGAAGTCGTCGGCACCGCCGGGCAGGTTATTGCCACCGACACGATGGGCCAGACTGCGGGCGGCACGCTCGACTTCATCGATGCCGCCACCGGCGTCACCCAATCGGTCCCGGTTCCAGGCGCCGACCGCTCGCCGTTCCTCAACCAGGTCGAAGCCTTCGCCGGCGCCGTCCTCGGCACCGACCCGTTTCCGTTTCCGGCCGAAGCGGACCTCCACACGATGGACTTGGTTCTGCGCGCCCAGGCGATGGCAGTAGCCGATTTGGGCAAAACACAATGAGCGATCACGCACTTCCCCCCGACATGCCCGCGGCCGGCAGCGCCTACGTCGCCTCTATGCCGGAGGGCAAAGTCGAGCTATTCGCCCTTTCCCCGCTCGACCGCACCGGCGTCGCCTGCTGGAACGCCATCTTCCTCAACGCCGATGGCACACGCTGGCACGGGGTCGTCCCCCACGGCGTCGGCTACGGCGTCGACGATGCTAGCGCCATCATCGGCACCACCGGCGAACTGGCCGAAGCGGTGCACTCCGCCGTGCAGATCTGGAAGATGGAACGCCGCTCCGCCACCTACGCGACACTCAAAGCCGAATGCGGCAATCGCGGCGTCGCCGATCCGGTCAGCCTCATCCTGCCTGCCGGTAGCACCGTCGATGCCGATACCGTTCTCGACTGGGTTCCCGCCCATCGCTGGCCCGGTGGCGAGCGCGTCTGGGTCCCTATCGACATCGCCGCTTGCTCCGTCGGCGACCTCAGCGAGGGGTACGAACCCTTCACCACCCCCATCACCAACGGCCTTGGCGCCGGCCCTACCCTCGATTTCGCCATCGGGCACGGCATCGGCGAGCTGTTGCAGCGCGACGGTAACGGCACCGGCTTTCGCGCCATGGACCGCGGCATCGCCATCGAGTTCGGTGAGAACGAGCCCGCCGACCCCCGCACCCGCGCACTGCTGAAGAAGCTCGACGAGCTCGGCATCGAGGTGATTCCCAAATTCGCCACCGACGAATTCGGCACCGCCAACGTCTACTGCGTCGGCGCCGAGCGCCCTGGTGTGCCCGCCGCATACCCGATCATGGTCACCGCGGCTGGCGAAGCCTCCTCCCTCGACCGCGAGCACGCCCTCCGCAAGGCCTTGTTCGAGTTCGCCGCTGCCCGCGTCCGCAAGGTGTTTAGCCACGCTCGCCTGGCCGATATCGCTGGCGTCGCCCCCGCTGATTACCTCGACCGCTTCCGCGCCCATCACACGCTCGGCGGTGAGGAGAGCCGCAGCCTGTCGGCCATGATCGCCTGGCTCCGCCTCGATCAGCCGGCGATGCGCGAGCTGCTCGGCAGCACCGTCCTCAGCCGCCAGGCCACCAAGAAATTCTCCGAACTTCCCACCTGGGACGGCCCGCTCGCCGGCACCGGTCTGGTCGAGGAGTTCGCCCGCCGCTTCGAGCCGCACGGCATGGAAATCCTCTACGTGGACTTCTCGCCGCCGGGTCATCCGGACGTGCATGTGGTCAAGGCCATCGTGCCCGGCCTCGAGGTTGAGACCATGAGCTATCACCGCATCGGCGCCCGCGGCGTACGCAAACTGCTCGACCGCAACTCCCCCCTCGTCGGCATGGGCGCTCCGCCCCCGGGCGCCAAGCCCGTCCGCATGACCGCCGCCGCCGAAGCCTCCCTCGGTGGCCCCGCCTGGCTCGACACCGACGCCGTGGACCGCATCGTCGGCAGCCTTTACCCGTTGTATCGCGAACCGGAAGTCCACAGCGCCCCCATCTCGATGGAAGCCTCATGAGGTTCGCCTACAACACCAACGGCGCCGCCAACCACCGCCTCGACGACGCACTCGGTCTCATCGCCGATGCCGGCTACGACGGCGTCGCCCTCACCCTCGACATCCACCACCTCGACCCGTTTGCATCGGACTTCCCCGAAGCCCGCCGCCGCTTTGCCAAGCGCCTGCGCGAGTTGAACCTGGGCTGCGTCGTCGAAACCGGTGCCCGTTTCCTGCTCGATCCTCGCGCCAAGCACGAACCCACCCTCCTCACCGCCGACCCGGCCGGCCGCGCCCGCCGGGTCGACTTTCTCGGCCGCGCTCTCGAAGTCGCCGCCGAAACCGGTGCCGACGCCATGTCGTTCTGGGCCGGCGTGCCCAAGCCCGGCGTGGCACCGCAGGACGCCAAGGCCTGGCTTCGCGACGGCGTCGAGCAGGTCGTCCGTCGCGCCGAAGCGCTGGGCACCATTGCCGCCCTCGAGCCAGAGCCTGGCATGCTGATCGAAACACCCGACGACTGGACGGCGCTGAACATCCCTAACCTCCGCCTCGCCCTCGACACCGGCCATTGCATCGTCACCGGCGAGCGCGACCCGGCCGACGCCGTCCGCCACTTCGCCGACCACATCGCCACCGTCTCGATCGAGGACATGAAGCGCGGGGTCCACATCCACCTTCCCTTCGGGGAAGGCGACATGGACATTCCCGGCATCCTTATCGCGCTTAACGACATCGGCTTCGACCGCCTGGTCTGCGTCGAACTCAGCCGCGAAAGCCACCGAGCCGACTGGGCCATCCCCTCCAGCCTGGCCTATCTCAAGGCCGCGCTTCCGAAATGAGAGTTTGCTTCGTCAGTCGCCGCTTTTTCCCCGCCATCTCCGGCATGAGCGTCTACGCTCTCAACCTGCTGCGCGAACTCGTCGCCGCCGGCCATGACGTCACCATGATCAGCCAGTACCGCGGCGACGAGTTCGGCAAACGCGTCTATGGCGGCGGGCCGCCCCCCGAGGTCCCGGGCGTCCGCGTCATCGGCCTGGAGCAAATCGGCGAGCAGACCACCGGCGACTTCGAGCGCGACATCATCACCATGCGCGACGCGATTATCGCCGAACACCGCCGCGCCCCGTTCGACGTATTGCACGCGCAATACGGCTACCCCACCGGCTGGGCCACGCTGCTCGCCTCCCGCGAGACCGGCGTTCCCAACGTCGTCTCCATCCAGGGCGGCGATGGCCACTGGGTCGGCAGTTGCTGCGAAACCCATCGCCTTGCCATGACCCGCGTGCTCGATCATGCCGGCGCCGTCCTGATCGGCTGCGACTCCTTCCGCACCGAAGTGGTCGATCGTCTCGGCACCGACCCGGCCCGCTTCACCATCGTCCCTGGCGCCGTTGAGACCGAACGCTTCACCCCCGGCACCCCGGCAGACGATCCACCGGTCATGCTGTATCACGGCCGCGTCGATGCCCGGAAAGGTGTCCTCGACCTGCTGCACGCTGTCAAACAGCTGCATACCGACGCCGAACGCTTCCACCTGCTGATTTCCGGCATCGGCCCGACCTTTGACGAAACCACCGCCGCCATCATCGACCTTGGCCTGCAGGACTGCGTCGAGATGACCGGCTACGTCGATTATGCTGACGCCCCCGCCATCTATCGCCGCGCCAGCATCTTCGTCTCGCCCACCTATGCCGAAGGCTTCAGCAACACCGTGCTAGAAGCCATGGCCAGCCGCATGGCCGTCGTGTCCTGCCGCTCCGTCGGCGTCGTCGACTGCATCCGCGACGGCGAGAACGGCCTGCTCACCAATCCCGGTGACATCCCTGCCCTCACTGAAGCTCTCCGCCGGGTTCTCCGCGTTCCCGCTCTGCGCGACCGCCTCGCCGACGCCGCGCTGGCCGAATGCCGCGCCGTCTATGCCTGGCCGACCGTCGCCGGCCAGATCATGGACGTCTACGCCCAGATCCGCGGCACCGCCCCCGACCTAGACTTCAGCCCCGACCTGCCCCCGGACGACCCGGCTGCCCCCTGCCGCTTCCGCACCGACCCGCACCTGCTGTGAACACCGCCCTCTTCATCTCCCCCCACCTCGACGACGTTGTCTTCTCCTGCGGCGGCACCCTGGCCATCATGGCCGACGGAGGCTGGCGCACGGTCATGGCAACCTGCTTCACCGCCACGGTGCTCCCGGCCACCGGCTTCGCCCTGGCCTGTCAGCTCGACAAGGGCCTCGGCCCGGAGATCGACTACATGGCGCTGCGCCGCGAGGAGGACCGCAGGGCCGCCACCATCCTCGGCGTCACCGATTTGCCTTGGCTCGATCTCCCCGAAGCGCCCCATCGCGGCTATGTCGACGCCCCTGCTCTGTTCGGCGACATCCATCCTGGGGACGACGTCTGGATCGCCCTGGCCGAGCGCCTTCGCACCCTGATCGCCGAAACCGCCCCTGACCAGATCTTCGCGCCCCAGGGCCTCGGCAACCACGTCGATCACCAGCACACCATTCGCGCCGTCCAATCCCTGGCCACCGACATCCCGATCGCCTGGTATCGCGACACCCCCTACGCCATCCGCGATCCGGCCGCCCCCGCCCTGGTCGATGCCCCTGCCGCCGCGACGGTCCCAATCGGTGCCACGCTGGACCGCAAGATCCGCGCCGCCTGTGCCTATGCCAGTCAGATCGGCTTCCAGTTCGGCGGCCCAGCCGGCGTTGCCACCGCCTTGACGGCCTTTACGGAACGCGAGGGTGGCGAACGCTTTGCAGGAAAGTTGATCCTTGCGGCACCGCAGCCATAGCCAAGCCACATTATAGGGCCATAAGGGTCTAGTATAATCCTCGCTGGACCTAGAACGACGATGAACATGCTCTCCTCCTTCGCCCCGGCGCGTACGACTGCCGGCTCGTTCGAGGTCACGCCGTTGCGCGATGGTCGACCCACCTGGTTCCGCCGGGCTGCATTCATCGTCCCGATCGTTCTCAGCACCGTTGCCGGCACCGCCCTGGCCATCATCGCCACCGCGGGCACTCACGGCCTGCTCCGCCCAGCATTGCTCGCCCTCGTCGCCGTCAACATTCTCTACATGGCGCTCACCGGCTGGCCCATGATCCTCGGCTTCCTTCTCCACGCTTTTGGGCATCGCACCCGCGTCCAGGCTGTCCCTGCTGGTGACAGCCGCACCGCCCTGCTGATGCCGATCTACAACGAGAACCCGTCCGACGTGTTCGCCGCCATGGAAGCCATGGGCCGCGCGATCCTGGACGCCGGCCTCGAGCGCGTCGACCTGTTCATCCTTTCCGACACCCAGGACCCGGCTATCGCCCGCGCCGAGCAAGCCGAGTTCGCCCGTCTGCAGGCTCGCCTGCCCGTCGGCCCCGCCCTGTTCTACCGCCGCCGCACCGACAATGCCGGCCGCAAGGTCGGCAACCTGCTCGACTTCTGCGACCGCTGGGGCACCGGCTACGACTATATGCTGGTGCTCGATGCCGACAGCCTCATGGGCGCCCGCACCATCGGCACCCTCATCGGCCTCATGGACGGCAACCCCCGCGCCGGCATCATCCAGACCGTTCCCTACGCGGTCGGCCGCGAGACGCCCTTTGCCCGCTTTCAGCAATTCTCTGCTCGCCTCTACACGCCCTTGCTGATCGAAGGCCTCAACTTCTGGCAGGGCAGCGACGGCAATTATTGGGGCCACAACGCCATCGTTCGTATCGCGCCATTCGTGGAACACTGCACCCTGCCGATCCTGCCGGGCCGCGAGCCCTTCGGCGGCGAGATCCTCTGCCACGACGTCGTCGAAGCCGGCTTGATGCGTGCTGCCGGCTGGCATGTCTGGGTGCTGCCCGAGACGCTGGAAAGCTTCGAGGCCGTGCCTGCCAACCTGGTCGACTTCACCGGCCGCGAGCGCCGCTGGTGCCAGGGCAACCTGCAGCACATCGGCGTTCTGCCCGACCGCCGCCTGCGCCCGCTCGGCCGGTTTCACCTTGCCTACGGTATCTTGCATTACGCTGCTGCCCCCGCCGTGGTCGCCCTCTTCGCGCTCGCTACACTCGATGCTTATCTCGGCGGCGGCTTCGCTGACGCATTGCTTGGCGCCGGCATGATCCCGGCCGGCCTGGTCGCCCTGGGCGCCACGCTGCTCTATGGCGGCAAGATCGCCGCGGTCGCTACCATCCTCGTCAGCCCAGCCGAGTCCAACCGCTTCGGTGGCCGCCTCCGTCTCCTCGCCGGCGCGGTGGTCGAGCAGCTCGGCGCCCTGGTCATCTCCGCCGTGCTCATCACGTTTTACACCCGCTTCATCGCCGCCCTGATCGCTGGCGCCAGCGTCCGCTGGGACGCGCAGTCCCGCGACGACCGTGGCCTTTCGTGGAATGAAGCTGCCACCAAATTGACGCTGCCGACCCTGGTCGGGCTCGTCTGGCTCACTGCGCTGGCTCTGCTGCCGGGCTCCAGCCACGCGCTCCTGCTCTGGTCGTTGCCGCTCCTGGCCGGCCTGTTGCTCTCCATTCCTACCGCCTGGGTTTCCAGTCGTATCGGCGTCGGTCGTATCCTGCGCCGCTGGGGCCTGTTCCTCACCCCCGAGGAACTCGCCCCCGCATCCATCGTCCGCGCCTACCAGTACCTCGTTCGCCCCTCGGAGCGCATCTCGCGTGCGGTTCCGCCGACACCGGGCCTGCAACTCGTCGACGCCGATTAGCTTTAGCTCCTGTTGAGAATAAAGAAGGGTTCAGAATGACCGAACACACGGATGCCGAGATCAAGCAGAAGCTCTGGTCGATGATCGAAGACATCGGCACGGGAATGCTCACCACCGAAGATGGCGGCAAGCTCCGCTCTCGTCCGATGCGCCCGGCCCAGACCGAGTTCACCACCGACCTATGGTTCTTCACCCGCGAAAGCAGCCACAAGGTCGATGAGGTTAAGTCCGAGCATCATGTCGGCCTGACCTTCGCCAACCCGAGCAAGGAGGACTACGTCAGTCTCTCCGGCCGCGCCACGATCGTGAAGGATCGTGATCTCATCACCGCCCATTGGTCCGAGCCGATGCGCGCCTGGTTTCCCAAGGGCATCGACGATCCCGATGTGGCGCTGTTGAAGGTCGCCATCGACGCCGCCGAGTATTGGGACGCGCCGAACAGCACGATGATCCACGCTTACGGCTACCTCAAAGCTCGCCTGACCGGCGAAGCCCCCGAGCCCGGTGGCAACGAAAAGGTCAGCTTTACCTAACCACATGGCTTCTGGAGCGATCGCGTGATCGCTCCAGGCCTATACGGACGCGATCGTCCAGTCGGGTCGTGGACACGCTTAAATCTATTTTAAGCAGTTCCGGCTTAGAATCCGCCGACGCGAGCCGAAAGAAATATTGCATGGAAGTTGTGCTGAGCGCTGATCCGGTCGTTGCGCCGGCCCGGGGGGCTCTGATCCCTGCCCCTGAGCTATGTGTTGTTGTGCCGGTGCTCAACGAGCGGGACAACGTCGCCCCGCTCGTTGATAAATTGCGCGAGACGTTGGTGGGTTTGAAGTGGGAAGTGCTCTTCGTCGATGACGGGTCGAACGACGGCACACGTGACGCCGTAACCGCGATCGGCAGCCTCGATTCCCGTATCCGCCTGTTGCACCGGGTCGGCCGCAAGGGCCTCGCATCCGCGTTCATCGAGGGCGTCCGCGCCAGTATCGCCCCGTACGTCGCCGCAATGGACGGGGACTTGCAGCACGACGAACGTATCCTGCCCGCCATGCTGGATGAGTTGCGCTCTGGTCGGGCCGAGATCGTCGTCGGCAGCCGCTACATCGCTGGCGGTGGCCTTGGCGAATGGGACAAGACTCGCGCCGGAATGTCCGACATGGCGACTAAGCTCAGCCGCCTCGTCCTGCGCACCCATGTTACCGATCCGATGAGCGGCTTCTTCATGCTGCCCCGCTCCGTGTTCGAGCGGGCTGCTCCTCGTCTGTCGGCGATCGGCTTCAAGATCCTGCTCGACGTCATCGCCTCCCTGCCGATGCCGCCGAAAATCACCGAACTGCCGTACACCTTTCGCACCCGTGTCGCGGGCGAGAGTAAGCTAGACGCGGGCGTCCTGTTCGACTTCGGCTTGCTGCTACTGGACAAGATGGTCGGCAAATACGTGCCGGTCCGCTTCGTCATGTTCGCCATCATCGGCGTGCTCGGCCTGGCGGGCCACCTCGTGATCCTCGCCGCCGGCCTGGCAGCATCGCTGCAATTCTCCACCGCGCAGGCACTGGCCACGGCATGTGCGATCGTGGGCAACTTCATCCTCAACAACGAGGTCACCTTCCGCGACCGACGCCTCAAGGGCTCCCGGCGCCTCCGCGGCCTACTTGTCTTCGCCATCGTCTGCTCGGTCGGCGCGGTCGCCAACCTTAACGTGGCGTTCCTGATGGTCAACGATGCGCATCAAACCTGGTGGAGTGCCGGCGTCGTCGGCGCCGCGATGAGCTTGGTGTGGAACTACGCAGTAGGCTCCACCCTCACTTGGCGCCGATAACCCGGTCGCTTACGCCACCGCCCGGATCAGATCTGCCCCCCGCTCCGCGATCATCAGCGTCGTCGCGTAGGTATTGGCCGAGGGCATCGAGGGCATGATCGAGGCGTCGATCACCCGTAATCCCTGCATCCCATGCACGCGCAACTCGTCATCCACCACCGCGCCGGGATCGCTTGCCGGGCCCATCTTGGCCGTCCCGATCAGGTGATAGGTCGTGGTCCCGTTCTGGCGCGCGAAGGCCAGTAACTCGTCGTCGCTTTGTGCCTGCCCACCCGGCAACGTCTCACCTTCCACGAACGGCGCCAGTTCCGGTGTCGACAGCATCTGCCGCACCAACCGCATTCCGCCCAACATCGTTCGCTGATCCATCGGGTCCGACAGATAGTTGGGCTGGATCACCGGATCGACGAACGGGTCGCTGCTCCGCGCCCGCACATGGCCGCGGCTCTCCGGCCGATGCGGCCATGCCCCTGCCGACATGCCGGGATAGTCGTCCAGGATATACGTCTTGCCCTGCTGGTAGCTGCCCGGCGTGAACACGCATTGCAGATCCGGCGCATCCGCCCCCGCCCACGACTTCCAGAACACATGCACATGCGACGGCGCTGTCGCAAGAATGCTCGGCTTGCCCGTCGCCCACCGCAACACCTGCTGGCCCAACCGCGGTCCCCGCGCCAACTCGTTCAGCGTCAGGGTCCCCTTCTTCGCCCGCATTACCATGCGCGCTGCGAAATGGTCGCGGAAATTCTCCCCAACCCCCGCCAGCTCGTGCACCACCGGCACCCCGATCTCTCCCAGCAACCCGGCGGGGCCGATGCCTGAGATCTGCAGCAACCGCGCCGTATTGACCGTGCCCGACGAGATGATCACCTCGCGCCGCGCCCGCACGACGTGCCGCTCGCCGCCGCGCTCCGTCAGGTAGCCGACCCCCACCGCCCGCTTGCCCTCGACGATGATCCCGTTCGCGCGCGCATTGGTCCGCAGGTCGATCTGCCCACGCTTCAACGCTGGCCGCAGGAATGCTACCGCCGCGCTGACCCGGCGCCCGCGATGGATCGTCCGCTGGTAATACCCGACCCCGGCCTGGTCGCCGCTGTTGTAGTCCGGATTGCGCGGGATCCCCATTCCGACACAGCCCGCGATGAAGGCTTCCGACAGGGGATGGATCCAGTCCATATCCGTCACCGGGATCCCACCAGCCCGGCCGCGTCGCTCGCCGCCATCCCCGATGCGGCGCTCGCTTTTCTTGTAATACGGCAGCACGTCGTCATAGCCCCAGCCGCGATTACCGCGCTGCGCCCAATTGTTCAGATCGGCCGGCTGCCCCCGGTTGTAGATCATGCCGTTGATCGAGGATGAGCCCCCGAGCGTCCGCCCCTGCGTCGTCGAGATCGCGCGCCCGGCCGTCTGCTCGGTCGGCTCGGTCTTGAATTGCCAGGTGAACGCCGGGTCGAACAGCGTCTTGGTGAAGCCAGCCGGGATGTGGATCCACGGGTTCTTGTCCGGCGGGCCCGCCTCGAGCACACACACCGTTATTCCGGGCGTCTCCGTTAATCGATTGGCCAGCACTGATCCGGCCGCCCCCGCGCCTACGATGACGTAGTCGAAGGTATCTTCGTTCTCTCCCATGCCAGAACCCTATCGACCCGGCAGCGTCGCCGCTAGCCTACTCTCGCAGCAGGTCCTCCCGCCGCGGCAACTCCCGCAAGTCGCGCAGGCCAAACTGCGTCAGGAACGCCGGCGTCGTGCCCCACAGCGTCGGCCGCCCCGGCACCTCTTTGCGCCCCAAGGGCGTGATCAGTCCGGACTCCAGCAACGCCTCCATCACCGCTTGGCCCAGGCTCGCCCCGCGGATTTCCTCGATCTCCGTCCGTGTCACCGGCTGGTGATAGGCCACCACGGCCAGCGTCTCCATCGCCGCACGCGGCAGCCGACGCTTCTGCGGCACCGTGCGCGTCAACACCGGCGCCAAATCGGCCGCGGTGCGGAACTGCCATCCGCCTCCCGCCTCGACCAACTCCACCCCGCGCCCGGCATATTGCGCCTGTAGCGCCGTCAACACCGGCTCGACATCCACATCCACCGGCAGCAGCCGCGAGAGCGCCGCCACCGCGACCGGCTCCGCACTGGCAAAGATCAACGCCTCCGCCAGCCGCACCGCCCCTTCCAACCCAAGATCCTCCGTCTCGCTCATCCGGCGACCCGCACCAGGATCGGCCCGAAACTGGCTTCCTGCCGAAGGTCGACCTGTCCCATCCGCGCCAGTTCGAGCCCGGCCAGCAGAACGCTCGCCACCGCTGCCCGCCGCTCCACCCGCCCTGTCGCCATCGTCGGCCAAAACCTCTCCAGCGACATCCAATGCCGAGATTGGGCGCCTGCTGCCGACAAGCCCAGCATCCGCCCCAGCCGTTCCAATGCATCCTGGGTCGAGAATAGCGGCCCCCGTCGTGGCCGATACGGCACCCGCGCCGTCGCCCGTCGACGCGCACCCGCATAGGCGCGCATCAGCCCGCCCAGATCGGCCAAGAGCCCCGATCGATCGATCGCGACCAACGCCTCCGGCTCACCTCGCGCAAACAAATCCACGCCAAGCCGGGGCCGCCCGTTCAGCCAGACCGCCAAGTCCCGCACCGATTGCAGCGCGTCCAACCGGTCCACCAACATTTCGGCGGCATCCTCGCCTTCCTCGGACGCGTCACTCCCGGCCGGCAGCAGCAGGCGCGACTTCAACCAGGTCAACCAGGCCGCCATCACCAGCCAGTCTGCCGCCAGATCCAGTCGAACGCGCGCGCTTTCCACGATCGCGAGGTATTGCTCCACCAGCGCCAAGATGGAGATCCTGGCCAGATCCACCTTCTGTGCGCGTGCTAAGTCGAGTAGCAAATCCATGGGGCCGTCGAACCCGTCCAGATGCAACTCGAGGACCGGGTCATCAGGCATCCCATCCTGCCGCCCGATACACGACCATCGTCGCCCACGGCAGCACGTCGCCCAACAACCGCCCTACCGGGTCCCAGACGATGCCCATGCTGGCCAATGCCCGCGGCACCAGGAACACGGCCAGCAGCACGATGAGGATGCCCGCCCGCTCCAGTCGCGCCCATTGCATCGCCAACCGCTCGGGCAACACGCCCACCACGATCCGCCCGCCATCGAGCGGGGGAATCGGTAACAGGTTGAACAAGCCCAGCACCAGATTGGCCAGCATGAACAGCGTCAGCGCGTCGTCCGTCATCACGCCGACCTGGCCCGACAGCTCCGACGACCCATGCAGCGCCAGCGCCGCCAGCCACGCCAGCACAAAATTCATCGCCGGCCCGGCTGCCGCCACGAGCGCCATGCCCTGCCGCGGATGCTTGAACCGCCAGGCCGACACCGGCACAGGCTTGGCCCAGCCGAACAGGAAAACCACCCGCCCGATCGTCAGCACCTGCCCCAATATCAGCAACCCCGGCAGGATCAACGTGCCGAACCGATCCACATGCCGCAGCGGATTGAGCGACAGTCGCCCCTCGAGCTTCGCCGTGTCGTCACCGAGCGCCCACGCCGCATAGCCGTGCGCTGCCTCGTGAAGCGTGATCGCGACGATCACCGGGATCGCCGCCAGCGCCAGCGTCGTCAACACACTCAACACGCCAGCAACATCTCCCGCTCAGCCGCCAATTCCCGCTCGTCCAACATCGCCCGCCGGCCCGCCACCATCGCACGACCCGCCGCCATCCGTGCCGCCCCGCGCACGCTCAGTGCCGGCACCGCATCCAGAACCGCCGCAGTATCGGCGAGGACCCCCGTGCAATGCAGCGCCACGTCACAGCCGGCCGCGATCGCCGCCGCCGCCAGGGCGCCTGGCGTGCCGGTCAGCGCACGCATCGCCAGGTCGTCCGACACCAGCACACCCTCGAACCCGATCTTTCCACGAATGACGTCTCCGATCACCACCGGAGACACCGTCCCCGGCCGCGCCGGATCAATCCCCTCATAGACGAGATGCGCCGTCATCATCCACGGTAAAGCTGAACAAATCCTGAACGCCTCGAAATCGTCATCCAGCGCCACGTCCGCCGGCACCACCGGCAGCGTATGATGACTATCCACCAGCGCCCGCCCATGACCCGGCGCGTGCTTGCCCACCGTTAGCACCCCCGCCGCCATCAGCCCCGCCGCCATGGCGCCGGCCAATGCCGCCACCCGCGCCGGGTCGCTGCCGTACGATCGGTCTCCGACGACGTCGCTCGCTCCATCGACCCGCAGGTCAAGCACCGGCGCGCACGCCATGTCCACCCCGACCGCCGCACACTCCAGCCCGATCAACGCCCCGGTCAGGAACGCAGCCCGCTCCCCCGGTGCCGGGTCCAGCGCGGCGATCACCCCTGCCGCTGGATGCTGCCGCCACGAGGGCGGCCGGAAGCGCGCAACCCGGCCGCCCTCCTGATCCACCGCGATCACCGCCCCGTCGGGGAGCACCGCTCGCAACGCCGAACAAAGCGCCTGAACCTGCGCCGGGTCGCGGATGTTGCGCCCGAACAGGATGACACCGGCCGGCGAATGCGCCTGTATCAGCGCCGCTTCGGCCGTCGAGAGAGTGTGTCCTTCGATCCCGACGATCGCCGCGCGCATCAGCTCGTAATCGTGCAGCCCACGCCCTTGGCCCGCACCTTGCGACAGAACTCAGTGGCGCTGGCCGTATCGGCGAAGCCGCCCGTCCGCAGCCGCCAGAAAATCTTGCCGTCCTTTTCGGTGCGAACGATGTTGGGCTTCCGCTCGCCCAGCAACTCCGGCGCCTTGTGGACCAAACGTTGCCACTCCGGCATTGCCATTGCCTCAGCATCGACCGCCGCGATCTGCACCATCGCCGTTCCTGTGGCGATGGGCGCGGGAGCGACCGGCGCAGCAGCGATCGGCGCTACAACGGGAGCAATTACGGGCTCGCTCGGCACGGATGCCGTCACCGTCGGCGCCGGTGCCGGCGGGGTGACTGTTGCTGTAGCCGGCGGGGCCACGCTCGCCACCTGCCGCTGCGCCCGCAGCGCCTGCGGATCGGGCCGCTCCGCCTCGGGCGCCAGGTCGCGGGCCTCGCCGGCACCGTCGCCATGTCCACCCATGACGCTGTCGCTCGCGCCCACGACGGTCATCCCGCCGGGATTCTCGGGCTTGACGCGCAACGGCCGCGTATCGGCCTCGATCACCGGCACTCCGGCCACGCGATGCCCGCTGAACGACCACACCCCCATGCCGACGACCAGCACGAGCCCCAGCCCGGCCGCCGCCATGAACAAGAGTCGCGTGGAGGCATCCATGCCCGTCCGCCGTGCTCGATATGAATGTGTGAACGACCCGCCGGCGGCCACGCTCGAGCCGCCTGCCACGCGGGGAATGCCGATGTCGTCAGACATGGATCAGCGCATCTCCTCGACTGGCGCGACGCCCAGGACAGCTAGTCCGGACCGTATTGTCGTCGCCGTTGCCTCGACCAACGCGAGCCTGGCCCGCGTCTCCGCCGGATGATCCGCCTGCAAGAAGCGCAGCGTCGAAT
>JBPBQE010000474.1:0-23506 GCA_050954595.1 Janthinobacterium lividum | reverse complement strand
CCGATCTCGTCCTTCCTGGGCTCGCCGATCTCGGGCGCGCTGCTGGGGATCACCGGGCTGGGGCTGAAGGGATGGCAGTGGCTGTTCATCATCGAGGGAATCCCAGCGTTGCTGCTGGCGATTGCCACACCGTTCGTCCTGCCGAACCGGCCGCGTGACGCGCGCTGGCTGCCGGCGGAGGAGCGGGCGTGGCTGGAGCGGACGTTGGCGATCGAAGCCAGCCAGTCCAAGCCGGTCGCGCATCCCAGCCTGGGCCAGATCCTGTCGGACAGCAAAGTCTGGCTGTTCGCCTTTATCTACTTCGGGTCCAGCGCGAGTTCGTATGGCCTGACGATATGGACGCCGCAGATCATCAAGGATTACGGACTGACCAACTGGCAGACCGGGTTGCTCAACAGCCTGCCCTACGGGGTGGCCTGCGTGGCGATGATCATGTGGGGGCAGCATAGCGACAAGACCGGGGAGCGGCGGTGGCATCTATCGCTGTCGTTCATGCTGCTGGCGCTCGGGCTCATCGGTGGCACGGTGCTGACCGGGCTAGTGCCCTTGCTGCTGGCGCTGACGTTGGCGGCCTGCGGGGTGTTCATGCTCAAGGGGCCGTTCTGGGCGATGGCGACGGAGCAGATCCCGACCGCGACGGCGGCGGCGAGCATCGCGGCGATCAACTCGATCGGCAATCTGGGCGGGTTCGCCGGGCCGTTTGCGATCGGGGCGATCAAGGACGCGACCGGCAGCTTTACGCTGAGCCTGCTACCGATGATCGCGTTTGCGCTAATTTCGGGTGGCCTGGCCTTGGTGGCCAAGCGCCAGAACCAGACGGTGGCGGTGCCGGCGGAATGACTACCAGAAGGTACTGCCGGGAATGCCTTTGAATGGCCCGGCGACGGCGGAGGTGATCCAGCCGCCGTAGAAGCCGCCGGGCTGCGGGACCACCTGTTCGCCATCGACGAGGACGGTGTCGAACGGGTCGGCATAGAAGGCGAGATGGCCGGCGATGGCGGCGAACTCGGGCGTCGGCCGCTCGTACGACCAGGCGACGTCGCGGAAGACCGTGTCGCCGATCACCACGTCGAAATAGCTGGCCGCCCCTTTCCACTCGCACATCGAGCGGCGTGCGGAGGGGCGGAGCACGGCGGGATCGATGTTGGCGCGAGGGATGTAGTAGCTCGGCGGGTGACTCGTCTCGAGCGTGCGGACGCTATGCGTCGTGTCGGCGATGCCGTGGCCGCGATGCATAATCTGGATGCGGGCGGGACTCGGAACGGCGATCGCCGGGCGCGGAAAGTCCCACACGCTTTCCTGGTTCGGGCCGGGCGGAATGGGTGTCGGGTGCATACCCAATTAGATGGGGTCGCTGTTGCGCCCTCAAAGCTGCGGATGGGCGGTTCGTGTCAGGAAACGCGTCGTCAGCAGGATCGCCACGGTGATCAGGCCGATGGCCAGGCCCCACCACGCGCCTGAAGCACCGAGGCCCGTGTGCAGCGTCAGGTACCATGCGGCTGGGAAACCCACGGCCCAGTAGCCGAAGGCTGCGAGGAGGAACGGCGTGCGGGTATCGCCCAGGCCCCGCAGCGCACCACCGGCGACGGTCTGCACGCCGTCGGCAATTTGGAACATCGCGGCGACGCGGAGCAGGTCGGTCGCGGTCGTGAAGGCCGGACCCGGCGCGAGGAACAGGCCGACGATGGCGCCGGGCGCGAGCAGACCGATGGCGGCGAAGGTAATCTCGGCGCCGCCGCCGAGGGTGATCGCCGCAATGCCAGCCCGGCGGGCCGCCACCGGATCGCGCGCGCCGACGGCGTGCCCGACGCGGACATTCGCCGCTTGCGAGATGCCGAGCGGGATCATGAAGGCCACCGAGACCGTCATCAGGGCGACCTGCTGGGCGGCGAGCGCGACGGGGCCGAGCAGGCCCAATAAAAGGGCGACGGCCAGGAACAGCGTGGTCTCGACGGCATAGGTGGCGCCAATGGGCAGACCGAGGCGCAGCAGCGCACGCAGGCTCGCGAGTTGCGGCTGTGTCCAGCGGACCAGGCTGGCGCGCGATCCGGTGTGGGCGAACAGCGTGAGCGCGGCCGCCGTTGCGGTCAGGACGATCGAGGTCGCCACCGCCGGGCCGATGAAGCCCAGTGCGGGAAGGCCGAACTGCCCGTTGATGAAGCCGTAGCAGAGCACGAAGTTGAGGACCGCCCCGGCCAGGGTGACGGGGAAGATGATCCAGCCCGCATCGACCGCCGGCAGGAACGCGCGCTGCAGCCCGGTGCCGAGCATGGCGCCCGGGATGCACCATTTGAGACAGGTCAGAAACCGGCCGGTCGCCTCCGCGAGCGCCGGCGGCTCGCCAACGGCCAGAAGCAACGCCTCCCCGTTGTCGAACAGGATGAAGGCCGGAACCATCAGCGCCACGGCGAGAAAGAGGCCGGTCCAGTAGAGGACGGGGATCTCGCGCTTGCGGCCGGCACCGATGGCCTGGGCGACCAGGGCGCTGACTGCGGCGAGCACGCCCTGTAGCACGACCAGGGTGCTGATCTCGATCGACGCGGCAAGGCCGCCAGCCGCGACCGCGTCGGGACCAATGGTGCCGAGCAGCGCGGTATCGGTGACGCCCATAGCGATCTGGGCGAGTTGGGCTGCAGCCAGCGGCAGGCCGATGCGCACGGTTTCGCTGACGTGCCAGCCGAAGCGGGCGGGGGTGGCGAGTGTTGTCATGGTCGGCGGTGGTCTAGGCGGCTTTCGCCTCCGCGGCGAGGCGGTTGAGGTTGGCCAGCACGTCGCGACCCAGTTTCATGCGCTCGGAGACGCCCATGTCGCGGACCAAAGCGAGCTTGTGGTCCGGCCGGATCTTGATCGGGTGCTTGGAGCGGCCGACCCAGGCGATGAGGCCCGCCGGGTTGCGGAAAGTGTTGCCGCGGAATTGCAGCACCATGCCCTTCGGCCCTGCCTCGAGCTTCTCGACGCCGGCCTGGCGGCACATGCGCTTGAGGGTCACGACCTGAAGCAGATTCTCGACCTCGGGGGGCAGCTTGCCGAAGCGGTCGACCAGCTCGGCCGCCATGGCTTCGCTCTCGGCATCGGAGGCAAGGGTGCCGATGCGGCGATACAGGCCGAGGCGGACGGGGAGGTCGGCGACGTAGGTCTCCGGGATGAGGACGGGCAGGCCGAGCTGGATGTTGGGCGTCCAGTCGCGGTCATCGGCTTTCTTGCGGCCCTTCTCGGCACGCATCTCGACCACGGCATCCTCGAGCATCTGTTGATACAGCTCAATCCCGACCTCGCGAATGTGGCCGCTCTGCTCGTCGCCGAGCAGGTTGCCGGCGCCGCGAATGTCGAGGTCGTGCGACGCCAGGGTGAAGCCGGCGCCGAGTTGGTCGAGGGTCTGCATCACGTCCAGGCGCTTTTGGGCGGAGCCTGACATCCGGTGGTTGGTCGGCCAGGTAAGGTAGGCGTAGCCGCGCTGCTTGCCGCGGCCGACCCGGCCGCGCAGCTGGTATAGTGCGCCAAGGCCGAACATGTCGGCGCGGTAGATGATCAGCGTGTTGACCGAGGGGATGTCGAGGCCAGATTCGACGATATTGGTCGACAGCAGGATGTCGTATTTGCCGTCGCTGAACTCGGTCATCACCCGTTCCAGCTCGGTCGGTGCCAGCCGGCCATGGGCCTGCACCATGCGGGCCTCGGGGACGATGCCGCGCATGCGTTCGGCCATGCGGTCCATGTCCTCGATGCGGGGCACGACGCAGAAGATCTGGCCACCACGGAAGCGCTCGCGCTGGACAGCCTCGCGGATGATGACGCTGTCGAACGGCGCGATGAAGGTGCGAACCGCGAGACGGTCCACCGGCGGGGTGGCAATCAGGCTCATCTCGCGCACGCCGGTGAGCGCGAGTTGCAGGGTGCGCGGGATGGGCGTGGCCGTCAGCGTCAGCACGTGGACGTCCGCCTTCAGCGCCTTCAGCTTCTCCTTGTGGGAGACACCGAAATGCTGCTCCTCGTCCACGATCAGCAGCTCGAGGCCGGCGAACTCGATGCCTTTGGCTAGGATGGCATGGGTGCCGACGACGATGTTGACGCTGCCATTGGCCAGGCCGCGCTTGGTCTCGGCGGCCTCCTTGGCGGTGACCATGCGGGAGAGCTGGGCGATCTTGATCGGCAGCCCGGCGAACCGCGCCGTGAACGTCCGCGTGTGCTGGCGGGCCAGCAGCGTGGTCGGCACCACGACGGCGACCTGCGCACCGGACATGGCAGCGACAAAGGCAGCGCGCAACGCGACCTCGGTCTTGCCGAAGCCGACATCGCCGCAGACCAGCCGGTCCATCGGGCGGCCGGAGGCGAGATCTTCGAGGACGTCGGAGATGGCGCGGGCCTGGTCTTCGGTCTCGACGAAGGGAAAGCGGGCGACGAATTCCTGCCACTCGCCGTCGGCCGGGGCGAGCAACGGCGCCTCGCGCAGGCGGCGCGCGGCGGCGACGCGGATCAGCTCGCCGGCCATGTCGCGGATGCGCTGCTTCATCTTGGACTTGCGCGACTGCCACCCGGCACCGCCTAGCTTGTCGAGCGCGACGCCGTTGCCTTCGCCGAAGCGGGACAACAGCTCGATGTTCTCGACCGGGAGATAGAGCTTCTCCAGCCCGTCATAGATCAGCCGCAGGCAGTCGTGCGGCGCGGGACCGACGCGGAGGGTCTCCAGGCCGTCGTAGCGGCCGATGCCGTATTCCTGATGGACGACTAGATCACCTTCGGCGATCTCGGTGGCTTCGGCGATGAACTGATCGGCGCGCTTGCGGCGGCGCGGCGGGCGGCTGATGCGCTCGCCGAGCAGGTCCTGCTCGCCGATGACCGCCACGTTGCCGGCCACGAAGCCGCGTTCCAGGCCGAGGGTAATGATCGCCGGGGTCTTGGGCGGCAGGCGAAGGGCATCGGCCCAGCTGTCGACCGGCTCGACCGGAACGTAGTTTTCGCGCAGGAGGTGGGTGATGCGTTCGCGCGAACCGCGTGTCCAGGCGGCGATGACGGTGCGTCGCTTTTGGGCAGCGGCGGTGCCGACCTGAGCCTTGAGCTGGGCGAAGATGGTCTCGCCGATGCCGGCGCCGGCTTTGGTGAACACCGGGCCGGGGCGGCCGCCGGCATCGAGGCCAGGAGCGCCGTCGGGCTGGCTGTAGGGGCTGAACATGGCACTGGCGCCGAGCGAGAGCAGCATGTCCCACTCGGCACGATCGAGATACAGCCGTTCTTTGGCCAGCGGGCGGTAGGGCACTTCGCCGTCGCGGCCGGGGGTGCGCCGGGCTTCCTCGTGATCGGCGATCATCTCCAGCCGAGCCTCGAGCACTTCGACGGATTGGTGGTCGAGGCTGATGAAGGCGTCGTCGGTGTAGTCGAGCAGGGTTTCCATGGTCTCATGAAACAGCGGCGCCCAGTGCTCGATACCGGGGTAGCGGCGGCCTTCGGAGACGGATTGGTAGAGCGGGTCGTTGGCGGCGCCGGGGCCGAACAGGTCGCGCCAGGCTTCGCGGAAGCGGGTGATGCTCGCTTTGTCGTGCGGGACCTCGGAAACCGGGCGGAGGATCAGCTCGTTGATCTTGGTCGTGCTGCGCTGCGTCGTGGGGTCGAAGCGGCGCAGGCTCTCGATGGTGTCGCCGAACAGGTCGAGGCGGACGGGTTCGGGCTCGCCGGCGGGGAAAAGATCGAGGATGCCGCCACGGGTGGCGTATTCACCGGGCTCCATGACGGTGCCGGCGCGGTTGTAGCCGTTGGCCTCGAGGAAGGTGATGATGTCGCCGAGTGGCGCATCCTGCCCTTGCTTTAGCGTCATGGCGGCGCCGCGGAACGCCTCGCGCGGCGGAACGCGCTGAATGATGGCGTTGACGGTCGTGAGCAGGATGCGCGGCTTGGTGCCGGGTTCGATCAGGCGGGCGAGGGTGGCGATCCGCTCGGACACGATTTCGGCATTGGGCGAGATCCGGTCGTACGGCAGGCAGTCCCAGGCCGGGAAGCGCAGCAACTCGATGTCGGGCGCGAACACGGCGAGCGCTTCGGCCAGATGCGCCATGCGGGCATCGTCGCGGGCGACGTGGACGATGCTGCCCTTGTGCTCGACCCGGCGGCGCGCGAGCAGCAGGGCGTCGAAGCCCTCCGGCGCGCCGTAGACGATCGCGGTCAAAGGATGCGGCCCTCGCCATCGATGGCGGCCTGGCGCATGAGGCGGAGCAGGCGGAAATCGGGCTCGTCCGGGATCGGCTGACGGCCCATGAGCCAGTCGCCGAGCACGGCCTCGGGATGATCCATCAGGCGCTCGACCTCATCGAGTTCCACTTCCGTAAACGATTGGAGGCGCGCACGAACGAAGCGCCCGATCAAGATGTCGTTCTCGTACGTGCCACGATGGGTGGCGCGGAACAGGATACGGCGGCGCCGAACGTCGAGCTCGGTATCAGGCTTGGTCTCGGGCTCGGGCAAGCAGGGTGACTTTCGCTTCGGGCTGCAGTGTGTTTAGGGCGCTCATATAAGAGGGGCAATCGAGCTGTCAGCCGCCGAGTCTACACTAACTGCCCTGTTCGCCGATCTTACGACCCTGCGCGGCGTCGGCCCGGCGCTCGCCACCAAGATCGCGAAAGTGGCTGGTGGAAGCCGAGTGCTGGACCTGCTGTTCCATTTGCCGGACGGCTATCTGGACCGGTCCTCGATGCCGCTGATGGCCGATGCGCCGGAAGGAGCCATCGTCACGCTGATGATCGAGGTGGTCACGATCGAGCAAGGGCAGCCGCCACGGCCGACGAAGGTGATCATCCGCGACGCCTCTGGATTCGGCGAGATCGCGTTCTTCGGGCGGCGGCCGCCTGCGGCGTTCAAGCCCGAGGCCAAGCTGGCGGTATCGGGCAAGATTGAGCGGTTCAACGGGCGGGTGCAGCTGCGTCCGGAGCGGGTGGCGCCGGCCGACAGGGTCTCGTCGATTGCCGGGTTGGAACCGGTGTGGCCGCTGACGGGGGGGCTGTTCCCCGGGCAGGTGCGCAGCGTGATGCGGGCGGCGGTGGCGCTGGTGCCCGATCTGCCGGAGTGGCACCTGCCGAGCCTGCTGGTGCGCGAGAGATGGCCGCCGTTCCGCCAGGCGCTGATGACGGTGCAACTGCCGGCCACGATGCCCGACCCGGCGGCGCGGGCGCGGCTGGCCTATGACGAGGTGCTGGCGCAGCAACTGGCGCTCGGCTGGACGCGGCAACGGGAGCGCAAGCGGCCAGGGCGGGCCATCGTGGGCGACGGGCGGCTGCGCGGCGAGGCGTTGCGACGGTTCGGCTTTCCGATGACGCCGGCGCAGGCCGAGGCGTTGGAGGAGATCGACCGGGATCTGGAGAGCCCGGTGCGGATGCTGCGGCTGCTGCAGGGCGACGTCGGCTCCGGCAAGACGCTGGTGGCGCTGATGGCGATGCTGCGGGCCGCCGAAGCCGGGCTGCAGGCCGCGCTGATGGCGCCGACGGAGCTGCTGGCCAAGCAGCATTTCCGCACGCTGTCGGCGCTGTCGCCGGTGCCGGTGGTGATGCTGACCGGATCGGTCAAAGGCACCGAGCGACGGACGGCGTTGGAGGGCATCGGCTCCGGTCGCTTCCCACTCGTGGTCGGCACCCATGCGCTGTTCCAGGACGCGGTGGCGTATCGTGACCTGGGGCTGGCAGTGATCGACGAGCAGCATCGGTTCGGCGTCGGGCAGCGGCTGCAACTCGGCGGCAAGGGCACGCGGACGGACGTGCTGGTGATGACGGCCACGCCGATTCCGCGGACGCTGCTGCTGACGCAATGGGGCGAGATGGCGGTCAGCCGCATCCGTGGCAAGCCCGTCGGGCGCCTGGCCATTCGCACCACGCTGCATTCGCTGGCGACGTTCGCCGAGGTGCTGAACGGGATCGAGCGGGCGCTCGGGCGCGGCGAGCAGGTCTACTGGGTATGCCCGCTGGTGACCGAGAGCGAGACGGTCGATGCCGCCGCTGCGGAGGAGCGGTTCGCGGTGCTGCGGGATCGGTTCGGGCCGCAGGTCGGCCTGGCGCACGGGCAGCAAGATGCGTCGGTACGTGACGGCGCGCTGGCGGAGTTCGCGGCCGGGCGGGTGCGGCTGCTGGTGGCGACCACGGTGATCGAGGTCGGTGTCGACGTGCCAGCGGCGACCGTGATGGTGATCGAACATGCGGAGCGGTTCGGGCTGGCGCAGCTGCATCAGTTGCGCGGCCGGGTGGGGCGGGGCAGTGCGCAGAGCTTCTGCCTGTTGCTGCACGAGGACGGACTGAGCGAGACGATGCGTCGCCGGCTGGTTCTGTTGCGCGATACCGATGACGGCTTCCTAATCGCCGACGAGGATTTCCGTATCCGTGGCAGTGGTGACGGGCTCGGGACCCGGCAGAGCGGGTTGCCGGGGTTCAAGCTGGCCGATGCGAAACTGCAGGATCGCTTGCTGGACATCGCGCACCAGGATGCCGCGATTCTGCTCGAGCAGAATCCGCGCCTGGAAGGCAAGCGGGGGCAGGCGGTGCGAATTCTGATGCGGTTGTTCGAACGAAAGGAGGCCGTGCAGACCCTCGCAGCGGGATAAACCGGACGCAGTCTCCGCTTCGTGATGTCGCGCCAATGATCGAATGCCCGCGCCAGGCGTCTAAGCCTGCATCGACGGGCGGGCCACCCGCAAGGCCGCATTGGAGAATTTGATATGGACGATCTGCGACGCATTGAGCGCAACACGGGCAACGGCGGCGAAACGCATCAGCGCAGTGACACCGACCACCCGCCGCTGACGACCAACCACGGCATGCCGATCTCGGACAACCAGAACCAGCTCAAGGTGGGTCCGCGCGGCCCGGTCCTGCTTGAGGATCACGTTTATCGCGAGAAGGTGAACCACTTCGACCACGAGCGGATTCCGGAGCGGATCGTTCATGCCCGCGGCACGGGCGCGCATGGTTATTTCGAGCTGACGGACTCGCTGTCGGACGTCACCAAGGCGGACCTGTTCCAGAAAAAGGGCGAACGGGTCGACGTCTTTGTGCGCTTCTCGACGGTGGCCGGTGGCGCCGGGTCGGCTGATACGCCGCGCGACGTGCGTGGATTCGCGGTTAAGTTCTACACCAAGGAGGGTAACTGGGACTTGGTTGGCAACAACATCCCGGTGTTCTTCATCCAGGACGCGATCAAGTTCCCCGACCTGATCCATGCCGCCAAGATGGAGGCCGATCGCGGCTATCCGCAAGCCGCCACGGCGCATGACACGTTCTGGGACTTCATCAGCCTGATGCCGGAATCGACCCACATGATCATGTGGGCGATGTCGGACCGCACCCTGCCGCGCTCGTTCGCGACGATGCAGGGCTTCGGTATCCACACCTTCCGCTTCGTCGATGCGAAGGGGAAGAGCACGTACGTCAAGTTCCACTGGAAGCCGAAGGCTGGCCTGGCATCGACGATCTGGGACGAGACGGTCAAGGTGGCCGGCGCCGATCCGGACTTCCAGCGCCGCGACCTGTTCGAGCGTATCGGCCGCGGCGACTTCCCGGAGTGGGAACTCGGCGTGCAGCTGTTCGACGACGAATTCGCCAACAGCTTGCCCTATGACGTGCTCGACGCGACCAAAGTGATTCCGGAGGAGATCCTCCCGATCCGTACGGTCGGCCGCATGGTGCTGAACCGCTACCCGGACAACTATTTTGCCGAAACGGAGCAGGTTGCCTTCCTGCCCACCAACATGGTTTCGGGCATCGATCACTCCAATGATCCGCTGCTACAGGGCCGGTTGTTCTCCTACCAGGACACCCAGCTCAGCCGCCTCGGCTCGACCAACTTCCACCAGATCCCGGTCAACCAGGCCAAGGGGACGGCAACTGGCTGCCCGTTCATGAACATGCAGCGCGACGGCCACATGCAGATGCAGGTGCCGAAGGGCCGGGCCAATTACGAGCCGAACAGCTTGTCCAAGGCGGGCGAGGTTGGCGGGCCGCGCGAGTTCGGGCCATCTGGCTTCGTGACGTTCCCGGCCGAGGAAGCGGGTGGCAAGCTGCGTATCCGTGCGGAAAGCTTTGCCGACCATTACAGCCAGGCGCGGATGTTCTTCCGCTCCATGGATACGGCCGAGCAGGCGCACATCGCGTCCGCGCTGGTGTTCGAGTTGTCGAAGGTTTCCATTGAGCACATCCGTACGGCAGTGCTCGCCAACCTGCGTAACGTCGACGAAGACCTTGCCAGCCGTGTCGCCGATGGTTTGGCGATGGATCTGCCGCGGGCATCGGAGCCAGCAGCCCCGGTGCAGGATCTTCCCTTGTCGCCGGCGCTGCGGATCATCCGTGGTCCGTTGGAGAAGCACACGCTTGAGGGCCGGACGGTCGGCATCCTGTTCGCCGAGGGTAGCGATGCAGGCGAGCTGATGAAGGTGAAGAACGCCGTCACCAAGGCCGGTGGGCATCCGAAGCTCATCGCGCCCAAGGTTGGGACGATCGGGCTGTCGGACGGCACCACGATCAAGGCTGATGCTCAACTTGCCGGTCAGCCATCGGCGACGGTCGATGCCTGCGCCGTGCTTCTGTCGGAAGCGGCTTGCAAGAAGCTGCTGAAGGATGGTGCGGCCGTGCAATGGGTGATGGATGCGTTCGGGCATCTGAAGGCGATCGGTCACAATGCCGCCGCCAAGCCCTTGCTGGACAAGGCCGGCGTCGAGAAGGACGAGGGCGTCACCGATTTGGACGGCTTCGTCGAAGCGGCTAAGAAGCGCTATTGGGATCGCGAGCCCAACGTCCGCACGTTGGCCTAACGAGTAGCATTGCCGCCCCGCTACATCGGGGCGGCAATGCCTTTCGTCGTTGCCAGAATTCGATCGATAAACGATCCGGAAGCGCCGAGATAAGTCGCCGGGTCGGCCAACCGCGTGACATCCTCTCGCGACAGGGCGGCACCCACTTCCGTTTCCATCATCAGCGCGTCTTCGAGCGTCATGCCGCTGTCGCTGACCCGGTCGATCGCGTGCTTGACGGCATGATGGGCGGTTTCGCGTCCCAATGTCGGGGCCAATCCCATCATGATGGCCTCGGCCATGATGCCTCCATTCGTAATGGCCAGGTTTTTCTGCATCCGCGCCGGATCGACCACCATGCCTTCGGCGATCGTGCGCGCATGCATCAATGCGCCAGCTGTCAGAACGAACGCCTGCGGTATCGCCAGCAACTCGGCTTGCCATGGGCCGGTCCCGCGCTCGTGGTCGTCGGCCATCGCGTTGAGCATCAACGGCACTAGCGCCTGGACACCGCGCTGCGCGGCCAGGACGTATTCGGAGGCGATCGGGTTGCGCTTCTGCGGCATCGTCGAGGACCCGCCGCGACCGGCAATGTAGGGCTCACTGACCTCGCCGATTTCGGTCTGGCACAGCAGGATCAAATCGGTGGCGATCTTGGCGAGGCTGCCGCAGATCAGGCCGAGCAGGCTCACCGCCTCCGCCAAGCCATCGCGCACCACATGCCAAGGGCCCGGCGGCTCATGCAGGCCGAGTTCGGCCGCCAGCCCAGCCATCACAGCCAGGCCTTTGTCGCCGAGCGAGGCCAACGTGCCGGCAGCACCGCCGAACTGCACCCGGAGCGCCCGCGGAAGCAGTTGGTCCAGGCGGTCGATGTGATCGGGCAACGGCATCAACCAGGTCGCGACCTTGAGCCCGAACGTGGTCGGTAGCGCATGTTGCAGGTGGGTGCGGCCGGCCATGACGGTGTCACGGTGAGTCTCGGCCTGGTGGGCGAGGGCGGTCGTGATGGCGACGAGCTCGGCGCGAACGAGCGCCAAGCCGTCGCGAAGCTGCAGCACGATCGCGGTGTCGAGGATGTCCTGGGTCGTCGCCCCCCAGTGCGTCCACCGCGCCGCCTCCGGCCCGGCAGCGCGCGAAAGACCCTTGACCACGCCGATCACGGGATAGCCCACGGTGCGGACGCTAGCGGCAAGCTCGGCCGTGTCGAGGTTCTCCACCGTGGCGGCCGCGGTGATGGCGTCCGCGGCGTCGGCCGGGATGATGCCGAGGCGGGCCTGGACCCGGGCAAGCGCCGCTTCGACATCGAGCATGCGTTGGAAGAAGGCGCGCTCGTCCCAGATCGCCCGCATGGCGTCATCGCCGTAGAGCGTGCCGAACACCGGGCTGTCGGCGGGATTGATGGCCATGGCTCAGCCTTCCGCGAAGACTTGCTTCGCCAGCCGCATCGCCGAATTGGCGGCCGGCACCCCGGCATAAACGGCCACGTGCATCAGCAGCTCGGTGATGTCTTCCGCCGTGGCGCCGGTGTTGCGGGTGGCGCGGAGATGCAGCTTGAACTCCTCCTCGTGACCGAGACCGGCCAGTAGCGCGAGGGTCACGATAGAGCGGGTGCGGCGGTCGAAATGTGGCCGGGTCCAGACGCCCCCCCAGGCGGATTCGGTGATGAAGTGCTGAAAGTCGCGGTCTAGCTCGGTGATCCCCGTCGTGGCGCGATCGACATGGGCGTCGCCGAGAACTTGGCGGCGGGTGCGCAGCCCGGCGACGTGCGCATCGGGGGCGAGAAAGCGCAACAGGGCGCCGGCGACGGCGGCAGGCTGTTCGGCGGTCGGGATGTGGGAGGCGTTCGGGATCACCTCGAGGCGGGCGCCCGGGATGGTGTCGCGGAGGGCCTCGGCGGAGGAGAGCGGCGTCGCCGGGTCGTCGGCACCGACGATGACCAGGGTGGGCACGGTAAGGCTTGCGCTCTGGGAGCGGAAGTCGGCGCCCGCGATGGCCTCGCAGCATGCCGCGTACCCTTCTGCCGTGGTCGCCAGGATCAGCTGGCGGAAATGATCAACGGTGTGGGCGGGTGCGGCCGGGGTCAGCCATCGCGCGAGCACACCGTCGACCACGGCAGCCATGCCCTTCTCGCGCACGGCGGCGGCTCGCTCCAGCCACAAAGCGGCGGGCGGGATCGCCAGCGCCGTATCCATCAGCACGAGCGAGGCCACGCGATTGGGCGCGAGATGCGCCAATTGCTGCGCGATCAAGCCGCCGATGGACAGGCCGACGACCGCGACCCGGTCGATGTCGAGGTGCTGCAACACCGCCAGCGCGTCATGGGCGAGGGCGTCGATGCTGTAGGGGCCCGCCGAGGCGGCGGTATGGCCGTGGCCGCGCATGTCGGGCCGCACCACGCGGAAACCGGCCGCGACCAACGCGTCGACGATTGGGTCCCACACCGCAGCGGATGTGCCGAGCGAATGGAGCAGCAGGATGGTCGAGCTGCCAGGAGTGGGGCGGGTATCGTGAACGGTCAGAGCATGGCCGGCGGCATCGATCGTGTGGGTCATGCCATGAGGTTACGAGTTGTCGATCGCAGAGCAATGGGGCCCCGTCGTTTCCGAAGCATTAACCCATGGCTGCTACCGTTGGCACGCTGAAGGAGTTTGACTGGTGAGCGACGAAAAGAGTCGTGTGGCGTGCCCTCGATAAGCGTTCTGCTGCATGCGGGCAGCAACAGCGACGCTACGCTGCTGACAGTGCGGGATCTGTGCGCGCAGAGCTTTTCTGACTTCGAGCTGCTGGTGCTCGATGACGGTACGGCACCTTCGACGGGGGCAGCGATCGAGTGGGATTGTGGCGATCCCCGGGTGCAGGTCATCCGGGTGCAGGAGACTTCCGCCGGAGCTGTGTTGAACCGCGGGCTGGAGCTGGCTCAAGCGGGGCTGATCGTACGCGTGACGGCCGGCGATGTGTCAGCGCCTGATCGTTTTGCACGGCAGGCGAGCGTGATGGCGACGGCGCCGGAACTGGCGTTCGTCGTGACGGGATGGCGGTCCGTCAACGCCGTTGGCGAGACAGGTCGGGAGGTATCGCCGCCGGCGGCCGATGCCGGGCTGCGTCACGCCATGGCGACTCGCGATGCGGTTGGGCACCCCACGGCGATGATGCGGCGGGATGCAGTTGGGAAGGTCGGCGGTTGGCGCCCGGCATTCGTCGGGCTGGAGGATTACGACCTGCTGCTGCGATTGCTCGACCGGCATCGCGGCGCGTCGGTGCCGGACGCTTTGGTCGAGTTCAAGGAGCCTTCGACCGTGGCGAGTTGGCGGGCGCTGGAACAATCGATCCTGTCGGAGATGGCGGCCGTCGCGGCGCATGATCGGCGCCAGATCGGCCGGCCGGATCATGGCGAGCGGATAACGCCGGCGGATCGGACCGTGCTGCATCGGATGGGAATGGCGGAGGAGGAGGTTAATCGCGCGATCGTCGACCGTGCCCTCACGCTTGCGACCGTGGCCGGGGCGGCGGGTCAGTGGCGGACCATGCGGGAGGCAGCGCGACTGGGTCTCGAGCAGAGCGCTTTGCCGAGCGGCATGAAGTCGCGCTTCATGGGCTTGTGGCTGCGGAGCCTGGCGCGGCGCCGGCCTGGTCAGCAGGCCGACCCGGTTGTTGCCGCCGCGGACGTTTCGGCATGAGCGGCCGCGCGAACTGACAGACCTGTCTGACGCCGTATCGGCATGGTAGGGCGGGATCTGACAGTGGGGTTGGACGCTTATGCCAGCGAAGACGCGCCCGGGACGGCCTTGGTGGCTGTTCATGATGCCGCGCGACATCGGATTGTTTCTACGTAGCGCCAAGACGGATCTGCGGATCTCCGAGATCCGCGCCACCGACGGTGCCCGAGCCGCGTTCGAGGCGGCGTACTCGGAGCGCGACGATCCCTGGGAGTCCGACAACCCGCGATATTCCTATCAGCGCTGGAAATATGAGGCCCTCATGGCTGCCCTGCCGGAAGGCCGCCGATACGCCCGCGTGTTGGACCTCGGATGCGGCATGGGTGCGATGAGCCTCGCGCTGACGAAGGTGTCGGACGACGTGCTCGGTCTCGACATCGCGGAAGCCGCGGTTGCGCAGGCGCGGCGGCGAACCGGTGCACAGCCGGGGCTGAGGTTCGAACAAGGCGACATCAACGCGCTCGACCCCGCGCTGAACGGCAGGTTCGACCTCGTGGTCGTCGCCGACACGCTGTACTATCTGAGCGAACTGGACGACACGAGCCTCAAGAATGCGGCGACCCTGGTGGCCGGCCTGTTGGCACCGGACGGATTGTGCCTGCTGACGAACCACTACTTCTTTTCCGGCGACAAGGATTCGCGGCTGACGCGGCGCATCCATGACGCCTTCGCCTGGTCACCTAGCCTGACCTTGCTCTCGACCCGGCGGCGGCCGTTCTATCTCACCTCCATCCTGTCGCGCGCTCAGGCGGTTCCGGTCCTCGGCTGATGCGCTGGGGCCAACTCGCGGCGCTGGTCGCCGGAACGGCAGCACTGACCTGGATGCTAACCGCGGTGGGATGGAACGGCATCGTTCATGCCGCCGTGCAGGGCGGCCCGGCGTTGCCGGCGGCCCTGGCCATTCATGCCGGGCAACTCCTGCTGGCCGGTCTGGCCTGGCGGGCAGCGATCGGCGTGCCCGCATTGTCTCGGCTGTTCGTTGCCCGCGTTCGATGGATCCGTGAAGGTGTCAACACGATGCTGCCGGCGGCCCATATTGGCGGGCAGGTGATCGGCGTGCGTTTGCTGGTTAACGCCGGCGCAACCCCGGTGCGGGCCGTCGTCGGCACCATCCTCGATCTGACGCTCGAAGCGTTGGCGCAACTGGTCGTCGTGGTGGCAGCGGTCGCGCTGTTGCTGGTGCTTCAAGACGGTCAGCGTGCCTGGTTCTTCTGGGTCGGTGCTGGATTGGGGGGGCTGGGGCTCACCGTTGGGCTGATCCTGATCGCCCTGCGGCTGGGCGCGTTGCGCGCGATCGAGGCCGGGTTGCAGCGTGTGGCGTCCCGTTGGCCTGGCGCGCGCGGCTGGTCGATGAGCGGGCTGCACGCGATGCTGGTGGAGCGTCAGGCGGATCGGGGCGCGATGCTGCGATCGATGCTGTTCAGCGTCGCGAGCTGGTCGCTGGGAACGCTGGAGGTTTGGGTAATCTTACGCGCCCTCGGGGCGGAGCCGCGGCTCGAGGTGTGTTTCGTGATCGAGAGCCTGGCCATGGCGGCGCGCAGTGCCGCATTCGCGATTCCAGGGGCAGTGGGTGTGCAGGAGGGGGGCTTCGTACTTGCATGCGGCCTGTTCGGGATCGGAACGGAGACGGCGCTCGCACTGTCTGTGTTGAAACGTCTGCGTGAGTTGATCATAGGCGCCGGCGCTTTGCTGGCCTGGCAGTTCGCGCGTTAGTAGTTAGCCGTCATGCGCTGGCGACGTTCCTTGACAGTTACATAGATGGTGTTCAGCCGCCCAAGCGGCTGAACACCATAGCGTCCCGGTTCTGCTGCATCAGGGAGGTGATGCTCGGGACTTGCTCGAAGCCGAGCCCGGTTGGCAACGCGTCCTCGTCGTCTGACTGAACGATGCTGGCATAGGCCGAACCGCCTACTTTCTCCCACTTGCCCGCCGGCTTGCGGACTTCGAGGTTGGCCACGGTTGCCTTAAGGACCAAGCGAACGATCGGGTCTTTGGGCGCGTTCGGCTTGGTCAGGCTTGGATGGCCCGCGATCACGCGCCATCCTGCTGCCAGTGCCCACGCCGTAAGATCTTCCTTTGTCATCGGCGCTCGTTCGCGATCAGGCGGTGCGTTTGGCTTTAGCTTCCTGCTCGGAGCGGGCACGCCAGAGCGCCATGTCCGCCTCCTTGCTGAAGGCGACACGGACGCCCTTGCCGCCCTGGCCGACTCGGATTTTGCCACCGTTCGACGCTTTGTGATCGGCCAACCACGACAATAGCTCGGGGGATTCCGGGGTTTTACCCTCGAATTCGAGCACACCGACGATCTCTTCGACTTTGCGGCGCTTTACCATTGTGCATGCTTTCAGGAAATCGGCGGGGTGACCCGCAACGATATAGAGTTGTCGCTAAGATGAGGTCTCGCGACCGTTTGTGGAAGGGGTGTCGGGCATCAACCCCACGCGGGGGTGCCGTCCACAAAAGGCTTTGGCGGTGCGGCGGCAATGGCTGCATTGAGCGCGCGAACGCCGGCGGCAGCACCCTCCGGATGAGCCCACACCGCTCCAACGACAGCGAGGAAGTCGGCACCGGCGGTGACCAACGGCGCGCAATTGAGCGCCGTGATGCCGCCGATGGCGACGCAGGGTAGTTCCATGATGTCGGACCACCAGGTGATCAGTTCCGGATCCGCCCGGGTCGGTGCGTCCTTGGTCGTCGTCGGGAAAAAGGCGCCGAAGGCGACGTAATCCGCACCGTCGTCGCCGGCCTGCATCGCCAGGTCGCGGCTGTCGTGGCAGGTGACGCCGAGGGTGAGCTTGCCGAGCATCTTGCGGGCGTCGGCGGCTTGCATGTCGGTTTGGCCAACATGGGCGCCGTCGCACTCGAGCGTGGTAGCCAAGTCGGGTCGGTCGTTGAGCAAAAAGGCCACGCTGCGCGACTGGGCGACGGGGCGGAGTGCGTCGATCGTGCGACGCCAGTGATCGTCGGTCGCGTCCTTGAGGCGAAGTTGCAGGGCCGCGACATCGCCGGCGTCCAGAGCAGCCGCGAGCGTGTCCGCGAAGTCGGGGCCGGCCGTGGTAGGCGTTACGAGATACAGGCGAGTGGCCATCGGTGCTTCTTCTGTCTGGGGCGGGTCTGTGCGGCGGCGAGATGGCGCGATTAGCCGACCTCGAGCCAGGCTTCAATGTGCCGAGCCGCTGCCGGGTCGGCGAGGTCGAGACTGGCAGGGCGGGTGGCGAGAAGGACCGAGCCGGCAGACGCAGCCCGTTCGGCAATTTCGGGCCAAGCGGGGCACGCAGCGAGGATGATGATGCGGCAGTGTAGTGCGATCGCCTCTAACGCACGGCCGGAAGCATCGGCGCAATCCAGGATGTCGGGCTGTGTGGTTGCGCACTCGGTGATCAGCGCGCGCCACCAGGCGGGGCCGGCGAAAACGGCGGCAGCACGTGCGGAGAGCAGCGTCACGGGCCGGCCGGCAGCCAGTGCGAGCCTGGCTTGTTCCCTCGACTGGACGCAAATCGCGGGAGGAAGATGGGGGCAGGGGAGCAAGGAGTGCGGCGACATGCTTGACGTTCGGGCGGCTGGGCGCTTTGTGTGCGCGTTGGATAACACAGGGCTGGAATCGAATGGCCGAAGATGTCACGCCGGAAGATCGGCTGGAAGCGGCATTGGACCGGATCGCCAAGGTCCTGGACGCGCCCGACCCGGTGGCGGCCGAAGTCGCCGAACGCCTCGACGGCATCATCGCCACCCTGCGGGACGCTCTAGCCAAGTAAGAGGAGTGTCGCCGGATGGCGCAAGTTCAGCTCAAGATCAACGGCCATATTCACACGGTCGGCTGCAAGGATGGTGAGGAAGCTCACCTCACGGCGATGGGTGGCGAGGTCGAAAAGCGGATCGAGCGCGTGAAGGCGCTCGGCATGAACAGCGGGGAAACGAAACTGCTCGCGATGGCGGCGTTGTTCCTTGCCGACGAGTTACACGATATGGCGGCCGAGTTGGAGAACGCTCGGCGCGGCAAGCCGGGAACCACGGAGCGGAACCAGTCCGAACGTATTTCCCGACTCGCGGCGCGGGCAGAAGCCCTCGCCGCAGCCGCGGAGGATGCGTCCGCCTAGCGGCGGCGCACCTGGCTCACGTCACGCACGGCGCCATGGGCTGCGCTGGTCGTGAGGGCGGCATACGCCTTAAGCGCGGGTGAAACCACACGGGTCCGCTTCGGTACCCAGCTCTCGGCGCCGCGTGCGTCCATGCGGGCGCGGCGGGCAGCGATTTCCTCGTCGGTGAGTGCCACGTGCAGGCTGCGGGCCGGAATATCGATTTCGATGCGGTCGCCCTGTTCGAGTAGCGCGATCAGGCCGCCTTCCGCCGCCTCGGGCAAGATGCCCGACCGAGAGGCCAGCGCTGCCGCCGGAGAAGCGACCGTCGGTGACGAGGGCGCACTTCGTGGCCAGGCCTTTCGACTTCAGGTAGCTGGTCGGGTAGAGCATTTCCTGCATGCCCGGGCCACCTTTCGGGCCTTCGTAGCGGATCACGACGACATCGCCGGGCTGCACCTGATTACCGAGGATGCCGGAGACGGCGTCGTCCTGGCTGTCGAAGATGCAGGCAGGGCCGGCGAAGACGAGGAGCGCCGGGTCGACACCGGCAGTCTTGATGATGGCGCCGTCCAGAGCGAGGTTGCCGGCCAGCACTGCGAGGCCGCCATCCTGGCTGAAAGCGTGGGCACGGTCGCGGAGGACGCCTTCGCTACGGTCCACGTCCAACGTCTCATAGCGGTTGTCCTGGCTGAACGCCTGCGTGGTGCGGACCGATCGATGCGGCCGGGCAACGCGCCCAGCCGCATTGCTGCTGTCAGCCCAGGCGTTGCTTGATGATATCGGCCACGCGCAGAGCGTTGGCGATGATGGTCAGCGTCGGGTTCACGGCGCCGATGGAGGGAAAGAAGCTGGCGTCGGTGACGTAGAGGTTGTCGAGCTCGTGCGCCTTGCAGTTCACGTCGAGGACGGAGGTCGCCGGGTCCGTCCCGAAGCGGAGTGTGCCGGCCTGATGGGCGGTGCCGCCGATGGGGATGTTCTTGCCGAGATAAAGGTCGCGACTGATCAGCGTCGGCCAGGCGTTCATCGGGCCGAGCATGTCTTTGAGCTTTCCCGTCAGTCGGGCGGCGGCTTCCAGATTGCCCTCGTGGATATCGAGCACGACCTTGTCGCCGTCGTAGTAGATGCGGTTCTGTGGGTTGGGCAGATCCTCGCTCTGCATCCAGAAATCCATCGAGTGCTCGGCCATCTTCTCGAACGGCATCTCGGGCAACAGGGACATCAGCTTGGGCAAGGGTGCTTCGCCACGGATCTGCTCGGCATGCGAGGTGGCGCACATCTGGATGAGGCCGAGCGGGAACTCCCAGTCCGGGGCGTCGAAATAGTAGTCGCTGATGGCGAGCGTCTTCTGGAACACGGTGTGATTGGGTTCCTTCAGGATCGCCATGACGATCGACATGTTGTGCCGCATGTAGTTGCGCCCGAGCTGGCCGGAGCCGTTGGCCAGGCCCTTGGGGTGCGCGTCGGACAGTGAGCGGAGCATGAGCAGCGCGGAGCTGAGGGCGCCACAGGCCACGACGACGATGTCGGCCGAGTAGTGCTCGAACTGATTGTTTCGCGTGACATGGACCCGGCGGATGCTCTTGCCGGACGCATCGGTCTCCAGGCGGGTGACGTAGGCGTTGGTCAGCAAGGTGAAGTTCGGGTGCGCTTCCTTGGTGGGGTCGACGTTGATGACCTGGGCGTCGGCCTTGGCGTTGATCGCGCACGGAAATCCGTCAAAGGCATCGCACCGAATGCAGGGGCTGTATGTGGTGGCCGAACCGTCCGGGTTCTGGTCGAGCTTGATGCCGAGGGGGAGGTGGAACGGGTGCAGGCCCTCGCGGGTCAGAGTGTCGCTCAACTCCTGGATGCGGGGCTCATGCTTGATCGGCGGGTAGGCGTAGGGGGCGCTGGACCAGGGCTCGTTCGGGTCTTCGCCGCGTTGGCCGTGCACGTGATAAAGCGCCTCGGCCTGGGTGTAATAAGGCTCGAACTCGTCATAGCCGACCGGCCAGGCGGGGGAGACGCCGTCCTTGTGGCGGAGCTCGCCGAAGTCGCGCTCGCGCAGGCGCAGCAAGGCGGCGCCATAAACCTTGGAGTTGCCGCCGACATAGTAGTGCAGGCCGGGGTGGAACTCCTCGCCGGTGCGGCCGTACCAGGTCTCCTTGGCCTGGTACGCGCCATCGACGAAGACGGTCTTGGAGTCCCAGTTCTTGCGTGAGCGGGGCAGGTAATCGCCGCGCTCGATCATCAGGATGCGTTTGCCGGTCGGGGCGAGCGATTGGGCAAGCGAGGCGCCACCGGGTCCGCTACCGATGACGATGATGTCGTAGTGATCGTCCGGCATGGCGTCAGATGTCCAGTTTCTTGGCGGTTTCGTGCAGCACGGTGATGCCGATGACGGCGAGCACCCCCAGAAGCGCCATCTTGTGGCGATCGGTAAACATTTCCCAGCTTCCGGTGCGAGGGCGGCGCTTGTCGAAGCGGCCATGTGCGCCGTAGGCGCCGGGCACGGGCTTGAACAGATTGGCCAGGGCATCGACGGGCTCGGGAGTGTCGGTCAGCTGACCAGCATAGCCGGCCTTGGCGAGGTAGCGGTCGATCAGGCCGGGGGCGATGCGGTTGGCCAGGATCGCCTTCACGGTCGGGAAGCCGACCCAGACATCGCGCCGCTTGTGGGTGGCAGCGAAGAAGATGGCGCGGGCGGGAACCTCGGGCTGGTAAATCGGCGGCACCGGTTGAGCCTTGCGGCCCATCTTGTTCAGCGCCCAGTCGAATTGCGGCGTGTTGACCGCCGGCAGGTCGACCATGGTGATGTGCACGTTCAGCTTGTCGTGGATGATCTCGGAGCGGAGGCTGTCGGTGAAGCCGCGGATCGCGGCCTTGGCGCCGCAGTAGATCGATTGCAGCGGCACCGAACGGTACGCCAGCGCGGAGCCGACGTTGACGATGGTGCCGCGATTGCGCCGGCGCATGCGCGAGAGTGCTGCCATCATGCCGTGCACCTGGCCGAGATAGGTGACGTCCGTGCCGCGCTTGACCTCCTCGGCGGTGAGCTTGCTCACCGGTGCGAACACGGTCGCCATGGCGACGTTCACCCAGACGTCGATTGGCCCCAGCTCCTTTTCGACCTTGGTTGCGGCAGCTTCGACGGCATCGGCATCGGCCACGTCGGTCGGGATCGGCAATGCGCGGACGCCGTAGCGCCGGATGTCCGCGGCCGCCTGCTCGAGGCGATCGTTGTCGCGCGACAACAGGGCGACGTCGTAGCCGTTACGTGCGAACTCCTCGACGGCGGCGCGGCCAACTCCGGCGCCCGCCCCGGTAATGACGGCAATCTTGTTCATGCTGTTCTCCGTGCCGGTTGCGACGTGCTTGAAGCGGCACGCGGACGTTCGGCCTCCCAACGGCGGGAAGGTCGCTGGAGTTTTGTGAACAGGCCGACATGTACGATTTCGCGATCCGACGATTGCGGTCGACGAGCCGCGCGCCTATCTGAGCAACGGGGCTACCCGGTGCGTCAGGTTCTACATCCCCGGGGCCATAAGCACTCCTGCGGGAGCTGGCTCTGTCTTAGCCGTGGTTAGGATAACCGGCGCCCACCTATGCAAATAGGTCTCGGGAGGATGCTAACGCCAACGGCCAGGGTGGCTCCACTCACTATGCATCGCTATGACAAAGGCTGATCTCCGCCGCGAGATGCGGACGCGGCGGCTGTCCTTTGACCCGGGCGTGGGCATGCGGCTGGCAGGTCACGTGCTGTCGGCCGGGCTGATCGCCCCCGGAGCAGTGGTTGGCGGGTATTGGCCTTTTGCCGACGAGATCGATGTGCGCCCCTTGTTGCTGGCCTTGGTCGGGCGTGGACATCGCGTCGGCCTGCCGGTGACACCGGCGCGCGGAACTGGGCTGTCGTTCCGGCGCTGGCGACCCGGCGCGACGCTGACGCCAGGCCGTTTCGGTACCCTGGAGCCGGCTGGCTCCCCGATACTGCCGACCCTGCTTCTGGTCCCGTTGCTCGCCTTCGATCGGCATGGCCGGCGCTTGGGCTATGGCGGCGGCTATTACGACCGGACGCTGGCTGCCTTGCCGGTATTCACCATCGGATGCGGCTTCCTGCTGCAAGAGGTGGACAGGGTGCCGACGGAGACGCACGATTGCCGCTTGAACGCCGTCGCTACGGAGATGGCGGCTTTCGTTGTGGAGTGAGTCGTTTGTCTGAATCCAGCGCCCCAGAGTCTCCTCCAAGCCCGCGACAAATCCATGCCGTCATCCGCAAAGAAGGCGAGGAGCAACTTGAGCGTCATGGCGGCGCGATTGCCTGGTCGGGACTGGCGGCAGGGCTGTCGATGGGATTCTCGTTTTTGACGATGGCGTTGATCCAGGGGCGTATGCCGGACGAGCAGTGGACGCCGTTGGTGACCAGCTTAGGCTACACGCTCGGCTTCCTGATCGTGATCCTCGGACGGCAGCAATTGTTCACCGAGACGACGCTGACGCCGGTGCTGCCGATCCTCACGGATTTTTCGATGGCCCGGGTCGGCAAGCTGTTCCGCTTCTGGGGTATCGTCCTGAGCGCCAACCTTGTGGGCACCTGGCTGTTCGCGTGGGGCATTTCGCACGAAGATTTCTTCATCCCGACTGTGTGGCAAAGCCTGGAGTCGATTGCCGTCGGGGCGGTGCAGGAGCCATTTTGGCCGATGGTGTTCAAGTCGGTCCTGGCCGGCTGGTTAATCGCGCTTATGGTCTGGGTGTTGCCGAGTTCCGGCCCGGCCAAGATTTGGATCATCGTGGTCATCACCTACACCGTGGCGATGGGGCATTTCTCCCACGCGATCGCCGGGTCGTGTGAAGCGGCGTTTGCGGTGATCACGGGGACAAAGGGCCTGTATGACTATTTCTTCGTGTTCCTGATCCCGACCGTGCTCGGCAACACGGTCGGCGGCGTCACCTTGGTGGCGATGCTCAATCACGCGCCGCTG
>JBPBQE010000426.1:0-23704 GCA_050954595.1 Janthinobacterium lividum | reverse complement strand
ATGGACAGACGGGATTAGCGTATCTGACGCTATGTTTCCGTAACTGAACCCACTGAGTGTTGACCCAACGACAACATGTCGCGATGGACGCTGAAAGCAAAATCAATGCTACCGGTTTCATGGTGCAAAGCGGCTATTTGCGAGGTATACTGTGCTTCATTTGAGCGACGTAAGCCGTTGCATTCAGTTTCTACACATAGCGTTGCTTGCGACGAGCTGACCAAGATACAGTTACTAAACATCCGATTTTGTATTTCGAACCGCTAATAGGACCAATCTGCCACATCTTCTTGACTTGTATGTCCACCTTACCCCCAAGCGATGCGCGCTGCTTCGCCGAGAACGGCGTTGCCGTCCTCGGCATCTGATGCGCTACGCGGGTAACGTCATTCTTGTGGGAGCGATCGGAGAAGTGTTGGTCGCGACCTGCCGCTCATTGTAATTCCGAACCTGACGCGTGGTGGTAAAAGCCTTAGCTGTTTAGTTGCGGATCATTGTTGGGATCCGGTAGGCTTGGCCATCACAGACTATGCGCACCGCTTCGAGCGTCTGCCACGTGCTGTTAAGCGACGTAGTTAGCCAGTGCTCCACATTCACCCAAATGCCCGCACTACCCCGGCCGTCCGTGCCGAGATTGCGCGATCGACAGAAGCCAGCGGCACCGTCGCCCCACGCTACGGCATCAGCGCCGAAACAGTGCGCAAATGGCGCAAGCGCGGTGCGGCGGCAGACTGCCTGGACCGCTCCGCCCGCCCTCACCGCTTGCCCTGGAAAGCAAGCCAGGAGGAGCGCGCCGTGGTCTGTACCCTGCGCCGGGTTACCAACTTCCCCCTCGACGACCTCGCTTTCGTGGTCACCCACTTCCTGCCCCATCTCAACCGCGACAGCATCTGGCGCATCCTGAAAGCCGAAGGGCTAAACCGCAGACACAAGATCACCTCCGACCGACCCGCCAAGGGCCAGGGCACGTTCCGAGACTACGACCTCGGCTTCATCCATATCCATATAAAGCACCTGCCCAAGCTGCAGACCGCTAACGGCGAGCGGCGGAAACGCTACCTATACGTCGCTATCGACCGGCGGTCCCGATCGGTGCACCTGGCCGTCAAGGACGACGAAACGGAGAAAAGTGCCATCGCCTTCCTACGCGAAGCCGCAGCGGCGTTCCCGTTTCGCCTCTCCCACGTGCTGACCGACAACGGCAGCTGCTTTACCCCGGCTTTTGCCCGCGCCTGTGCCGAGCTCGGCGCCGAGTATCGCCACACCAAGCCGCGCACGCCGCAGACCAACAGTATGGTGGAGCGCTTCAACGGACGGATCGGCTCGGAAGTGCTGGGTATCACTATCTACTCGCACCGCGACCTTGAGCAACTTCTGCGCGGCTTTAACGCCGCCTACAACGACCGGAGACAACGCGTGCTCGATGGCAAGACGCTCAACCAAGTCACCGCCGAGCGGCTTAAGGCACGGCGCAAGCTCGACCGCGGCAAACCAGAGGGTCGCGCCGGGCCTGATGACGTCGCGCGCGCACGCCTCATCGTCGAAGACGCCAAGGAGGTCTCACAACCAGATATCGATTACATCGCACAGCGTCATGCCAAGGCGAAGCTGCCCTGGGTCGAGACCGTACATCTCGGCATACTGCCGATTGAACAGCCGGAGGCGCTGATAACGGTCGAACACGCACAAGCCTTGCCGGATGCTGTCAAGCGCAAGATCGCGCAGCTCCAGCTCGGCATTAAGGAATGGCGGTTCCGACGATTCCGGGCAACAATTCTCTCCCTCGGAACTGAAGGCAGAGACTGCCGCTGCAGAGCCAGGCGCTTGCGGCAGCGCGTTCATGTTTCACGCTACCAGGCATGCTGTTTCGGACGGGGAGCTCGCACCGGGGACCTGCCGCGCAACGGTTTCAAGCAGAGCACCTGCTGCTTGGCCGTCTAGTGGTTTGCTGAACAAGTAACCCTGACCGTGGTCGCAGCCCCACTCGCCTAGTAAAGAAGCCTGCTCGGCGGTCTCGATGCCCTCGCCGGTTACTTTCAGGTTAAGCGACTTGGCCATTGCCATGATCGCCTGGATGATGGCGGTGTCCTCCTGGCTACGGCCGATGCCGCTGACGAACGAGCGGTCGATCTTGAGCACATCAAGCGGCAGGCGCTTGAGGTAGGATAGTGAGGAGTAGCCGGTCCCAAAGTCGTCCACCGCGAGCTGAAGGCCGAGGTCTTTCAACTCCCACAAAGTTCGGATCGTCGCTTCGGCGTCCCGCATAATGACGCTCTCGGTGATCTCCAGCTTAAGACAGCTGGCAGGTAGGCCAGAGCTTCGCAGCGCCTCGGCGACGTCGGCTACCAGGGAGGGCTGCTGGAACTGGCGCGGCGACAGGTTGACGCTCAGCGTCAAGCGCGGTTTGGCCGGGAATTGCTCGTGCCAGGCGACGACCTGCCGGCACGCTTCCTCCAGCACCCACATCCCAAGCGGGATGATCAGTCCCGTGTCCTCGGCGACGGGGATGAACTCCCCCGGAGATACCAGTCCACGCGTGGGATGCTGCCAGCGGACCAGCGCCTCGACCTCAGTGAAGCCGCCGGTGTCCATCGTGATGATCGGCTGGTAGTGAACCCGTAGCTCGTGGCGGTCGAGCGCATGTCGCAAGTCGTTCTCGACCTCAAGGCGGGCCAGGGTGTCGGTATGCATGCTGGGATCGAACAGTACGTAACGTCCGCGCCCGTCGCTCTTGGCCCGATACATCGCCACGTCCGCATCACGCACCAGGCTTTCGGTGTGCTCCTGCCCAGCGTCGCTGACCGCGACGCCGATACTGGTGGTTACGACGATTTCGCGCCCACCAAGCACAAATGGGCAAGTGAACCGATGCGCGATGGCCTTGGCCACGCTCAAGGCATCCTCCTCGCCGGCCAGCAGTTCCAGCACGACAACGAACTCGTCCCCGCTCAAGCGTGCAACCGTATCCTGGGTCCGAACGCAGGCTCGAAGCCGCGCAGCTGCCTCGACCAGCAGTTTGTCACCGACATGGTGACCGAGGCTGTCGTTGATGAGCTTGAACTTGTCCAGGTCGAGGAACAACAGCCCAACCGCGTCCTTGCGTCGACCCGCGCGAACCAGCGCCTGCTCGAGACGGTCCCGGAACAGGACCCGGTTGGGCAGCCCGGTCAGCGGGTCGTAGAACGCCTGCTTCGTCAGCTGCTGCTCGAACGTCTTGCGCTCAGTAACGTCGCGAATGGTCACGATTACGCCCTGGACGGCCGGGTCGTGCAGCATATTGCTTGCTATCAGTTCGGCTTGGCGCCAAGTACCGGCCCCATCACGCAGCCGCAGTTCGGTGGTGCGTGTTACATCCTGGCCGCTGCCTTCTGGCGAGACCTGTTGCAGTTGCTCCCAGAGGTCTCGCAGGGCGGCCTGGTCATCAGGGTGCGCCAGAGCCACGACAGGCCTGTCCAGCAACTCGGCGGCCGGGTAGCCCCACGTGGTTTCAGCGGCTGGGCTCTGGTACGTGACGAGACCCGGAGCGGCGCAGACCAGGATCAGGTCTGGCGTGTTCAGCACCATGCCACGGAAGCGGCGCTCGCTGGTTTGAGCGTTGGCCGCCTCGCGCGCGAGGCCCTCTTCGGCCCGTTGCTGAAGGGTTCGCAGCAGTTTCCAAAAACCGATCACCAGGGCAACGCCGAAGGCGAACACGACAGGAGTAGCGATTAGCACCTTGGTTTGAATGACGGTCAGGGCGTCCAGGTGATTGGCCGCGTCCACCCGGTGCTGGTCGGACGCGGAGACCACCAAGGCTTCGATCGCGTCGTAGCTGGGATCGACCTCGGCGCTATCAATGGCGCTGGCGGCTTCCGTGTCGTGAGCATCCACCGCGGCAAACATGTGGCCGATGGCTCGGAGGTAACGCTCGTGCCTGGCGAGCACGTCGTTGATTAGCTGACGCTCTTGTTGGTCGCCCATCTTTGCCGCGCGCCGCAACGCCTCGACCATATCTGCTCCGGCAGCACTGTGCCGCGCACGCACGTCCGGGCTGGGCTCAAGGCGGTATTTCCGCTCTAGCGACTCCTCTGCCCCGATGGCGTAGCGCGCCTGCTCATAGGTATCGTTCAGCTTCGTCGAAAGCCTGACTTCCAGGCTGGCCCAGTATGTGGTCGTTGCCCCCCACAGGGCGAAACCTGGAAGGGCGACCAGCACGACAAGAAGCCCAATGGAAGCAAGACGGCCTGCTCTAGACTTCCAATGCACCCTGGACATGGCACGGTGCAGGAATAAAGACTTTGGGCGGGGCGAAAAGCTCATTCTGATGTCAGATCCGGATTCATGTGGCTCTAAGCACGTCAGCCATCAGGCGCTTGCGACCAATTTTACCGCGATACAGCTTAATAATTTGCAAAGGGCCTATACTGGCTATGCTCTCGGGAGAATTCTTTAGGCCAGGCATACATAACAAATTTAGTTAGATTTGATTAACAGACTGTTACCGCCGATACAGATTTGCGCCGGGTCGGTGCTTTACCAATCTTTAATCGAGGACTTGTAGCCTCGGCCTGGGTTCAATGGATTTAAAAGTGAGCAAAATACCTAGCCGACCAGCGGAAGCCGGTTTCACTCTTATCGAGTTGATGGTTACCATCAGCTGCATCATTGTGCTTTCGCTGATCGCGCTACCAAGCTTTAAGAGCTACATTCTTCAGTCGAACCTTCAGGCAGCCAAGCCTTATCTCGCAGAGATCGCAGCAAAGCAACGTATGTTTAAGGCTGTCAACGGCGTCTACTGCTGCTCAAATTACGATGGAAGCAACGAGAACCTTATCGCCACCTCACTTGGACTGAGCCTCACTGATTCTGGTGATTTTTGTTATATTTTTGTCTGCACCAGCGGCACCCTATGCGCATCGGGCAGTGGAAGCGCTTCAAGCTTCATCTCCGGCAACCCAACGGGGGGGAGTGCGCCTGATTTTGAAATATGGGCAATGCTCATCAACGGCACTGGTAGCGTTTCGGGGCCTAGCGGAGCGACTTGTAGCCCCAGGACAGGCAAAGTCTCGCCAACCGGCTGGGTTGCGGCAAGCAACTCGGCGTCAGCCGGTCGGACGGGGCAGATCGTAGCGTTGCGCTATCCGCCACCACCTAACGGTCTCAGCACCGGCGCAGACGCGTTCCACACCGGCGTCACAATGAATTGGCAGGCTGGCACCAGCATGTCCGATGCGCTGTTCCCGTAATCCGGCCAACGAGAATGGCTTTACTCTTGTGCCGGCGCAAACGCGCCAGCGAAGTTCCCCGCACCAACCCCTACCCAGAAAGTTTCTACCGGCTTTGCGTGCCGTGAATACGATCCGACCGGTGGAGGTAAGCTACTGCCTGGTCGCGCCGGGCACGACGACCTGCAGCGCAGGTTCAGGCTCGCTTACTTCAGGCGCGCAGCTGATCACCAGTATTCATCGTCCGAGTTGTTAGAAAGCCGAAGTCAACCGGTTGACTTCGGCTTCAATCCGGTTGGAGCGCGCCCAGGGCTGAACAGGCTTTGATAGGCGGAGCGCAGCTTCTCTTGATAGGAAAGCTTGATTGAGGGCGTCGCGCTATTGTAGCGCCCAGCGGCATCCCAAAGATCACCGCCAGCCACCCGGAGGTTGACACTCAAGACGTAACCGGCCGCCCATATATTGAAACAGCCGTCATCTCGCAGATCAGTCCTCACCGCGGCTTCCGAGCGACGTAGAACGAACGCCAGGCGCGGTGCCCAAGTTTCCGAATTGATCTGGGCTGGCCCGCAATCATGCGTCCCGTTGGTCTGCAATATACAAGCGCCGACCCGGCCTCCTTCCGTTTTGAGGATGGTCCAGAGCAGCGGTTCTGGAACTTGGAATAGCGCTGCTGCCCCGGCGATGCATGCTGCTGTCAGCGGAATGAGCATGCTCAGGGCGCTATCTGCGTAACGTAAGCGAGCAAGGCGGCTCCGTCCCGCTCGAGATCCCAAACTTGTAGCACCCCCTCTCCGGACGGAAGATCTTGTCGCAACAGACGGGCGAAGGTGTGCGCGAGCGCGGCAGGATGCAGAGCCGGGTCGCCGCCATGCTGCTTTAAGTTCCGGCAAACCGCGACCAAGTCGCCGCACTCCAGTTCGAAGGCTTCACCCTCGTGTTGCTGTGCAACCTCGTCGATAATAACCCGGGCAGTCCGACGATGGTGGGGCCGCGGTAAGGGCGCAGGCAGATGTGAAAATCTGACCAAGACTGCAAAACGGCCTTTGGGCGCTGACAGCGCCGCACGCACTGCTGCCAGGAGCTCCAACTCCTCGACAATCGTATCCGGTTCTTCGGCATCGTCTAACGGCGGCTTGTTGTTCATCGCACATCCATTTTGCAGTGCCGAGGCAACGAACATGCAGTGTGCGACAAAGAGGTTAAGACTTTCCTGACGGCACTTGCGGTCTGCCCGGCACGCAATCTTCACCTCTTATTTATTCATCCAGTCCAAGATGCCCTGGCGTTACAAAACCATGGGCACGACACGGTTGAGGAACACTAAACCATCTGAAGCAGAGCGGCGCCGTGAGCGGCGCTTCCAAGTCGACTTGCCGGCATCGGTTCAGGCCGGCGAGCCCGGAAGCACGATGTTCGCGGTCTTGGTGTCTGACCTGTCCGCGTCCGGTGCGCTGATTGACGTGAGCGCGGCAGAGTGTGCCTACCAACTCGGCCAACATCTTCTCCTTGCTTTGCCTGACTTTGGCTTGATCGAGGCACAGGTCGCCCACGTCGGCAATCAGTTCTATGGTCTTCAATTCCTGACCCCGCACCTCCTCCGTGATCGCCTCGCAGCTTGGCTGCAGCTGGAGGTCGACGGGGGCCCCGCATGCTGATCGCCGATTTGTCGCTTCGGTCCGTGGCGCTCGCCGGGTTCTGCGCGGTCCTGATTGTGTTGAGTGCAATCGATTACCGGACTGGCCGGTTGCCTGACCGATTTGTCCTGCCAACGCTTTGGGCCGGTCTCCTGCTCAACACCACGGCTCTCGGGCTCGTTCCGGCGGCTGACGCCATTCTGGGCGTGGCCGCTGGCTATGTGTCGTTGCGCGTGCTCTGCCTAGCTGCCCGCCCCCGCTACGGCACCGCCTGTTTTGGCGGCGGCGACCTCAAATTGGCGGCTGCCATCGGCGCTTGGTTAGGCGTCGACGCCATTCCGGCTGTTCTGCTCGTTGCGTTTCTTTCGGGCACGCTGGCCGTTCTCGGGCCTCTCCTACTGGGCCGCGTGCAGCCGCGGCAGAAGGTGCCGTTCGGGCCGGCGCTGGCGGCTGGCGGCATGCTGACCCTTCTTGCCGGTCCGTCGCTGATCGGCTTGCTGCCTTTCTGACTTAGACAGAACGTATAGAGAAATTGTTAAACAATTGCCGGTACAATCCGCTTCCTAGACTAGTCGAGACTATTCTGCGCCAAAAGGAGGAATGACGTGATTCAACGAAGATGCACCCGCAAATTGAACAAGCGCGAGGAGGGGTTCACCCTAGTCGAGCTGATGATTGTGGTCACGATTATCGGGATTCTGGCAGCCGTAGCAATACCGAAATATCTATCCTATGTTCGGACCAGCCAGACAGCAGAAGCCGCCAACACGTCTGGTCTGATCGTAAGCGCGATTCGCGCCTATATGGATGCTCAGGGTCTCTCAAGTCCGCAGTTTAACAACTACTATCTTCTGACAGTCTCGACTGACACGAAACCGTCAGGCGCGACCGCGGGAGATCTTTCTACCGTGCTGCCGCAACTGGCGCTACCTTCCACGTCCAACTACGTCTACGCAATCACCTCTGCCCAGACGACCGACAACGGAAATGACGTCCAGTTCTGCATAACAGCCGTCAGCCGCGTCACTACGAATGCGTCGGTTCTGTTCTCGTCGTTTCCTGCTAAGCCGACCACCACGGCCTGGCAGGGACGCACCTTTACCGGCAGCTATCTCAACCCAGGCACGGCTTCAACTGCTGGTGGTTACTGCGGTGCCCAAGGCAGCGCCGGCGCGGCGGCAGCGGCCACTACGACCCAGGGCTAATCCAGCGTAGCCCCGATGGAGCTCATAATGCACCAGACCCTGTCCCGCCCCGTCTCTGACCGATACACGGGCTGGCAGTTGATCGGGGAAGGCGGCACGGCGCGCGTGTTCCGGGTCGATGACGGTGAGCTCGGTATTCCGCTCGCTGTCAAGGTACTTCGGCCCGAGCTCTGCACTGACCAACGTCAATTGGCGGCAATGCGGCGTGAGGTCTTGATCTCGCGCGCGTTGAGGCACCCGAACATCTGCCCGATCCACGATCTCTACGACGGCCCGCGTGGCGTTGGCGTGATCATGGATTTGCTGGAGGGCGAGGACCTAAAAAGCTGGATCGCACGGCACCGGGGCCGGCTGCTCGACACGCTGGGCGAGCGGATCAAGGCATTCCAACGCATCGCGCAAGCGCTTGCCGTCGCCCACAAGGAGATCATCCATCGCGACTTGAAGCCGGCCAACATCTTTCTCCGCGGCAGCGATATCGGTCGGCCGTTGATCATGGATTTCGGGCTCTCTCTCCATGGCTCGGCCGAACGGGGCTTCTCTGGAGGCACCCCAAAATACATGGCACCTGAGCAATATCTGACGCCCGCGGATGTCGACGGCCGTTCCGACCTATTTTCACTGGGTGTGATCGCCTACGAGCTCCTCACGGACGGTCGCATTCCCGAAAGCAGCCTACGTGACCTCATGAAGACCCATGTGGTTCCACGGGTGGATGATCGCGGGCTCACTCCGCCAAGCGCTTTTTGCCAAGCCATTCCCGCCTCCGTTGACCGACTGATCGTGCAACTGGTGCAAAGTGAGCCAGACAGGCGTCCGCACTCCGCTGAGGAGGTCTGCCGCGCGCTGGAGCACATCGAGCTGGGTGGACCCGCCCCGCGGATTGGTAATGGCACGCTCGGGCCCATGTGCGCTGTCGCTGGCGGCATCTATGCGGTTGGCACCTCCCGTAAAGGCAGCGGTCGCATGGTCCGACACGTGCGACTTTCGCCTTTCCGTATTGCGCTCAATCCGGTGACCAACGCCGAGTATGGCCGTTTTCTCGCCACCACCGGACACCGCTCGCCCGCCTTCGCGTCGCAGCCTGAACTGGCGCAGCCAGAGGCGCCCGTGGTCGGCGTGTCCTGGCACGATGCCAAAGCTTATGCAGCTTGGACGGGAGCCCGTCTGCCCACCGAGATTGAATGGGAAGTGGCTGCAAGAGCAGGGGAACTCGCGGCGGAATTTCCCTGGGGGAGAGAGGCGCCGACACCCACGCAAGCCAACATCGACCGCGTCTGCAGCCATCCCACGCCCATTGGCAGCTACCCGGCCGGGCGCAATGCCTGGGGCCTATGGGACCTGTGCGGCAATGTCTGGGAGTGGTGCGCGGACCCGTGGGACGAGGCGCTGCTCCGGCGCCTGACGGAAGGCGAACCCGACCCGGTTGGCCGCGGCGATCCAAATCTTCGAGCCCTGCGGGGTGGCAGTTTCGACAGCTTCACTTCCACGGGACGATGTGCGTTCCGTGGCAAAGCATCGGCAGACGAAATGCGGGCGGATGTCGGTTTCCGTCTTGCGGCTGGACCACCTGCCGGTGCCTGACCTTCAGGTTGAAGCGGACCTGACAGAGGTTGTTTTGCCGCCTACTGCGGTCAGGGTAGCCGCCGTCCAGGCACTCTCCCGGGCTGTCCTGCAGGTCAACGGGCTCGATAAGCGGCTGCCTTCTGTACCGACCTCGAGTTTCGATGCAACGCTGCTAAGCCCACCGTTGGCTGCTCCGGTAGCAACCCCAGTGGCCGCGCTGCCCCTCGTTAGCAGCGTTGCGGCAACGCCACACGTGCCCACTTCACCTCGTCGCCCTTCATTGCTCGGCGGCTTTTCGGCCGAACTCGTCCATAGCGGGCTGCTCAGTGAGCGTCGGGCAGTCGCCTTTGGCCTGCAGGCCCGTGAAGCCGGTGAGAGCCTTCTCCGGGTGCTGGCCCGGGAAATGCCAGCAGCTGACCTCGAAGCTATTTACAAGTTTATTGCCGACACCCTCGGACAGCCACTTATCAGCAGCAAGAACGAGTTGATGGAGCGCGCCGCCGAAGCGCCGTGGCTGCCGATCGCGGTGTCGGAAAAGCGCGGAATCCTTCTTCTCCGCGCCGAGGCGTCTGATGTGGCTCCGTTCGCCACCATCGACCCTTACGACCTGCTCACGCGTGACTGGGTCGCTCGCCTTTCTGGTAAGCGAGCCGTCCCCATTCCCACCCTGCCGAACGTCCTGATCGAGATCGTGGGCCGCTTGCGAACCCGCACGCAGTCGCAGGCCAAAGATAAGCCGCTGATCCCGATCAACATCGATTGGGAGCAGGAGCAGCGCATCCGAGCTCGCCCGGAAACGGCTGATATCCCGACGATCGTCGACTTCATCGTTCATACCGCGTTCGAGCAAGGCGCCTCTGACATCCATGTCGAACCGGTGGAAGACATCACCGTCATCCGCTTGCGTATCGACGGCATCCTCCATGAGGAGTGCCGGATGGCGGCCACGTTGCATCCGGCGATCACGTCACGCATCAAGGTTCTTGCCGGGATGGACGTCGCCGAGCGCCGCCGTCCGCAAGACGGCCGGATCAGCGTGCAGATCCGGCGCATGCCACTCGACATCCGGGTTTCAAGTTCGCCGACGGTGCTTGGCGAGAAGATTGTCATGCGTCTGCTGGACGAGAAAGCGCTGCGCCCTGCACCAGAGCAGCTCGGGCTGCGTGATAACATGCTTCGGTTATTGCTGGACAAGATCTCCGCGCCGCACGGCCTAGTCATGCTCAGCGGCCCGACCGGCTCGGGCAAAACAACAACGCTGTATTCGTGCATGTCCGCGCTGGACCGCACGCGCCGCAATGTGCTCACCGTCGAGGACCCGGTGGAGTATCGGCTGAAGGGCGTCCATCAAATGCAGGTCAACGACCGCATCGGACTGACCTTCGCGAGCGGGCTGCGCAACATCCTGCGACAGGATCCAGATGTGATCATGGTGGGCGAATGCCGCGATGCGGAGACCGCCAAAATGGCGATCCAGGCGTCACTGACCGGTCACGTCGTTTTCTCGACAATCCACGCCAATGATGCCGTCGGGGTCATCACGCGTCTGATCGACATGCAAATCGATCCCTATCTGGTTGCAACAGCGCTATCGCTTCCGCTCGCCCAACGGCTGGTGCGAACCATTTGCCCCCATTGCCGAACATTAGTCGACGGCAGCGAAATCCTGACAATGCTACGCGCCGATGGCGTGTCGGACCAAAAACTTGCCCGGATCGGCATCGAGATCGACCCGCGCGAGTCCTGTCACCACGCCGTCGGCTGCGCGACGTGTCGGCATACCGGATATGTCGGCCGCCAAGCCGTCTTCGAGATGTTCGAAATCACCGAGGCGATCCGCGACTTAATCGCGAGCAAAGAGTTCAGTGCGGATGCACTGCGCCGGGTTGTGCTGGAGGACGGAGCCTCCACAATGGTCGAGAACAGCCTTGCGCTGGTCGACGAGGGAATTACCACCCATGCGGAGATCGTCCGCGTCTTCGGCGATGGCGCGGCTTAGAGCCAATAATGTTTGCCTCCAGCGGCTCTCACCTCCTCATCTTTGCTCGTCAGTTCGCATCGATGACGGCCAGTAATCTGCGGCTCGTCACCGTTCTCGACAACTTGGCGCGCGAGACGCCGCAGCGCCGGCTGCGACAGGCAGTGGCCGACGTGTCGCAGCAGGTAACGCTAGGCGTCGACTTGGCCGACGCCCTGGACCGGCACCCGCGCTTGTTTGGGGGTGTGTTCGCCGGTCTAGTCCGGTCCGGCTTGGAGGTCGGTTGCCTGGCGGATTCGCTCCACCATGTCGTCGAATATCTCGACCGTGTGCAGCAGGTAAACCGGCGGGTCTCCTCCGCGGCCGTCTACCCCGTCTTCGTGCTGCTCACCTTTGTCGGTGTGGCCTCTGGCATGATTTTTGGGGTGTTGCCTCAGTATCAAAAGGTGTTCAGCGGCTTCGGCAAGGAACTACCCGCCCCGACCCGTTTCCTGCTCGGCATTGGCGACCTGCTGCGCGAGCAGGGGCCCGCGCTCGGCGGCACTGCCCTGCTAATCGGACTAATTGCCATACTAGTGCTGTCCACGTCCGCCGGGCGCCTCGCTTGGGATCGGGCCAAGCTTCGTGTGCCGCTGTTCGGTCAGATTTGGCGTCTGGCTGCTCTTGCCCGCTTTAGCCGAACATTGGCCGTACAAACCAGCAATCACGTTCCAATTATCCGTGCGCTTCGATTGGCCGCTTCTGCCGCGGGCAATACCAATGTGCGCCGTCAGATCGAAGAAATCGCCGATGACGTCGAGATGGGTGCGAGCGTGACTGAAGCATTCCGAGCTCGCAAAATGTTCGCCGGGATCGTTCTGCAAATGATCGGTGCCGGTGAGGAAGCCGGCCGGTTGGACGAACTACTTTTGTCTGCCGCCAATTACTTCGATAGCCTCCTCATGCAGCGCATTGAGATGGTCACCGGCTTGGTCAACCCGGCACTTACTGGGTTTGTTGGCCTTTCGACCGCGGGAATGATGCTCGCGTCCTTTTTGCCGGTTTTTGATATGCCGGGGGCTATGCAATGAAGCTGCCTCCTCTTCCCGCTTGGCTGCGCCTTGCCCGGCGTGAGACGGCGGATGGCGACCTGCTCTGCATCGGTGTATCCGAACTTGGCTGGCGCACGACGCTCACGAGCGCTGATGAGCAGCCCGTTACGACCGATGCGGGCCGCTCGCCAACCGAGAATGCGACTCCCTTCGAAGTGTTGCGGCGCGCCGTTCGCTCCATTACGCCGGCACAGCGCGAGCGGATCGGGCGCGTCCGTATACTTGCCGACGACCCGGCGATTGCACTGCTGGACAATCGCTCGCTCCGCATCAAAAGCGACGATCCGGTCGCTATTCGGCAAGCCGGCGCGCAAGAACTAGGCGTCTCGGGTGCCACCTACGCCTTTCTGCCATTCGGTGCCTCGAGCGAGCACGAGGTGCCACGCGGCATCTATGCCTTTTTGTCCACCGGGCGCATGCAGGATTACCTCGGCGCCCTCGACAGCTTGGCGGTCAAGCTCGTCGAATTTGTACCCGCCGGCTTGCTTCGCTTGACGGCGGAGACTAAGGCGCCGCTCGCGCAGATCGATGTCCGGGCGACCACCTCTACGCTGCTTCTCGCCGATCCGCACACCGGACTTGCGTGCTGCCGAGAGCTCCCGCTCGGCGTGCATCGCTTGGCAGCAGCGATTGTCGAAGCGACGTCCGTTTCCATTACCGATGCCAGCGCCGGACTCGAACGCCGGGCTTGCTTTGCCCCGGATGCGGCCAGCGAGACAGCTCCACCTCCGACTACAGCAACCGAGAAGGCGCTTCTGCCCATCCTCACGGCTGTGCGCGAGCAACTGCTGCTCTCTATCGAGTATTTCACATTCCAGCGCCTCGCGGCCGCACCGGAGCGACTTCTCGTTACCGGTGAGGTCGACCGTATACGCGGCCTCGCCGCTTGGCTCGGCAGCACGCTCGACCTTGCTCCCGAATCAGAGCCGGATCTCTACGCCTCGTTCATCGCCCAAGCAGCTTGGCCTGGCGCAAACCTGCTGGCCACGGTTCCCAAGGGGCTGCTTAAGATCGGCAAATCTGAATACCGCTTTTCCGGCGACCGTTTCGTCACTGAGGACCGTCTCAAGCCCACAACCCCATCGAAGGTGGTCACGCCAGGTCCGCCTTGGGTAGAGATGCTGAAAAATCGCTTGGAGCCCCTTGCGGTTCCGATCTGCGCTGGTGCTATCTTGCTCGCCGGCACGGCGACGGCGGCGCTGACCGCCAGCACGCAATCAGCGTTACTGGAGGATGCCAACGTCACGCTCGCAGCCGCGCTCGTGGAGGATGGGATAGTCCGCAGCGTACTCGCCAAGCGCTCCGCCTCCACTTCAGCCGACACGGTTGCTCTTTATTGGACAGAAAAGCTTCAAGCCGTCAGTGCCGCGATGCCGGATGGTCTGAATCTCCGCCGATTTGTTAGCAGCGCCGACACACCTTCCGCCGCCCGCGATGCCAAGCTCACGCTGGAGGGCGAGACGACGTCCGGCGAAAGCTCGATCAGGCAAGTCGACGACCTTATTCGCCGTCTCAAGGCGAACCCCCGCTTCATGCGCGACGTCGCCGCAATCAATTTTGACGGCTCCAACAGTGATCGCGGCGGTCGCGATGACACAACCCCCTCCGCCTCAATGCAATTTGTTATTACCGTTGTTTTGCGCGTGCCCGGAAGCCAGAGCTTGTGAGATCTCTTCTCCCACTTAAGTTGCCTTTCCCGAAGTTCCGACTTGTCCTGTCAGCCTTGCTGGCTCTAATGGCCGCCGTTATCTTCTTTGTTTACGCTGGGCCAGGTGCCGCGGACCGCGCGCAGGCTGCCGCGATCCGCGCCCTTGCCGAACAAATCCACCGCGAAAACGCTAATTTGACCCGTCGCATGGGCGACCGGGCCGGCGGCCCTTCCGAGGCAGCACCAGAGCCCCTGCATCAATTGGACGCCGCCATTGAGAGTTCAGGTGTGCGGGTGCTGCGTTTATCGCCCCGAGCTTCGCCGCCTGGATCATATGACGTCGAGTTCGACACTGATTTTCCCAGCCTTCTTCGCTTTACAACCGCGGTCGAGGCACCGGGAGGGACGCTGCGCACCGTGCAGTTTCGCCGCAAAGATGGTGCGGCTGGCCGGCTCTTTGCGAGCGTTGCCGTGACGATCGCGGCGCCGAGCGCCACGCTCACGCCACCCATCGCCGTTCTCGGTCGCGACCCCTTTACGCTTCCTGCCGTTGCCGCTCGTTCCAGTCATCGGCTCACCGGGATCACACGGCTCGGCAACGGCTGGATGGCGACGATCGACGATCGCGACTACGTCCGGGGCGATACGGTCGGCAGTGCTCAGGTGGTCTCAGTTAACGAGCAGGAGGTCGTTCTGTCGACAAGCGGTGTCGACACCGTCATGCGCCTGGTCGTTGACCAGCCGAGCGGCTTTCATCCCGTCAGATAGCCGGTTGCGACGGTAGCGCGTCAAACTATTGCAGCAGCACAATCGAAATATTATCTGGACCGCCCGCCCCGAACGCCTCGACCAACAACGCCCGGACAGCAGCCTCCGCGATATCATGCTGACGAAGGATTGCCTCCGTACGTGAGTCGGAAAGCGGCCCCCATAACCCGTCGCTGCACAGGAGCAGTCGGTCACCTGCGACAAGCTTTACCTCACCGGCATGAGGGATCACGGGAGCGAGCGCTCGCCTTCCGCCAATGCTGCGTGTAATACGCGAGGTTTGCCGCCCGCCAGAGTTTCCGTCCGTCGCATCGTCCACGCTGAGCTGACGGAGATGGCCTTCTCGGAGCAGGTACACCCGGCTATCGCCAACATTGAACCAGCATGCGGAATTGGCGCGGAGGACGATCCCCGCAAGCGTTGTCGCCATTCCCACAGTCTCCGGTGCATGGATCGTAACTGCGTGCACGGCAAGCGCCGCGCGGCAGACCGCTTCCGAACACGCCGCTAGATCAGGCTCAGGAACGTCCTGGGCGATCAATCCCACAATCAACTCACGGCTGGCACGCCCTCCATGGTGCAGTCCCCCCACACCGTCGGCGACAGCAAACAGAGCACACTGCTCTTGAATTTTTCCTGCGACCGGGTCGGTCATCTCGCCGGTGAGTAACTGGCCCACGATGCCGACAGCATCTTCGTTGTGCGGTCGCCGTAGCCCGCGATGGGTTATCGCAGCGAACTCGATCATTCGTGGCCTTTCACCAGCTTCTGGCTTTCGGCAAGTTGCCGAAACTGCTCTGGCGGAATTGGTCGCCCGAGCAGGAATGATTGTCCCTGATGACAGCCCAGCGCATTCAGGAACCGGCATTGCGCTTCCCACTCGATCCCTTCGGCAACCATCGAAAGTCCAAGTGCGATTCCAAAGCTAATCACCGCGCGTGCGATCGCCGTATCCTCGTTGCGTCGCAACACTCCGCGCACAAACATTCGATCGAGCTTAAGGGCTGTCAGCGGCAGTCGCTTGATGGTTGCCAGCCCGGCATAGCCGGTTCCGAAATCGTCCAGTGCCACTCCAACACCAAGGTCACGGATGCTCGACAGGGTGAGCAGCGTCTCGATGGAAGCGTCGACCAGCATCGATTCCGTCAACTCGATTTCCAGCCGCTCCGGTGCTAAGCCCGATTCCTCCAGAGCATCTCGGACCTGATCACGCACGACGCCGTCCGCCAACTGCCTGGCCGACACGTTGACGGAGATGCAGAGGCCATCTGGCCAACGTGCCGCCTCGCAGCAGGCCGCGCGCAGGACCCAACCGCCTAGGACGTTGATAAGTCCGGACTGTTCAGCAACCGGTATAAAATTTCGTGGAGCGATCATGCCAAGCCGTCGATGTGGCCAGCGTGCAAGAGCCTCCGCGCCGACCACGCGCCGGGTCGTCAGGCACACGCGTGGCTGGAATGCGACGGTCAGCTGTTCACGCGCAAGCGCGTGCCGCAGTTCGTCTCTCAGCTCCGGCCGGCCACGATCATGCGCAAGCGGCGCAATCTGTGGCGCGAGATTGACAGGCGAGGCAGCGGCGGTTTCTGGGGAAGGCATTCTCATGCACCGGCAGAAAACCACATGAGAATGACGAAAAGCTTAATATTCCGAGCCTGCGCGCCCGTCGGTTAACCAAGCACCAACCTTTTTTGCCGAAACTCGGTAACGCCGATGAACCGATTAGCGGCAAGGACTGAATATATGGACGAGGACGCTACCCTTCTGGCCTTTCCCGGGTTGGATTCTATCGACCTTGGCGTGTCGGGAAACACTCACGCTCTTGTCCTTACCCTTGAGGGGGAGACGGAACGGCGGATACCACTCGGGTGCGAGCCTGTCGTCGTCGGACGGATTCCGCCTTGTGCGCTCGTCCTGCCGGGCGGATCGGTTTCGCGGCAGCACTGCCGCTTTCGGACCGTCGGAGGCCAAGCCGAAGTGGCCGATCTCGGTGCCACAAACGGGACATTCATCGATGGCCGCCGGATCACGGAGCCGACCATACTGCAGCACGGTGCGGTGATCCAGGTCGGCACCTACGCCTTGACTTACGAGTGTCGGACCTCCCGCGAGCTCGTCGAGGCAGAAGAAGCCGAGTATGAACGCCAAGCCGCCAGCCGCTACGTGCAGATGTTGCTGCCCAAGCCGATCAATGGCGAAGCGGGAAGCGCGGAGTGGCTATTCCTGCCTTGCGCGCGTCTCGGCGGCAATGCGTTTGGCTATCGGTTCCACAGCGCTCATTCTTTCATCGGCTTCATGATCGACGTCGCCGGCCACGGCACGGAAGCAGCGATGCACTCCGTTGCTATCATGAACCTGTTGCGCCAACAGGAAATACTCGGCGCTGATCTTTCCGATCCGTCCGCCATGCTGGGCCTTTTGGCCCGGTCCTTTCCGCCCGATCAGCACAACAACCTATTCTTTTCCTGCTGCTACTTCAGCATCGACCTCGAAACCCGCGTCTTGCGCTATGCCGCTGCTGGCCGACATCCCGCTTATTTGCGGCAGTCCGACACCGAAGTCCTTGAGCTGACAACGAACGTCCCGGCCATTGGCCTAGGGTCGCCTACATCCTTCGCTGTCAAGCTCACGGACGCGCCGGTGGGCTCCCGGCTCTACCTCCTGAGCGAGGGCATCAGTGAGAATCTCGACCGGTTCGCCCCCCCGGGCCTTGTAGCTGAGATTATTTGTGCCGCTACAGTGCCAGGCGTGCCAGAGCCATCCAGGCTATACCACGCGATGCAACATGCAGCTGGACTTAGCCGGCAGGACGATGACTGCACGATCCTAGTATGCCGGTTTTGACCTATTTCGATCGATGAAGCTGTGCATTAACCCTTTAGAAAGGGTATCTTGCTAAACCGGGATGGTCCTAGTCGGGAACACAAAATGTCGTTCCGAATCATTCCGGCCAAGCTCAGCTTGGCTCTTGCCGCCGCCCTTCTTGCGGGCTCCTGTCTAAGCCCGGCCGCGGCGCAAAACGGCGTCGCTCCCATTCCATGGCAATCTGGCGTGACGTTCTCGCGTACGTCTGTCGATGACGACGTCCGCAGCGTTCTTCGAGCTATCCTCGCTGCCCAGGGGCTGTCCGTTATCTTTCAGACGGGTGTGGAAGGTCGCCTTTCCTTCAACTTCCGCGAAGTGCCACTAGAGACCGCTTTCAACCAAGTGCTGGGCGAAGGCGGGCTGCATGCTCGCTTCAACAGCGCGACCAAGACTGTGACGATCACGTCCGGCGCAGAGACAGGCGGCGGCGGTATGCGCTTTATCACGCTCCAAGCGCTGCAATGGCCATCGCTTCGGCAAATGCTGACAAGCTTTGGTCTGGGGACAGACGGCATCAGCTTTGATCCGGAAACCTCCGTGCTGGCCGTTACCGGCGACCCGGCGCGGGTCGCTCAGATCGAGGATTTGGTCAAGACGCTCGAGAAGCATTACGACAGCCGCCGCGATCAGGCGCTTACCGATGGTGAGCACGCCGCCCAGGCGCAACGGTCTGATCTCGAGCGTCGCATGTATCAAGACGCACTGAACATGCAGACAAAGGTGTTCCGCTTACGGTTTGCCGATGTCGGTCCCACTAGCCGCAACTTCCATGGTCGAACCATCACGATACCCGGCGTACTCGAGACGTTGCAGGCCATGCTCGGAAGCCCGACTGGTGGCGCTCCGTTTACGACCCAATCGGCAGCTAGCCCCGTCTTCCGTCCATCTGTTGGGCCCCGCACTTCCTTGCCAGGCGCCCCGCCCGTGCTGAGCCAAGCGCAGGGTGGGCCGGCCGAAAATCGTGCAGACCTTGTCGGACGTCCAAACCTGTCTGTCGATCAGCGGACTAACTCCGTCATTGTTCGTGGCAGCCCAAGCGCCATCGCCGCCGTTGCGGATGTACTCCGCCAAATCGATCAACCGGTGAAGATGGTCGAGATCGAGGTCATCATCGCGACGGCGGAAGTTGGAGTGATCAATCAGCTCGGCATCTCCTACCGCGGCTTGTTCCGCAACGGTGTCGGCGTCGACACCGGCACGTCTCTCGGCCAGCTGAGTAATCTGCCCGGTTACAACGCCCTGACACTTCTGCCGACGGCGGCAGCCGGGGCCGCCGTCGCGTCCTTCGTCGTCAACAATGGCGGAGGCACTTCGCTGACGGCCCAGCTTCAGGCGCTCGCCGAGCACAATAAGGCGCGTGTCTTGTCCGCCCCGCATTTGGTCACGCTCGACAATATTACTGCCCGTATCACGCGCGCAGAGGACATCTACGTCCCGGTTGATACTGGTGGCTTGAACGGGCAAGGCCTATCGCAGATCCAGACCGGTCTCACCCTCGAGATCACGCCGTCGATCGTCCCCCCAGCGTCCGGCGGCGGCAACGACAAGCTCGTTCGTTTGACATTGAACGCCACGAACTCTGCACCCGGGTCCGGTACGGGTAACCATATCAACGTAACATCCCAAGAGGTGCAGACGGACGTGCTTGTACCCGATGGCGGCACCTTCGTGATCGGCGGCCTGTTCGACGACTCTCGCCTGAAGAGTCGCTCTGGCATCCCGGTCCTGAAAGACATCCCACTTCTGGGTGGCCTGTTTCGGACTGACAACGAGCAGCAAAGTCTTGGCCAGACGATCTTTTTTATAACCCCGCGGGTGATCGAGCAGCAGGAGTTGGTGAGCCGAGAGATCGCGTTGGACAGCGCCGTAGGACCAGGAACTTCCGGATACATGGATCAGCAGCGGCAGCGTCTTGCTACCACCAGTGCGAAGATCAATGGCAGCACTGCCACAGCTTCCGCATTCCTTGAGGAGGACGAGTGAGCATGCGTCTACTCTCCATCACGATGACGGGTGCTGCTCTATTGCTCGTTGTCACGCCATTTGTCGTCTCGTTTGAGGATCAGAAGTTACCCGATCATAGCCGCGAACTGGCGCAAGATGCCCTCGCACGGATCATCTCAGCCGAACGTATAGCCTTTGAGAAAGCGCAGCGTTTCATCTCCTTTGGCCCGAGTGAGGCGGAGCGTCGCGCTGCACTTGGCCCCTTGGACCTCGGTCCTGCCGCTGAATTGTTCAGCTTCGATACGCTGACCGATAAAGCCGGTCGGTTGAATGTTCGGGTCGTCAGCCGGGCGGATGCCGTTCGCGCTGGCCGGGTGGCTCCCATGCTCGAGTCGGCCAGCGTCGCGCCGATTAACAGCTCTCCCATCTCAAAGCCTTAGAAAGTATAAAGGATGTTCAATCCGAAAGCTCTGCTGCTTCTTGGCTTTCTTGCACTGACGGGTTGCTCAAGCAGATCATGGATAGAGCTCGGACCGGCCGTTGCATCAACTGACTCCGCGCAGAGGGTTGAAGCGCCGGTGTGGCGTGTTGGGTCTGAATGGCACTACAGCGATGGCTACGGCCTAAAAGTCACCAACACCAGCGGTGGATTGACCAAGTTCCAGCGACTCGATGATCCCCGGCAATGGGTCATCCGACGTGGATTTCTTCGTGAGGACGCGCAATCGGCGACCACGCTGCGCAAGCTGATGTTCGAGGACCTGCCCGCGGGTGCAGGTCAAGTGCTGGCATCATCTAAACCGCTGACTTACCGCCGTGAATTCCTGTCGATGGGTGTCCAACGGACCCACGCGACGTCTTGGACCATTGAGGGGCGCGCGACGGTAAAAGTACCGGCGGGTGAGTTCGACTGCATCGTACTAGTCATGCGGACCCGTAATCTTGCCAATGAGTGGACTGGCTTCGAGCGCTGGTGGTTTAGCCCTATCGCCGGAAATTTCGTCCGTATGGAATATCGCTATGGCTCGGCGCCTCCAGGCTCGCGCGTGCTGACTGAATTTCACTTGGCCGTTTAACCGAATGCCATCAAAATTCTTGATTCGTTCAAAGCATTAACGGCTTGGTGCTGGGTCGAGGTTACGTTTCCCAAGACTCGGGCGAGTCTAGGTGTTTGGTCCCGGGATGAGGTGACGCGGGTTTAGTTTGAAGATTTCGGGAGCTGTCGTCCAGGCTTGGCAAACAGCTTCGAAGGGCGTCTTCCACCGGAGAGCTTTGAGGTGCTTGGCGAAGTTGTAGGCCGACACGAAAGCAAGGACGTGTGCTTTGAGGCTTTCGAGGTTGGGATAGTAGAACGCCTTGATGGTGGCGTCCTTAACGGTGCGGTTCATCCGCTCGGCTTGGCCATTGGTCCAGGGATGGTATGGCTTGGTGAGCCTGTGCTTGATGCCATTCTCGGCGCAGACACGGTCGAAGATGTGGGCACCCAGGTATCGCCTGGTTGGTCCGTTGCGGTTCTTCGGCAAATCGGCGAATGCCATGCCGTTATCAGTCAGCACGGTGTGAATGGCATAGGGAAACGCCTTAGCCACGCCACGCAGGAAGTCCGTCCCGTTCATCTTGCCGACGTCGTCGCGGAATTCGACGTAGGTAAACTTGGAAACGCGGTCGATGGCCAGGAACATGTTCAGTTTGCCCTGTGCCAAGCGCAGTTCGCTGATGTCGATGTGGACGTAGCCTATGGCTGTTTCGGTGAACTTGCCAAGTTTGGATGCCTTGTCCGGATAGTCGGGCAGTCGGGAGATGCCGTGCCGTTCCAGGCATCGGTGCAGGCTTGAGCGGGTGAGCTTTGGGATGCTGTCGCGCAGGCAGCCGAGCAGATCATCAAGCGGCAGCAGCGTCCTGCGGCGGAACTCGACTACCATGGCTTCCTCGACCTGGGTCAGCATGGTGCTGCGGGGCGAGCTCGGACCCATCGGCGCATCATGGGTCGTGGTCCGGGCTCGCCACTTTGTAACGGTGGTGCGGCTCAGGCCGTAGCGTTGGGCCAGGCTGCTGGTCGTCTCTTGCGACGCTTGGAGCTCGGCTCGAACTCGCGGCGTCGTTCGGGCTAAGCCGTGAAGACTTCCTGCCATAGCGCTTCCTCTCCCTCTCGGGTCAAAGTAGCGTCACGACTCTCCGGGACCAAACAAAGTTCAGGTCTACAGGAGTCTATCAGAGTCTTTACACGCTGGGTGAAGTTCCGAGAAGATGTTCGGCAGGCGTTCGACGATATGGTGAGCGCAGGGTTTGACTTCTTGGAAATGCGAGGAATTCAGTGCCGGATGGCGCAAGAGCTTCCGCTAGCACTACGTCCACGCGCTGGAGCGGCAAGGAATACTTAAATTGTTTGAGTCCCCAAGCATCGAACCAGCAGAAGCTGAGTTAGACATGTCTTCGGCGTAAGCGCGATTAAGCGTATCCGCGGCGCGACATTTTGCATTAGCGCAAGAAGTATGCGGGTTTGATACGGTCGGAGATAAAGTTCAGAACTGATTTTCTGATACGCCTCAGCGTACAAACTCGAAGTCTCAGGCGGCTTTGAGGAGCAGCTCGGGCGTTAGACGAAGTCTTCAATTCGTCATGTTTTTCGAGACTTTTTGGGCAGCGGTGCAGGCGCAGTGCGGGGTCCTGGCCCTGGGGCAACCCTCTGGCACAATCATCACGATTGGCTCTGGGCAATTCGTTAACAAACTTATAATCTCAGCAACAAATTGAGGATGAGCAGATGTTGAGACAAGCGTCGGTCTCCTTGGTCATCTTGGCCATCTTGTGCGCACGGGCCGAGGCGGCAACTTACACGCTGCAAAATCTGGTCTACGGCCAGAGCGCGCCGGCACTCGGGGCATCGTTGCAGTTGCCGATCTCATTGACCATCTCAGACGCGGCGGTGGCACGTGGCAGTTTCAATTTCTCTTCCGGCTTCACAATGGCATCCAGCGGCGACACCGCAGATTTTATAAATTTGACTGACGGCAATCTTTTCATTTCGAATGGCTTTCCCCCAGGCGGCAACTTGACGTTGAAGTTGTCCTTTGACACTCAAGGATCGATCTCGGCAGGTTCGTTGATTCTGACGAGCAACTACAACGACCTTGCCTTTACGGGATCATCAGATAGGTTTGGCGGCTCCTTTGTCCCCAATGGTGACACGCGGTGCGGCGCCGGGTTTGATTGCGGGGTCACTGGCACCTTCGGCTTGATCTCGACCGTGCCGGAGCCGTCGTCGCTCGCTTTACTCGGCCTATCTGTCGCTGCCCTGCTTCAAAAACGTCGGTTCCCCATCAATTCCGGTGTTGGATAGCCGCCAGTCCAGCGCGCGCGACTGCAAGACCAAGCGAAGTAACGGATACCGCGCCGCTACCTCAGCAATCGCGGCGGATGGTGTCTCGCCGTCGCTGAAGAAAGCGTCTAAGGCGACGCCGTGCCCGGCGGGATGGCAGAAACCATGTCGCGCAGCCGATTGGTGGCGCCCCGATGCTAAGCGAGCCGAGTCCGAACGGCTAAACTGAGCTGCAGGATTGTTAGCAGGACAGGCAGAAGGGCATTCAGCCTAACCGGTAACGGATTGGTCGATTTCCTGCCCTATCAAGAAGTAAAGCCATATTCACAGGGTTAGATGACTAAGGCATTGTAATAAATTCTAGTGTATCTGGCGTTGTTTGATTAGACATCCGCGAACCGCTTGCGGTCGATCTAACTAGTGATAACATCCCTTCTCGATAGTCAGAAATAGGCCATGCCGGACAGCACGCTTCCCACAAC
>JBPBQE010000433.1:0-23797 GCA_050954595.1 Janthinobacterium lividum | reverse complement strand
CGCAGGAAGCCGGCAACGTCACGCGCGCCCTCGATGACGATTTCGCTGCGCTGGCGTTTGCGCTTGTCGTCCCACTCGCGGGCGACGGTCAGCAAGTCGGCGTGGGTCGCCTGGGCAACGCGGCGAAAGCTGGGGCTGGCTGGGTCGTTCGGATCGCCTGCGGTGGTGAACAGGCGGCGGGCGAGCCGATAGGCCAAGGTGGCTTTGCCGATGCCCTCTGCGCCACTGATCAACCAGGCGTGGTGAAGGCGGCCAGCCGATCGGGCAGCCTCAAACGTGGCCTCAGCGGCTGAGTGCCCGAACAGATGCGGGTTCTCCTGCGGCGCGATCATGCCAGGCGCGGCGAAACGGCTGCCCAGATCCGGGCAGCGACGGCGGCCACCTCGCCTTTGCCATCGACGCGCACGAAACGAGCGGGCTCGGCGGCTGCAAGAGCGTCGTAACCCGCGGCAACCCGGGCGTGGAAAGCGGCATCGAGCCGCTCGTAACGGTCTGGGGCGCCAGGGCGTGCGGCAATGCGGGCGGTGCCAATGTCGCTTGTGACGTACAGTAGCAGAGTCAGGTCGGGTTGGATGGGCAGCAAACGGGTCAGCCCGGCAATCAGCTCACGGTCGGCACCAAGGCCATAGCCTTGGTAGGCCATGGTCGAGTCGGCAAATCGGTCGCAGACAACGACTTTACCATCTGCGAGCGCCGGTAGGATGGTAACCGCGAGGTGTTCGGCACGGGCGGCAAAATGCAGATGGGTTTCCGCTGCGGCCGACCAGTCGACCGAGCCGCCGAGCAGAAGAGTTCGGAGGAGTTCGGCCCCGGGGGCACCACCAGGTTCACGAGTGCGAAGGACGGAGCGTCCAGCAGCGATGAGGCGGTCGGCGAGAAGCGCGGCCTGGGTTGATTTCCCAGCGCCCTCCCCGCCCTCGAGCGTGATGAACAACCGAGCTTACGACCCCATGACGTAGCGCGAGACGACCGATATTGCCCGGCCCGGCAGCCCCAGCCGTGGGACGTCCACTCCGGCCATCAGTGGCACGTCCATCGTCGGCACGCCTTGTCCCGACACGAGCAGCTTGCCCAGCACGTCGCCACGGTTGATCGGCGCGGCAACCGGCGTCTGATACTGGACCTCGATCTTGGCGGTCTGCCGCCATTGCCGGGGCATGGTGATGACCAAGTCGCGGCCTCCGACGAGCGGCACCGTGGGACGCGTGCCGAGCCAAACCTTGGCGTCCTCGACCGTGTCGGCTGCGGTGAACAAGGTGACGTTTTCGAATTCCCGGAACGACCATTCCAGCAGCCGCTCGCTCTCTTCGCGGCGGGCATGCATCGACGTCAGCCCGTTGATGACCACGATGACCCGGCGGTTACCGCGCAAGGCGCTGCCGACGACGCCGAAGCCGCCGGCGTCCGTGTGACCCGTCTTCAGGCCATCTGCCAGGCCCTTCTGGACCAAGGGATTGCGGTTCTCCTGCTCGATCCCGCCGTATTTGAACGAGCGCTCGCCATCGTAATGATAGTATTCCGGATATTCGGAGATGACGCGCCGGGCGATGGTGGCGATGTCGCGGCAGCTCATGTGCTGCTCCGGGTCCGGCCAGCCGGTGCAGTTTTTGTAAAATGTATTGGTGAGGCCGATCTCCTTGGCCTTTTGGTTCATCAATTCGACGAACTGCTCTTCCGATCCGGCGATCGCCTCGGCGAACACGATGCAGGCGTCGTTGCCGGAGTCGACGACGACGCCGCGAATGAGGTCCTCGACCCGAACCTGGCCGCCGACCGGCACGAACATCTTGGAGCCCTGCATGCGCCACGCACGCTCGCTAACCGGAAGCTCCTGGTTCAGCGTCAGGCGGCCGGATTTGAGCAATCCGTAGACGATGTACATCGTCATCAACTTGGTCATCGACGATGGCGGCATCGTCCCGTCGGCATCCTTGTCCAACAGCGACGCTCCACTGTTGAAATCCATGATGTAGGCCCACTTGGCCGCGGTATCGAGCGAGCCGATCGGCGTCGTCGCGGGTGAGCCGGTCGGCGCCGGGGCGGCCGGGGCGGGGCGACCACGGGCCGGCTTGCGCTGCGCTAGCGCCGGGTCATGAGTGGCCAGTGGGCCCGCAAGGGCGGCACCGGCAAGAAGGGCGCGACGGTTCAACATTGGACGCTACTCCACCACGATTGTGGCATCGCTTACTCCGGCATGACGCACGAGGTCCAGACCGGTATCGGCCGCAGCCACGGAAGCGAACGGGCCAGCCATGACAACATATCCGGACTGCCGCCGCCCACTCTCATGTTGCACGCGAACGTCGACGCCGAACAACTTGTTTTTCTGCGCCTCTGCATAACGAGATAAGGTGAAACGACCGGCACGAACCCAGAGACGGCCCGGCTGGGCGGCGACGTTCTGGACAGTTTGCGGTAGCGGCTCGAGGGCACCCGCAAGGCCGGTGTCCGGCACGGTCTCCGGTCGTTGCGGCGTCACTCCAGCAACCCGAGACAGGGTCTTGCCCGGGGGCGGCAGGCTCTCGGCTGAGACTCCGGTGACGGGCGCGGCCGTTATGCCCTTCGGGGCGCCGCCGAGGCGGTCGCGCAGGGCCTGGCTGGCCGCGCTGTCCAAGACGACGCGGACGGGGATGGTACCGGTGTCGGACAAGCCGAGCAGGTCCGCAGCCCTGCGGGTCAGGCCGATGAGCCGGCCGGGGTTGGCGGGCCCACGATCGGTCAAGCGAATGCGGATCTGGCGTCCGTTATCGAGGTTCGTGACATCGACGATTGCGGGCAGTTGCAGGGTCGGATGTGCGCCGGCCATCGCGAGCGGGTCGGCGAGTTCGCCGTCCGTGGACAGACCGGTTCGGTCCGCAAGGCGCTCGGCCAAGCCGGTGGCGTCGTACTCGAACTGCTCTTGGGGGTAGTGCCAGGTACCGTCGAGTTGGTAGGCGGCGCCAATAACATAATGCGGTGCGGCTAGCGGAGCCGAGGGCGGGACACGGTGAGAGCAGCTGGCGCAGAGCAAGGCGACGCTCAACGCCGGGCCGAACCGCATCAGATCACTGCCGCATCGCCCAGCAGGCCAACGGCTAGCGCGTAGAAATCGGATGGATTGTAACGACGGATCGCATTGAAGTTCGGATACACCATGAAGCCCTGCCCCGGCGCGATGCCGTTCGGCATGATCAACGCGCCCTGAACGTCCGTGCGACCGAAGGCACTGCCGTCGTCGCGGCGGACGCCCATCTCCATCCAGGTGGCGAGGCTGCGGCGGTTGTCTCGGGTGGCGGTGGCCGGGTTGATCGAGGCGGGAACGCGGACGGGTTGAGCCGATGGCTCGCCGTTGCGCCAACCACTCCTGGCCATGTAGTTGGCGATGGAGCCGAACACGTCGGGCTTGCTGTCCCAAATGTCGCGCCGGCCGTCACCGTCGAAGTCGACGGCGTAGGTCAGGTAGGAGCTCGGCATGAATTGCGGCTGACCCATGGCACCGGCCCAGCCGCCGGTGAGCTTGGCGGGCCCGACGTCGCCGTTGTCGAGAATCTTGAGCGAGTTCATCAGCTCTTTGCGGAAGTAGCTGGCACGGCGGCCTTCCCAGGCCAGGGTGGAAAGCGCTTCGACGAGGCGGTAACTGCCTTTGTTGGAGCCGAAATTGGATTCGACACCCCAGATGCCCATGACGATGGTCGGGTCCACGGAGAAGCGCCGCTGAACGTCGGCTAGCAGGGTGCGCTCGCGGCCGTAGTTCTGGCGGGCGAGCTGAAGGCGTGAGTCGGGCAGCACCTTGGCGCGGTACTCCGGCCAGGTCAGCTTGAACTCGGGCTGATTGCGGTCGAGCTCGATGACCCGGTTATTCGGGCCGACGCCGGCGAACGCCGCCTGCAGTGTGGCGTCACGGATGCCGGCACGCCGGGCTTCGGCCATGACGCCTTCGACGAACCGATCGAAGTCCTGATCCTGAGCGCGCGCTGCCTTGGAGACGAGCGGGAGAGCGGCGGCGGAGGCGAGCAGGAGTCGACGGTCGAGCATGGGGTCATCTGCCACATCAGGGCCCCCGGCGCAAAGGACCTCTAGCTGAAACGGCCGGATCGCGGGAAGCCGTTGGGCGGTAGCTTACCCACCTGCCCGCGGTCGCCGAGCCAGCCGCGAAGATCGGTTTCAGTGCGGATCTTGTCGCCCAGACGCCAGGTTAGACCGTCGGCGAGGCGGAAGACCTTGGCGTCGGCGAGCGTTCCATCCCGGTATTTTTGGAACTGGACGCCAGCGCCACGCGCGAGCACGGGAAGTTGGTCGAGCGGAAAGACCAGCAATTTGCGGTTGGTGCCTATGACCGCGACGTGGTCGCCGTCGATCGGGATGCACAGCATGGCGTGCTCGCCGGGCTTAAGGTTGAGGAGTTGCTTGCCGGTGCGTTTCTCGGCGAGCAGATCGGCCGAGGCGGCGACAAAGCCGCGACCGGCATCGCTGGCCAGAAGGTAGCGGCGGTTGTCTTGCCAAGCGAACAGCGTCGTCACGTCGTCGTCGTTGCCCATTTCGGCGACAATGCGGATGGGTTGGCCGTCGCCGCGACCGCGCGGAAGGTCACCGGCCCGCAAGGTATGCGCCCGGCCAGCGCTGCCGAGGAGGCAAAGGCGGTCGGTGGTCTGGCACGGTACCAGGGTGCGGAGTGCGTCACCCTCCTTGAACTTCAGCTCGGCGCCGTCGGCGACATGTCCACGCACAGCCCGGATCCAGCCTTTCTGGGACAGGACCACGGTGATGGGTTCACGCTCGATCAGGTGGTCGGCATTGATGTCGATCGGCTCGGGGACGTCGCTGATGGTGGTGCGGCGGTCGCCCAGAGGACCGGAGCCGAACTTGGTCTGGGTTTCGACGAGTTCGGCCTCGATCTTGGACCAGCGGAGCTTGTCGTTGGCCAGCAACGCGTTCAGCGCCTTGGCCTCGCGCGCCAGGTCGCGATGCTCCTTGCGGATTTCCATCTCCTCCAGCCGGCGCAGGGAGCGGAGCCGCATGTTGAGGATCGCTTCGGCTTGCACATCGGACAGGGTGAAAAAGGCGATCAGGGCCGGCTTAGGATGATCCTCTTCGCGAATGATGCGGATTACCTCGTCGAGGTTGAGGTAGACGGCGAGGTAGCCGTCGAGGATCTCCAGGCGACGTTCGATGGCTGCGAGGCGATAGCGTGAGCGGCGTTCGAGAACGATCAGCCGGTGATCGAGCCAGGCACGGATGACGGCGCCGAGACCGAGCACCATCGGCGTATGATCGGCTGTCAGCACGTTCATGTTCAACGAGAAGCGTGTCTCGAGCTGAGTGGCGCGGAACAGCGTTTCCATCAGGATTTCGGGCTCGACCGTGCGAGTCTTGGGCTCGAGCACGAGGCGGACGGTTTCAGCGCTTTCGTCGCGGACGTCGCCGAGGAACGGCAACTTCTTCTCTTCGAGCAGTTCGGCGATCTGCTCGATCAGCCTGGACTTCTGCACCTGATACGGGATCTCGGTGACGATGATCTGCCACATGCCGAGCTTTCCACGCTGAACCTCCCAGCGGGCGCGGGTTCGGAAGCCGCCACGGCCGGTTTCGTAGGCGTTGAGGATCGACTCACGGCTTTCGATCATGATGCCGCCGGTAGGGAAATCGGGCCCTTTGATGTGCTCGAGCAACTCGGCGGTGGTCGCGCCGGGATTGCGGATCAGGTGAATGGCGGCGGCACAGACCTCGCCGGCGTTGTGAGGCGGGATGCTGGTGGCCATACCGACGGCGATGCCGGCGGCGCCGTTGGCGAGCAGGTTGGGAAAGCCACCCGGCAAAACGATCGGTTCGCTTTCCTCGCCGTCGTACGTCGGGCGGAAATCGACGGCGTCGTCGTCGATGCCGGCCAGCAGGGCTTGGGCGATCTCGGTGAGGCGCGCTTCGGTGTAGCGCATGGCGGCCGGGTTATCGCCGTCGACATTGCCAAAATTGCCTTGGCCCTCGACCAGCGGATAACGGGCGGCGAAGTCCTGAGCGAGACGCACGAGTGCTTCGTAGACGGAAGCGTCGCCGTGCGGATGGTACTTGCCGATGACGTCGCCGATGACTCGCGCGCATTTCTTGAAGCCGGACTTCGGGTCCAGCTTCAGTTGGTGCATGGCGTAGATCAGGCGTCGATGGACCGGTTTGAGCCCGTCCCGCACATCCGGCAGGCTGCGCGACATGATGGTGCTGAGCGCATAAGCGAGATAGCGCTCGGACAGTGCATCGGTGAGCTTGGTGTCTTGGATCGTGCCGGCTAGGTCGTCTGGCATGGGTCCGCTTAACGGTGAGAGTTGGGCTCGGCAAGCGCCGCGATGCGGTGGTCGAGGGCAATGCGAGCGGGTGGCAAGGGGCGGTTGTGGTGTCCAAAGGCGTCGCGGGCCAGAAAGTGACCGGTGAGACGCAAGCCATCCCGCCAATCGGCCGGGCCCATGCTGTTGCCGCCGATCAAGAAACCCGGCAGCGGCAGCAAGCGACTTTGCCAGTCTCCGGCAGCGCTGCGCTCGACGGCACGGCCAGTGCGCGGGGACACATAGGCCAGCCCGGTCTCCACCCCGGTCACGGCACAGCACGATAGATCCAGACCGTAGCCGAGTTCAGCCAGGAGCGACGCCTCCCACCTGACGAGCAGCGGTATCGCCGTCTCGACCGAGGAGAGCGTGTCCAGGATGTGGACCAGGCCGATGAAAGCCTTGGGGTGTGGCTCACGTTCCGGCAACGCGCCCTCCGCGACAGCACAGGCGGAGGTGAGGATGGCGAGAGGCAACGGCTCGTTCATCGTCTCGGCTGCTCCCGCATGGAGCAACTCGGCCGAGATATTGCCCAACTGATCGGCCAGTCGAGCGATCCAACGAGCTTGGACGATATTGCCCCGTTGCCACAACGACGCCTGCCCCCGACTGCCTCCGCCACGAGCCAGCGCGCGATAGGCACCGTGTTCTTCGGTCAGCACCGTGACCAGCGCACCATTCTCGCCGTGCGCTCGGGCATCGAGCACGATGGCGGGCGCCTCCCATTCCATGGTGCGGTTCGGGATCGACTCGGGAAGCTAGTCGGGTTCGAGGCCGATCGCGCGGAGACGGGCGCCTTCTTCGTCCCAGCCGGCACGTTCCTTGACGTTAAGGAACAGGTGAACGGGACGTTCCAGCAACCGCGTCAGTTCGCGGCGGGAGACGGCGCCGATCTGCTTGATCCGGCTACCACCGTCACCGATCATGATCGCCTTGTGACCGGCGCGCGCGACGTAAACGGTGGCTTCGATGCGGACGGATCCGTCGGGCCGGTCGGTCCAGTTCTCCGTCTCGACCGTGGCACCGTAAGGAATCTCCTCATGGGTCTGCATGAAGATCTGTTCGCGGACGATCTCGGCGGCGAGAAGCCGGTCCGGCAAGTCGGTGAGGTCGTCTTCCGGATAAAGGTGCGGCCCCGGCGGCATCGCGCCGGCAAGGGCATCGAGCAGGCGGTCTAGGCCGTCGCCATTGGCAGCGCTGACCATGAAGGTCTGCTCGGCAGGCAACTCGTTGTTCATTGCCGCCGTGAGCGGCAGCAGATCCTGTCGCTCGATCAGGTCAATCTTGTTCAGCACGAGCCAAACCCGGCGCTTTCGCTCCGCCAGCTTGTTGGCGATGGCACGCACGTCCGGCGTGGCTCCCGCCCGACTGTCGACGATGAGCAGGGCCAGGTCGGCATCTTCGGCGCCGGTCCACGCAGCCTTGACCATGGCGCGGTCGAGCTTGCGCTTGGGATGGAAGATGCCAGGGGTATCGACCAGTAGGATCTGTGCGGGGCCGCGCATGAGCACGCCCAGAACCCGGAAACGCGTAGTCTGCGCCTTGGGGCTGACGATGGAGAGCTTGGCGCCGGTCAGGCGGTTCAACAGGGTGGACTTGCCGGCGTTGGGAGCGCCGACGATGGCGGCAAAACCGCAGCTTGTTTGTGTCATGTGGTTTTCATACTGGAGGAGGGAGGTTCGGTGGCTTGCAACCGCGCCAGTAAGTCGGCAGCGGCGTCGCGTTCGGCAAGGCGTTTGCTGCCGGCCGATCCGGTGCCTTCCTGCCCGCCGCCGGCGACGATCATGAGGAACTCGGGCTGGTGCGAGGGGCCGGAGCGGGAACTGACGCGGTATTCCGGGAGTGGAAGGCCGCGAGCCATTAGCCATTCCTGCAGTTCCGTCTTCGGGTCCGTCGGGGGCTCGGCCATGGCGTCGAGTTCGGCGCCCCAAACCCGGCGGATGAAGCTGCGAGCCGGGTCGAGGCCGGCATCGAGGTAGAGGGCGCCGATGAGAGCTTCCATGGCGTCGCCCAGGACGTTGGCGAGGTGGGCAACACCGGCCTTGGCCTCGCTGATGCCGATGTCCAAAGCGCCGGCGAGGCCGGCCGCGTCGGCTAGTTCGGCCAGGACACGTCGCGATACGAGATAGGCGTGACGGCGGCCGAGCGCACCTTCCGGCTCGTGTGGGAACCGCTCGATCAGCCATTCCGCCACGATGAGGCCAAGAACACGGTCGCCAACGAATTCGAGCCGCTCGTTGGACTTGACTGGCGATTTGCCGCGTCGCTTGGGCTGCAACGCGGAGCGGTGGGTCAAGGACTCCGCGAGAAGCGCCTGATCGGTGAAGCGATGGCCGAGAAGTGTTTCGGCCTGCTCGAGGCGGGTCAGTTTACCCCGTGCAGGAGACGGCTCCAGCGTATCTCGAAGGGCCACTCCCACACCTGCCAGATCGGCGCCCGGGCATCGACGGAGAAGAACAGGAACTCGGCCCGGCCAACGAGGTTCTCGAGCGGGACATAGCCGACGCCGGTCCGGTCCATGACTCGGCTATCGCTCGAATTATCGCGGTTGTCGCCCATGACGAAGACATGGTCGGCCGGCACGACGAACTCGGGCGTGTTGTTCATGTAGCCGACATCCTGCTCTTTCAGGATCGGATGCTGGACGCCGTTGGGCAACGTCTCGATGTATTCGGTGGCGACTGTGCGCCGGCCATCTTCGTTTTCGACGTAGTCGCCGACCAGCTTGCGCGGTGCCAGCGTGCCGTTGATATAAAGTTGGCCGGCTTTCACCTGGATCTTGTCGCCGGGCAGACCAATGACGCGCTTGATGTAGTCGATGCTGGTGTCATGCGGGAACTTGAACACCACGACATCGCCGCGGGTGGGCACGCGGCCGAAAACACGGCCGCTGAACAGGTCCGGCGACAGCGGCATCGAGAAACGCGAGTAGCCGTAGCTGTATTTCGATACGAACAGGTAGTCGCCGACGAGAAGCGTCGGGATCATCGAGCCGGACGGGATGTTGAACGGCTCGAAGGCAACGGTGCGAATACCGATGGCGATCAGGATCGCATAGACGATCGTCTTGATGTTGTCGGCTAGACCAACGGATTTGGTCTTTGCCACGGTCTTAGCCATCGCGTGTGGACGCCTGTTTCAAAGTTGGCGGATCAAGCCGACGCGGAGGCACCGTGTCAAGGAAGGGGTATGGCGGAGATGACGACCTGCGCGAACGCGTAAGGATATTCGTCTGTCAGGGTGAGCGCGATCTGGGCGCCCTGCCCGTTCGGCGTGATGCGATGGAGGCGTTCGGCGGCGCCGCCGGTCAGGCGGAGCGTGGGTTGGCCGGAAGACAGGTTGATGACGCCAAGGTCGCTGTGGAACACGCCGTTGCTGAAGCCGGTTCCGAGCGCCTTGGCGCACGCCTCCTTGGCAGCGAAGCGCTTGGCCAGCGTGCCCGCCCGAAGCGAGGCGGTGCGCCGTTCGGCGCGGGCGCGTTCGGCCGGCGTGAAAACGCGTTCGAGGAAGCGAGCGCCATGGCGTTCGAGCACGCGTTCGATGCGGCGGATGTCGCAAAGGTCGGAGCCGAGGCCGATGATCATCCCTTGGCACGCTCGACCTGGGTTATTCCAGACGCACCACGCAGCCCGGCGATGACGTTGCCCAGGTGCTTGGTATCGCGGACCTCGACATCGACCAGCACCTCGAAGAAATCCTGCTGGCGATTGATAATCTTGAGGTTGGTGATGGCGCCGTCCTGCTTGGAGATGGCGTTGGTCATGGTCGCGAGCGCACTGGGCGCATTGACGGCGATGGCGCTGATGCGCCCGGTGTGGGTCACGGCCTTGCCGCCGATGGCATCGGTGTCCCAGTCCACGTCGATGAACCGTTCCGGCGTGGCGGCAAAACTCTCGAGCGTTTGACAATCCTTGGTATGGATCGTGACGCCCTTGCCCGTGGCGACGATGCCGACAATGCGGTCGCCCGGGAGTGGATGACAGCAACCGGCATAGTGAACGGTCATGCCGGTGATCAGTCCGGTAATCGGCATGTCGTCGCGCGCGGACACGCGGTGGGTGCGGGCCGTCAGGGTGGGCGACATCCGGGGAGCCCGGGTGTTGCGGAGTTCCGGATAGGCGGCGTGCACTACGTCTTTCGGGCCGATGTTGCCGTTACCGACGGCGACGTAGAGGTCGTCGCGCGACGCTGCCTTCAAGCCCTTGAGCGCGGCATCGAGCACCTTCTCGGAACCGTCGACGCCTTCCTGGCGGAACGCACGGGCCAAGGCGGCGCGACCGGCGTCGATATGGTTCTGGCGCTGCTGCTGGGCGACATAACGCCGGATGCGCGCGCGCGCCTTGCCGGTGACGACGAAGCGTTCCCAGGCCGGCGACGGCGTGCCACCGCGGGCGGTGAGAATCTCGACTTGGTCGCCGTTCTGCAACTCGTGGCGCAACGGCATGAGACGGCCGTTGATCTTGGCGCCGACGGTGGTGTCGCCGACCTGGCTATGGACGGCGTAGGCAAAGTCGATCGGGGTGGCACCGCGGGGAAGCTGGATGAGCTGACCCTTGGGCGAGAAGCAGAAGACCTGGTCCTGATACAGTTCGAGCTTGGTGTTTTCGAGGAAGTCGTCGGCAGCCTGCGAGTTGTCCAGGATCTCCAGAAGATCCTGCACCCAACGAAACTTCTGCAAATCGCTGGCCGATGCATCGTTCTGTTTATACAGCCAATGTGCAGCGACGCCGGCTTCGGCGATCTCGTGCATATCGGCGGTGCGGATCTGGATTTCGATCTTCTGGTTACGCGGCTCGCGCAGCGTCACGCCGGTGTGAATGCTCTGATAGCCGTTGGCTTTCGGAGTGGAGATGTAGTCCTTGAAACGGCCGGCGATGACCGGGAATGCCGAATGGATTGCGCCAAGGGCGGCGTAGCAGGAGTCACGACTCGGCATCACGACGCGGAACGCCATGATGTCGGACAGCTGCTCGAAGGCCACGTTGCGGCGCTGCATCTTCTCCCAGATGGAGAACGGTGACTTCTCGCGGCCACTGATGCTGACGGGGCATGCGCCATGTTCGGCGCAGACGCGGATTAGTTCGCTGCGAACTTCTTCGATGACATCGGCGCCCTGGCCACGGAGAAAGTTCAGACGGGCCTGGATGGTGTCGAACGCTTCTGGCTCGAGTTGGGCGAAGGCCAGGCTTTGCAGCTCGGTCTTGATCGCGTCCATGCCGATGCGCTCGGCCAGCGGCGCGTAAATTTCCATCGTCTCACGGGCAATGCGCTCGCGGCGTTCGGTCTTCTGAACGTAGTGCAGCGTGCGCATGTTGTGGAGACGATCGGCAAGCTTGACGAGCAGGACACGGATGTCCTTGCTCATGGCCAGCACGAGCTTGCGGAAGTTCTCGGCCTGCTTGGTCCTGTCGGACTGCAACTCGAGCCGGGTCAGTTTGGTTACGCCGTCGACGAGGCCGCCGATCGTGGGGCCGAACAGTCTATCGAGCTCGGCCCGGCTAACGCCAGTGTCTTCGATGACGTCGTGAAGCAGCGCGGTGACGATGCTGGCGGTGTCAAGACGGTACCCGGCCAGGATGTCGGCGACCGCGAGGGGATGGGTGATGTAGGGATCACCATTCTCGCGAGTCTGCGCGCCATGCGCCTTGGCCGCGATGACATAGGCCGCATTGACCTTGTCGATATCCGCAGCCGGATCGTAGCTGAGAATCTTTTCGGTGAGTTCGAACTGACGAACCACCCCGGCATGACCAGGCTTCGCGTCAGGCGAACTTAGTCCGTCCGGCGCGAAGGCTGGGCTGGCATGACGCTGAGAGAACCGCCCCTGCATGCGTCAGTCAGGCTTCAGCGGCGAGAGGACCGACCGCCGAGCTCGGCTTCGATCGCCGCCTCGAGATCGTCGGGCGACATCTCCTCGACCGGCATTGCATTGGCTTCTTCCTCGGCCGAGATGTCCTGCAGGCCGAAGATGTTCTGATCGGTCGGGATGAGGTCCAGCACCTCTTCGTCGGCCGGCTCCGGTTCTGGGGCGCGAGACAACGACTTGATGAGATCCTGCTCCAGCTTCGGAAGCTCGATTGTCTCACCGGCGATCTCGCGCAGCGCGACGACTGGGTTCTTATCGTTGTCGCGATCGAGTGTCAGTTCTTCACCGCGGCTCAGATTGCGCGCCCGCTGGGCAGCCAGCAGGACGAGTTCGAAACGGTTGGGAATGCGTTGGACGCAGTCTTCGACGGTAACCCGCGCCATGCGCTCAACTCCGGTATTGCAGTGCGAAAGACTTAGTTAAGCTCAACTGTGCTTGAGAGCAAGGAGCGATCAAGGAACCAATTGCTCGATACGCTGCGGAGGTAGGCTGTCGCGCAGTTCGATGGCGGTGCGGCCAAGCACCGGGTGCCGCCAGGTGGGCGCCACATCACAGAGCGGGAACAGAACAAACGCACGATCAGCGAGACGTGGGTGCGGCAGGGTCAAGCGGGGCGTGTCGATGACCAAATCTCCCATGGCCAATAGGTCGAGATCGAGCGTCCTGGCGGCATTCGGCAGGTCACGGATACGACCTGCTTCGGCTTCGATGGCCTGGAGAATGGAGAGCAAGTCCGTTGGAGTGAGCAACCCGGAGAAGCGAGCGACGCCGTTGATGTAGTCGGGTTGATCGGAAGCCGGGATCGGTGCCGTCCGGTACCATGGCGAGACCGATTCGAGCGTCAATGCGGAGTGTGCCGCTAAGCGGAGAACTGCGCGGTCGCAATTCTCGAGAGAGGATCGACCTGCCCGATCCGGCAGGTTGGAGCCGATCGAAATGAGCAACAACTCTGACACAAACACCCCTTTGCGTTGTTCCCGCACCAGCGTAGAGACTCGGACCTGCCCATCCGGGCTAGGTAACTTCGTGACTAACAAATCTAGCGAGCGCTGCGCGCTTTTCATCGACGGCGGCAATTTGTATGCGGCGTCACGCAATCTCGGATTCGATATCGATTACCGCAGTTTGTTACAAGTATTCACCAATCGATTTTATATGGTCAGGGCCTATTACTACTCTGCCCTGCTGGACACCGAAGAGTATTCGCCACTCAAGCCGCTGACGGACTGGCTGGCGTATAATGGCTTCACTTTGGTGACGAAGACTGCGCGCGAGTTCACGGATCATCAGGGCCGGCGGCGGATCAAGGGGAACATGGACGTCGAACTAGCGGTCGACATGATGGAATTGGCGCCGACGCTGGATCATGTCGTGCTGTTCAGTGGTGATAGTGATTTCCGACGCTTGGTTGAAGCGGTTCAGCGCCGGGGGGTGCGGGTGACGGTGGTGTCGTCAGTACGGACGCAGCCGCCGATGGTAGCCGACGAGTTGCGACGGCAGGCCGACGTCTTCATCGAACTGGCGGACATCGCGCCGGAGTTCACGCGCCGGGTCATGGATCGGCCGACCCGGCCGGGGTATCGGGCGGACGAAACCAGCGGCGGTTCCGATGACGATTGACGACCGGGTCGAGCCTGCGGCGGACTGCCCGCTTTGTCCCCGCCTGGTCGCGTATCGGCAGGCTAATCAGGACGCCAATCCGGAGTGGTTCAACGGGCCGGTACCCTGCTTCGGCCCCACCGATGCCCGGCTGGCAGTGGTCGGAATGGCGCCTGGGGTTCGGGGCGCCAACCGGACCGGGCGGCCGTTCACCGGCGATTACGCCGGGGTGCTTTTGTATGAAACGTTGATCAAATTCGGGTTGGCACGCGGCCGATACGATGCACGCCCCAACGATGGATTGAGCCTGGTGGACACCCGGATCGTGAACGCCGTGCGCTGCGTGCCGCCCGCCAACTTGCCGACGCCAGCGGAAGTGCGGACTTGCAATCAGTTCCTGTCGGCGGAGTTGGCCGGGTTACCCAGGGTTCGGGTGATATTGGCGCTCGGGGTGTTGGCACATGCGGCGACCGTGCGCGCGGCGGGCATTCCACCCAGCCGCATTAAATTCAAGCACGGGCAGATGATAGACCTGCCCAACGGGTGGGTATTGGCGAATTCGTACCACGTGTCGCGCTACAATACGAACACGGGCGTACTGACGACGCAGATGTTCGAAAACGTCGTGGCCGACATCGTGGAACGGCTTTAGCTCAGCCTTTGTCGCGCATGACACGGGCCTTATCGCGGGCCCAGTCGCGGGCGGCAATGGCCTGGCGTTTGTCTGCTTTCTTCCGGCCCTCGCCGACTCCGAGGAGAACCTTGGCCATTCCTTTATCGTTGAAGTGCACCTGAAGTGGAACGATCGTGTTACCGTCACGTGCGATGGCGCCCAGGAGCTCGCCGACCTGCTTTTTCTTGAGCAGCAGCTTGCGCGGGGCACGAGGCTCGAAGCGTGACAAGACGCCGGCCTGATACTCCGGAATGTAGCAGTTAAAGAGGAACATCTCCCCTTCCCGCTCGCCGGCCCAAGCTTCTGTCAGTGTCGCGCGGCCGTGACGAAGCGATTTGACTTCGGGGCCCTTGAGCACGATGCCGGCCTCGACGGTCTGCTTGATGGTGTAGTCGAAGCGGGCTTTCCGGTTCTGCGCGGCGATGCCGTGGGAGATGAGGCCAGATTTCTTCTTGTCTTTTGCAGCGGCCACTTAATTGAGCAATCCAACGGTCTGCATGGCGTCCCGGACACGGGCGCGGGTGGCCTCGGCGACCGGAGCGAGCGGGAGGCGACAATGATCACTGCCGTGACCAAGCAAGTGAGCGGCGACTTTGACCGGACCGGGGCTGGTCTCGCAGAACAACGAGTCATGTAACGGCAGCAGGCGGTTCTGAATGAACATCGCGCGCCGGACATCACCGTCCTGCCAAGCGGCATGCATCTCGGCGCACAGGCGGGGTGCGACGTTCGCGGTGACGCTGATACAGCCGTGGCCGCCTGCAGCGAGAAACGCGAGTGCGGTGTGGTCCTCGCCGGAGAGTTGACAGAAGTCGGGACCACAGCTTGCCGCCGTATGCAGCGGGCGGGCGAGGTTGGCAGTCGCGTCCTTGACGCCGACGATGTTCCGGTGACGGGCCAAGCGCGCCATGGTTTCGACGGTCATGTCGATGACGCTGCGAGGTGGGATATTGTAGATAATGATCGGCAGATCGACCGCATCAGCGATGGTGCTGAAGTGCAGATACAGGCCCTCTTGCGTCGGTTTGTTGTAGTAGGGCGTCACAATGAGTGCGGCATCTGCGCCGGCTTGCTTGGCATGACGCGCGAGTTCGATAGCTTCCGAGGTGCTGTTCGAACCAGCGCCGGCGATCACGGGGATGCGGCCCGCAGAGACTTCGACGGCCAGTTCGACGATGCGCTTATGCTCGGCATGGCTCAAGGTCGGGCTTTCGCCGGTGGTGCCGACGGGGACGATGCCGTTGGTGCCCTGCTCGATCTGCCATTCGACGAGGGTCTGGAATGCCGCCTCATCGATCGTACCGTCGTCGCGCATGGGGGTGATGAGCGCGACTAGGGATCCCTTGAACATGAGCTGTAACCGTTCTGCAAACACGAAGTGCCAACCTATGCATCCGGCAGGTACCTCGCAAGGCCGTCGCCTGGCGGGCGGGGTGTGCGTAGAGTGAGGGACATGTACCGAGCCGTTCTTTTGCTGTTGTTGCTGACGCCGGTGCCGTCATGGGCGGCCGACCTTGGGACCGCCGTGCGCGCCAAGGACTGGATGGCAGCCGAGACGATCGCCGGTGCGGCGGCGGATCCGGTGAGCGGGCGATTGGTGCGGTATATGCGGGCCATGTCGCCGGGCGCGTCGAGCGTGGGAGAGATCCTGGCGGTGATGGCGGAAGATGCGGACTGGCCCCAGGGCGTGCTGTTGCGGCGCTATGGGGAGGCGGTACTCAACGAGCGGGATGATCGGGTGGCGGCGGAAGCATGTCAGCGGCGAGTGCCCGGGATGGTCCCTGCCCTGCTGCGCTGCGCCGGGTTGATCCCGCATGGTGAGGCATTGGCAAGGCGAGCGTGGACGATCGGCGTGACCGATGCGGCTGCCGAGGCGGCGTTCATGAAGCGTTGGGGAGCGGTGCTCGGGTTGGCAGTGCAAGCCGAGCGGTTCGAGCGCTTGGCGTGGAATGAAAGTGCAGTGCCGGGTGGAGCGTTGGCCCGGCAAGCCGTGAGGATCGAGCCGGGTTTGCGACCGGCAGCGGAAGCACGCCTGGCGTTGAAGCGGGACGATGCGGCGGGGCCGGCCTTGTTCGCGGCGCTGCCGGCGCTGTCGCAGGCGGATCCCGGGTTGGTTTTGGAGTTAGCGCGCTGGTATCGGCGGGCGAACCGGGATGAGGAGGCGGCGCGGGTCTGGATCGAGCGTGGAGTGGCAGCGAGTGCGGCGGTGGCCGTGGAACGGCAGGGAGCATTCTGGAACGAGCGCAACACGTTGATACGTCGATTGCTGCGGACCCGGCAGGACAAGCTCGCTTACGAAGTGGCGGCGTTGCCGACTGCGAAAAATGGCGATGCGGCATTCTTGGCGGGATGGATCGCGCTGCGCCGGCTGGATCAACCCGACGTGGCAGCGGCGCATTTCAGGATGTTGGCTGGAATGTCGGGAGCGGCGATCACACAGGGCCGCGCAGAGTATTGGCTCGGGCGAGCGCTGGCGATGGCGGGTCAGGCGGCGGAAGCGCAGGAGGCTTACGGGAAAGCGGCCGGGTGGACGACGACGTATTACGGACAGCTCGGTGCGTTGGCGCTCGGCGACGGCATGGCGGGGCTGATGCAGCGGATGCGGACGGTGAGTGATCCCGCTTGGGACGAGGAGCGGGCATTGACGTTTGCCGGGACGGAGATGGCGCGGGCGGCGACAATTGCGGTGGCTTGGGGGCAGAAAGCGGCGGCGAAGGGTTTCCTGATGGCCCTCGAGGCACAGGAGAGCGACGCGGCGGGACGGTCGATCGTGGCGCGGTTCGCGGCAGCGTTGGGGATGCCGGATCAAGCGGTGGCCGTGGCGCGATCGGCCGGGCGTGATGGAACAATGGTACCCGAGGCGGGTTGGCCGGACGGGGTGCAGATCCCCATGGGGCGGGTCGAACGGGCGGTGGCGCTGGGTGTCATCCGGCAGGAAAGCAGCTTCGACGCGGAAGCGCGTAGCCCGGCTGGAGCGATGGGCTTGATGCAGCTGATGCCGGCGACCGCGGCGGAGGTGGCCCGAGTGTCGGGGGGCGCTGTAGGCGAGTTGACCGATGCGGCAGTGAACGTGCGGTTGGGGACGGCGTATTTGGGCGCGCAGCTGGATCGGTTCAGGGCATTGCCGCCGGCGTTGGCGGCTTATAATGCCGGGCCCACTCGGGCGCGGGATTGGTTGGCCGGCATCGGCGACCCGGCGGTAGGCGCGATCGATCCGATCGATTGGGTGGAGTTGATCCCGTTCGACGAGACGCGGAACTATGTGCAGCGAATAGTGGAGAACGTGATGATCTATCGAGCGCGGGAAGGTGTGGTACTGCCACACCCGGTATTGGGGTGGACGATGGGGAACGGAATTTGATCGGGGATCGGATACGGGCTGAAGCAACGGCGTTGCTGGCGACGCTGCGTGCCGGCGGGTTGATGGTCGCCACGGCGGAGAGCTGCACCGGGGGGCTGATCGTCGGGGCACTGACGGAGATCGCCGGGTCATCGGATGTGGTGGATCGGGGGTTCGTGACGTATTCGAACGAGGCGAAGACGGAGATGCTGGGGGTGCCGGCGGCGCTCATCGGACTGCATGGGGCGGTGAGTGAGCCGGTGGCGCGGGCGATGGCTGAGGGAGCGCTGGCGCGGTCGCAGGCGGGGGTGAGCGTTTCAGTGACGGGGGTGGCGGGTCCCGGCGGTGGAAGCGAAGACAAGCCGGTAGGGACGGTCTGGTTCGGGGCAGCGCGGCGCGGTGGAGATACGTTCAGCGAGCGGATGGTATTTGCAGGTGATCGGTCGGCGGTGCGGGAGGCTACGGTGCGGCACGCTTTGGAATTACTGGGGCGAGTCGGCAACTAGTTTTCAGATTGTACTTGGAATTAGCCCTCTCCCACCGTCGGGAGAGGGCTAAAGGTAGGTTGTTTACTTTTTGGCGTCGCGAGCGGCTTTGCGGGCGGCGCGCTGTTCGGATTGATGGGCCTTGATCTCGTCGAGGGTGACGTAGCCGCGCTTGGATTTATCGATCATCGCAAAGTCGCGGGCGACGGCGCGGAGGTGGCCGGCCTTGGCCTGCTCGAGGGTCAGCTTGCCGTCATGGGTGGTGTTGGCGGCGGCGAAGCGTTCATCCATGGTTCGGCGCGCATGGGTGGTGGCTGCGGGAGCCGGCGTCGCGGTTGCCGTCGCGGGGGGCGTCGTTGCAGCGGGCGCCGCCGTGGTCGGAGGGGCGGGGGTAGCCAAGGCCGGCGGGGGGCTGCCGGCGTTGTTGGTGGAGCCGCCGAGGGGAGAAACCGCCTGGGCCTGGGCCAAGCCAGTGGTGAGCAGCAGCGCTATGAGCGTATGGCGAATCCGCATTCTGCGTTCTCCGTTAAATCGAGGCGACAGCTTCGCGTATCGCGGCAGCGGCGTCCATGATGCCGGCGCGATCGACGTCGAGGTGGGTGCAGGCTCGGCCGCGGAATTTGTCCATGACGCTGATGAGGACGCCGTGTTCGCGGACACGGGCGGCGAGCTGGGCGCCGGTCATGCCGGTTTCGCGAACGTCGAAGAAGACCAGGTTGGTGTCGGCACGTTCGACGGTGATCCCGGGGATCTGGGCGAGTTCACGGGCGAGGATGCGGGCGTTCTCGTGATCCTCGGCGAGGCGGTCGACGTTGTGGTCCAGCGCATACAGGCAAGCGGCGGCGCAGATGCCGGACTGGCGCATGGCACCGCCCATACGTTGCTTCCAGCGCCAGGCCTCGCCGATGAAGTCGGCCGAGCCGGCGAGGACGGCGCCGAGCGGGGCGCCGAGGCCCTTGGTGAAATCCAGCCAGACGGTGTCGTAGCCGGCAACCATCTCGTCGGCCGGCACGCCGGCGGCGACGACGGCGTTCATCAGCCGGGCGCCGTCCATGTGAGTGACCAGGCCGGCTTCGTGCGCTGCGGCGGCAACGGCATCGAGCTGGGCGATGGGCCAGACACGGCCGCCACCGAGGTTGGAGGTTTGCTCCACCTCGACCATGCGCTGGGGCGGGGCATTGCGGGTCTTGGGGCGGATGGCGTCGCGGACGGCGTCGGCGGTGAAGATGCCTTCGGAGTCGGGAAGCGGGGTGATCTGGACGCCGGCGAGGGCAGCGGGGGCGCCGCCTTCGCTATGGAGAATGTGGCAAAGGGGGTGGGCGAGGATCTCGTCGCCGAGGCGGCATTGCACGAGGATAGCGATCTCGTTGCACATGGTGCCGGAGGGCATGAAGACCGCGGCTTCCTTGCCGAGGAGGGCCGCCATGCGGTCGCAGAGTTCGTTGGTGGTGGGGTCGGTGCCGGACTGCTCGTCACCGACTTCGGCCTCCATCATCGCTTCCTTCATGGCGCGAGACGGTTTGGTCTGGGTGTCGGAATACAGGTTCACGCGGAGGGGGACGGTAGTCTCGAAGCGTGGTGGGGCGTGGACCATCGATCAGGCTTTCTCGGCAATTTTGGGAGCGGTTCTGGCGGCTATGTTGGGCGCGCCGTATTTGTCGCGGGCCCGCTTGAGGAAAGCGTTGACCATGCGACGGACGGCCTCGTTGAAAACGACGCCGATGGCGGATTGCAGCAGGCGGGAGCGAAATTCGAAGTCGACGAAGAAACGGACGCGGCAGCCGGCCGGGTCGGGGTCGAACATCCAGTTGTTGTTGAGGTATTTGAACGGGCCGCGTTCGTATTTCACCTGGACCAGATGGGGGCGCTCGAGGACGACGCGGCTGGTGAAGGATTCGCGAAAGGGGCCGAAGCCGATGGTGAGGTCGGCGACGATTTCGGTTTCCGTCTGGGTGCGGACGCGAGCGCCGACGCACCAGGGGAGGAATTGCGGGTAGGCGGAGACGTCGGCCACCAGGTTGTACATTTGCTCCTGGCTGTAGGGGACGACCCGGTTCTCGGCGTGTGTGGGCATCTATTCTGCGGCCATGAGTTGGCGCTCGCGGGCCTGGCGGAGCTGAGCGAAGTCAGCGTCGGCGTGATACGAGCTGCGGGTCAGCGGGGTGGCGGACACCATCAGGAAGCCCTTGCCGCGGGCCAGGGTGGCGTATTCGGCAAATTCCTCCGGGGTGACGAAGCGGTCGACGGCGGCGTGTTTCACGGTGGGCTGGAGGTATTGGCCCAAGGTGAGGAAGTCGACGTCGGCGATGCGAAGGTCGTCCATGACCTGGCCGATTTCCGGGCGGGCCTCGCCGAGGCCGACCATGAGGCCGGATTTGGTGAAGATGGTGGGGTCGCGCTGCTTGACCTGGTCGAGCAGGCGCAGGGACTGGAAGTAGCGGGCGCCGGGCCGGATGGTGGGATAGAGGCGCGGGACGGTCTCGAGGTTGTGGTTGAAGACGTCCGGACGGGCGTCGACGACAGTTTCGAGGGCGCCGGGCTTGCGGAGGAAGTCGGGGGTGAGGACTTCGACCGTGGTGTCGGGAGCTTGGCGGCGGAGGGCGCGGATGGTTTCGGCGATGTGGCGGGCGCCGCCATCGGGCAGGTCGTCGCGGTCAACTGAGGTGATGACGACGTGGCGCAGGCCGAGCTTGGCGACGGCGTCGGCGACGCGGGCGGGTTCACCGGCGTCGAGGGCGTCGGGTTGGCCGGTGCGAACGTTGCAGAAGGCGCAGGCGCGGGTGCAGGTGTCGCCCATGATCATCATGGTGGCGTGACGCTGGGACCAGCATTCGCCGATGTTGGGGCAGGCCGCTTCTTCGCAGACGGTGACGAGACGGTTCTCGCGCATCAGGGCGCGGGTCTCGTGATAGATCGGGTGATTGGGGGCACGGACACGAATCCAGTCCGGCTTGCGCTGGATGGGGTTGTCCGGGCGGTTCGCCTTTTCGGGGTGTCTTGTGGACTGCCCAGTGGCGCGGTGGTCGATGTCGAGGCGGATGGCCATGATCGACAAGTGGAATTTTAAAGGCGAATCGTCAACGGGGCGCCCGGTAAATGGGCGCCCCGTTGAGCGGATCAGACCGTGCGGCGGCCGGTGACGAGGCGGTAGACGAACAGCACGATGATGGCGCCGACGATGGAGCCGATGAAGCCGGTGGACTGGCCCGGTGCATACCAGCCGAGGGCCTGGCCGAGGAAGGTGGCGACGAGGGCGCCGACGATGCCGAGGATGATCGTGACGATGATGCCACCACCGTCACGGCCCGGCATGATGAACTTTGCGATCGCGCCGGCGATGCCGCCGATGATGATGGCGCCGATGAGAGAGAACATGAGTTGGTCCGTCCGTCGTTGGGGTGGTGGTTCGGAGAGTAAAGCCCCGGGGTGCGATTAAGTTTCGGTTAGGCGTGACGGGCCGTGACGGTTTTGGACGGGGTGTGATCAACGCTGATCGGGGGTGTCGGCTTCCGGGCGGGTGTGGACGGCGGGGCCATCGGGGTCGAGGCCGGGGAAGATGGGTTCGAGGAATGCGTCGGGGAGCTTGGTGATGTCGAGGACGATGCCGTTTTCGTTGGCGATGACCTGGGCGATCTGAGCCAGGGGAACGTCGTCGAGATCGGCGGCGAGCGCGTCTTCGATGCGGCCGTTGACCCGGTTGCGGACGAGGCGGCGGCGGGCCGGGTCGGGCTCGTGGGCGATGAGGGGGTGCAGCAGCTGGCGCAAGGCGAGGCCGCGGGGGTCGTGGACCGAGAACGGGGCGCCGGCGTCGCCGGCGGCGATGCGGTTCTCGTGCGACATGATGAGGGTGACGGCGCGGGTGGCGCGGGCGAGCGCGAGGGTGGGGTCGGCGCTGGCGGGGCCGTCGGGCGGGGCGTCGGGGTCGCGGGTGGCGATGCGGTGGGCGGCGTCACGGGCGGCGAGCATGTTGAGGTCGGTGAGCTCGCGGGTCAGAGCGAGGTGACGCTCGCGACGGTCGGTTTCGGTCTCCGACGGTCGCGCCGGGGGAGCGGCGAGATGCGCCGGGAGGTAGCGGTGGAAGGGGATGGGTTCGGGCACGGGTGATTAGGAACATATTCTTGTAGGGATTGGCAAGCGGTTTAGATCCCTGCCCTGGCATGCCGGGTCGAGGGGCGCGAAATGTACGTGTTCACTTTCTGTTCTTGGTGGTAGCGTTTGTCGCATGGGACGCGATCTGACGCTGCGGATGAGACATTTGAGGCAGGGTGCCCCGGGGCAGGTCTGGCTGGCGGTGTGTTCGGCGTGCGGGCACATGGGGGCGCTGCCGGTGGGGTTGCTGTTGGCGCGGTATGGCGAGTTGGAGCCGGTGGAGACGGCGCTGCGCAAGCTGCGGTGCGATCAGTGCCGGGAGGTGGGCAAGGTTTCGCACCGGCTGGCGCGGTTGTGCGAGCCGGGGTGTCATCGGCAGCGGGGATAAGGTTGGGCGGGGTGGCGGCCCCTGCCCTGCCCGGCATCGGCTTGACCGCGGGTGGGCGGTGGCGACACGATTGGTTTCGGGAGCCAAACGGAGGGTTGGTGGTGAGTCGGGAGGCACGCGAACGCCGTCGATGGCGGATGACCCGGCTCGCTTGCGTCATGCCGGGTCGCTGAGGCCTCCGGTTGAGCGTTTCTTGCGCCGTGGTTGGTCAGTCCAACAGCATCATCCGGGGTGGGTTTATCGATCAGTTGCGGCGGATGGGGAGCGTTTCCATCGAGCGGATGGGGCGGATCGGGGCGAGTCCGTCGATCTTGGCGCCGTTCTTCATGACAGAGGGGTTCCTGGCCCCGTGCGATTACTGCCTGCTGGATTTCTGCGTCGTGGATGCGGCGGGGATCGAGGACCGGACCTACTCGACCGGGCAGTCGCTGCTGTGGGCGGAGTGGGCTTGTCACCAGGCGCGGCGGTACCGGTGCGAGCCGATCCTGGTCATCATCCCGCGGGCGCACGAGATCGGGGAGCGGGCGCCGCTGGTGCAGTTGTATCGGGAGATGGCGGGGCGGCTCGGGTGCCATTTCCTCGATGCCGGCGACCTTGCCGGGCGGCTGCCCGGGGCGGGCGGGGAGCCGCTGTATGCGGATTCGACGCATCCGGGCGAGGCGCTGTCGCAGGCGATGGCGGCGGTTCTGGAGCGGTTCATGCTGGAGCGGCGGGAGGATCGGCGGCGGGAGCGGGTTGAGACGGAGCTTCGGTGGGTGGAGCGGCTGTCGGTGGTGGATCTGGCGGGGGATGCGACCGCCATCGTCCGGCCGGACTCGTTGTTGTCGTTCCGGGGGGTGGATGTGATGCGGGGTGCCCCGTTGCGGCTGCGGACGGGGGCGTTCGGCGGGTTGATCGGGGTGTTGGTGAATGCGGCGGCTTGTACGCATGACGGGGTGTTCGCCGGGTCGCGGCGGGTGGTAAAGCGGCTGACGCTGCGGCCTTATTCGCGGACGGAGTTCGAGGCGCGGTTGGTGCCGTTCGGGGTTCGGCTGGGGGATGGGGATGGGTGGCTCGGGGTGTCGGCC
>JBPBQE010000428.1:0-23990 GCA_050954595.1 Janthinobacterium lividum | reverse complement strand
CGCATCTGCTCTGGATGGGCCGCGAGAGCCTGGTCTGGGGTTGGCTGTTCGGTCGCTGGCCCGAGGCGACCATCATCGAACGCTGGCCGGAACTCCGCATCGGCGTCGGCATGATCGTGTCGCTCGCCTGGGCCGCCGCCGTAATCTGGTCTGCCTGGCGCCTCGTCGCGCGCCGCCGCACCCTCGACCGCACGACCGCCATCCTCGCCCTCGTGATCGTCACCGGCTTCATCTTGCAGCTGTTGATGATGCGCGTGCCCTACCGCTCCGCCTGGTGGTTCGTCTGGAAATTCTTCCCTGGGGCCAGCGGCATTCGCGCCGTGCCACGCCTCGAGATCATGATTACGTTGTCCATCGGCGCCGCGATCGGCCTACTCGTCGACCGCGCTCGATCCACTGGAGCCGCCGTCAGAACCGTCGTGTCCGCCTTAGCTGTCCTTGCCGCCATCGAACAGATCGGCAGCATCGCCGGCTACTCCGGCCGGGCGGCAGAGGCGCTGTCCCGCTCGGGCGGCGACGCGATCCCGGCATCCTGCACCGCCGCCTATTTCATCGCCCCGCCCGACATGCAAAGCGGGCAGGTCGTCGACGACGAGGCTCATTTCGACGCAAAGACCTACTTGCTAGCTAACCCCGACGTCGCCGCCAACTGGCATGGTTCGCCATGGGACCACTACCAGCGGTTCGGCCGGGACGAGCATCGCGCCCTGGACCCGGCCGCCGCTGGGCTGCATCTCGCGCTGATGTATTTCGCCTACAACTACACGATTCCGCTCGCCGCCGACCTCCGCGGCATCCCTGTCGTCAACGGCCTCAGCGGTTGGACACCGCCGGGTTGGGACCTGTTCGACGTGCTCTCTCCGGCTGCACCCGAGCATCTCGCCGACTGGCTTAAACGGAATGGCAGACCAGCCAGCGACGTCTGCGTCGTGCCCATCCGCATTACATTGCCGATGGTGCCCGATCTGCCACCCGGGATGATGCCCTAGCCCGGCACCTCCTCCCCCAGATCCCACCACAGCCCGGCGAACGCTGCGATCCCTTCCCGCGCCGGGGCGACCAGCAGGTGCTCGTTCGGCCCGTGCTGCTTGCAGCCATTGTAGCTGTGCGGCACCCACAGCAACTGCGTTCCCAGATGATCCATGAACACGTCGTTCGGTAGCCCGCCGCCGCTGTTCGGGATCACCTGCACCCTTTTGCCCAGCGTCCGCTCCATGCTGTCCACCGCCCAGCGCACCCACGGGCTCGACGGATCCGACCGCCGCGCCGGCATACGGATGCCATACGGCACGATCTTGATCTCGCCGAACCCGGCCGCATCCAGATGCTGCCGCAGCGCCGGCTCGAAACGCTCCGGATCGACGTCGACGGTGTAGCGGATCTGGCAATGCGCCGACGCGTTCGGCGCCACCGCATTGACCGGGTTCTCCGGCCGTCCCGACAGCATCGCCAGCACGATGAAGCTGGTCCAGGCATAGACCTTTTCCGCCGGCGTCAGCCCCGGCTCGCCCCACGTCGGATCGATCGTCGCTGCCTCGCCCTCGGCCTTCAGCTCGCACCCTTCCAGCACGTCGCGCACCGAGTTGCTGATCCCCTGCGGCACCCAATCCCGCACCAGGATCTTGCCATGTCGGTCCGAGATCGACGCGATGGCATGCGCCAGCACGATCGCCGGATCGGTCGTCATCCCGCCCCAGTTGCCCGAATGTACCCCGCCTGGCCTCACGTCGACGACCAGGTCGAAATGGAAACTTCCCCGCGTTCCCGTGCTCACCGTCGGCACTTCCGAATGCGAACGCGGCCCGTCGCTCGCCAGCAATACGTCGGCCGCCAGCTTGTCCTTGTTCGCGGCCACGATCTCGGAAAGCCCCTTCGAGCCGCTCTCCTCGCCGGTCTCGATGATCAGCTTGATGCTGTATCCGAGCTCGCCGCCGCGCTCCGCGATCACCGCTTCGAGCGCGGACAGGTTGATGACGTGCTGACCCTTATTGTCCGCCGACCCGCGCCCATACCAACGATCGTCCCGCCGCGTCAGCCGCCACGGTTCCAGCCCGGCCTCCCACTGATCCTCCAGCCCGCGCACGGTATCGCCATGCCCATAGGTGATCACGGTCGGCCCGGCCGCTTCGATCCGCTCGGCCAGCAGGATCGGCCCGCTGCCCGACACCGGGTTGTCATGCGTGCTGCAGGTAAAGCCGAGCTCCTCGAGCCACGGCGTGATCGTCGCCAGGTAGGCGTGCAGGTCCGCCTCGTGTCCCGGGTCCTGGCTCGTGCTGCGAATCGCCACCAAGTCGGCCAGCCGTCGCTCGAACCCGCCTTCGTCGAAGAACTCGAGCGCCGTCGCCACCGCGCCTTCTCTGCTTCCGCTCATCTCGTCGCATCCTCATCCTGAGCCGCGAACGTGCGACAGGATCGCGCGCGTGTCGAACAGGCGCTGCCAGACCAGAAGCTTTCCGAGTCGATCGGCTCGGAAGTAGCGCTCTAGATCGCCATCTCCATGAACACGCTGGTCGCGATCGCCGCCGGAGCCATGTCCGCATAATCGCCGAACGCCTCGCACCGGACGAACCCCTCGCGCTCGTAGAACCGCAACGCGGCGTGCTGCACGGTCCCCGTTTCGAGCCGCACCACCGAAACTCCGTGCTGCCGCGCCACTGTCGTCAGCCCGGCGATCAATGCTTGCGCCACCCCCCGCCCCCGCGCCGCCGGACGCACGAACATCCGCTTGACCTCGGCGAACCCTTCCAGCAACGCGACGCCGCCGCAACCGACCGGCGCGCCGTCCAGCGTCGCTATGAAGAAATGGATGTGGGGCCGGAAGATCGCCTCGATCGGCAGTCCATGGCGCTGTTCGGGCGGATATTCTGCCGAAAGTACCGCCTCCAACTCACGGACCAGCATTCGCGCCGCATTGGTCGGCGACGACACCCGCTCGATCGAAAGGGTCAACGTCCTTGTTCCGTCGTTGGCGCGGCCGCACGTGGCGCCCCAGCCGGCGGCACGGTCGTGATGACATAGGCTTGAGCCCCCTTGGGGAACCGCATGTCGGCAATGGCGTCGATGACGCCGTCCCGTTTCGCATCGTCTGCGTTGAGCAACACGGTCCTGCGCACGTAAATCTGCGCCTCTCCATCCGTCAGATGCGTGCGGCTGACCAGTGCGGCCCGAATCTTCCGCTCATACGCGTCGAGGATGTCGGCCGATTCGCGTAGCCGCTCGCTCGTCACCATGCCGTTGGCGACCATGCCCGCCGCGTGAAAGAGGAAGACGCCTTTCGGCGCCGAATAGCGATCCTGTGCGGCGAGAAAGACATAGGTGGCCGCCGACGCGACCAGTCCGACATTATAGACTTTGAAAACGATCCCGTTGTCGCGATGCAGGCGCGCCATGTACTCGACGATATCCTGAGCGGATTGTATGGCGCCGCCCGGCGAGTTCAGGCCGATGTCGATCTCCTTGGCTCCTCTTGCACGCAGCTTGTCGACGTCGGCGATGAACAGGTCGCGGCTTTGCGGCGCAATGGGCGCGTTGATGACGACGTAACCGACGCCATTGACGGCGGTCACGTCGATCGCCGCGACGGGCGCGGCCGCCGGCTGACAACCGGCTGTCACAGCGGTGATGGCGAGCAGCGATACCCTTGTCCGAACCCCAACTCGAACCAGCAAGGCGACCAATGCCGCCGACCGTGACCCCATCCCGACTTCTCCGACCAACCTCTGCCTCACTATGGCGCGCCTCCGTGACAAACTCCCAGAGCGGGACTGGATCCATGGTGTCCTGATCGCGACCGGGCGGCGGCCCCGCCATCAGGCCGTGACAACCGCGCCAATAAGCCCTTCAGTGTCCCCGCAATGCCGACACTCACCCTGCCGGGCCCCGGACGGACGCTCCAGCGCTACACAACGCATCCGCCCCGGCTGTCGCCACAGGGCCGGCCGCCCTTCAATCGCCTTGCGCTGGCGGCCGCCCATGTCGTCGCCGATCCACTCTCCGATCGCCCCGCTATCGATTGGGACGCTACGATCCAGTACCGGCTCTATCTCTGGTCGCTTGGCCTCGGCGTCGCCGAAGCTACCGACGCGGCGCAGCGTGGCGCCGGGCTGGACTGGCCCACCAGCCTCGAGCTGATCCGCCGCAGCATCGCCGCCGCCCCGCCCGGCGCTGCGCTCTACTGCGGCGCCAGCACCGACCATCTGCCGCCCAACGCCGCAATCACCGCCGGTTCCGTTAACCAGATCCTCGGCGCATACGAAGCCCAGTGTGGATCGATCGAGAAACTGGGTGGCCGCATCGTTCTGCTCGCATCCCGCGCGCTGGCTGCCTGCGCCCGCGGCCCCGACGACTATAAACGAATCTACGGTCGCATCCTGGAGCAGACCCGCGACCCCGTTCTGCTCCACTGGCCCGGCGAACTCTTCGACCCGGCGCTCGGCACCTACTGGGGCCACACCTCCGTCGACGACGCCCTCGCAACCTGCCTCGACATCGCCAATGCCAACGCCGCCAAAATCGACGGCATCGCCTTCGCCCTGCTCGACCCGGCCCGCGAGATCGCCCTCCGCCGCCACCTTCCCCGCGGCGTCCGCCTTTACACCGGCGACGAACTCAATTTCCCCGACCTCATCGCCGGCGACGACGACGCCTACTCCCACGCCATGCTCGGCATCCTGGACGCCATTGCCCCCGCCGCCGCATCCGCCCTCGCCTGCCTCCAGCGCGATGATACCCAATCCTACTTCGACATCCTCGAGCCCACACTGCCCTTGGCCCGGCACCTGCTCCGCCCGCCCGCGGGCACCTACCGCACCGGCATCATCTTCATGGCCTACCTCAACGGTCACCAGAGCCACTTCACCATGATCGGCGGCCAGCAATCGGCCCGCTCGCTGCCCTACCTGGCAGAAACCTTCCGCCTGGCCGATGCCGCAGGCTTGCTTCGGGACCCCGACGACGCCGCGATTCGCATGGCGCGCGTGCTCGCAGTCCACGGTATCGTCTGACCATGACCACCCTTTCCGACTTCCGCGCCACCCTAACCGAAGCCGCTCCGGTCGCCGCCGACCCGGCCGTCCAGGGCCTATGGTGGGCCGCCAAAGGTGCCTGGGACCGTGCGCATGAGTGCGTCCAGCAACACGAGGGAACCCCGCGCTGCGACCTCGTCCATGCGCATCTGCACCGTCTCGAAGGCGACGAGGTCAATGCCGCCTACTGGTATCGCCGCGCCGGCCGCGCCCCGTCATCGCTTTCCCTGCCCGACGAGTGGGATGCCATCGCCACGGAACTGCTCGGCCGATAGCGCTTGCGTCGCGGCTCGCCGCGGCTATACCCACGCCTCCCCTCTACGGACTAGAAATGCGCAAACGCCGCGGCCAACCGCTCGACGGATGGCTCATCATCGACAAACCCCCGGGCATGACCAGCACCGACGTGGTCAACCGGGTCAAACGCGCCTTCGACGCCCAGAAAGCCGGCCACGGCGGCACGCTCGACCCGCTGGCCACCGGCGTGCTCCCGATCGCCTTCGGCGCTGCCACCAAGACCGTGCCCTACGTCATGGACGGCACGAAGATCTATCGTTTCACCCTGCGGCTCGGCGAAGCGCGTGATACCGACGATGCCGACGGCGCCGTTATCGCCACCTCGGACGTTCGCCCCACTGACGACGAACTCCGTGCCGCCCTACCCGCCTTCATCGGCGACATCATGCAGGTGCCGCCCATCTACTCGGCCATCAAGGTCGCTGGCGAACGCGCATACGACATGGCCCGTGAGGGCCGCGCTCCCGACCTGCCGCCTCGTCCCGCCCGCGTGGATCGGTTCGAGCTGATCGAGCGCGTCGGCGACGACGTCGTCTTCGAGGTCCAATCCGGCAAGGGCGTCTACATGCGCAGCCTCGCCCGCGACCTCGCGCTGGCCTGCGGTAGCGTCGGGCATATCGCCGCCCTACGTCGCCTCCGGGTCGGGCCGTTCAACGAAGCCCAATCGATTCCACTGGACAATTGTCAACCGGCATCCGATATGACCGCGGTCTCTCCGGACCTCTTGCTCCCGGTCGTGACCGCGCTGGCCGACATCCCGGCGCTGGCCCTGACCGAGGCAGAAGCCTTCGGCCTCTCTACTGGACAGGCGATCAGCCTCGTCGATCTGATGGGCCGCATTCCACCGACGGCGCGACCCGATGGCGGGCTCGCCCGTGCCATGGCGGGGGGACGCGTGATCGGGTTGTGCCGTCTCGAAGACGGCATGTGCAAGCCCGACCGCCTTCTTTAACCCCTATTTACGGAGTATCACGATGTCGATTACCGCAGAGCGTCGCACGACGCTCGTGTCCGAATATGCTATGGCTGCTGCCGACACCGGCAGCCCCGAGGTCCAGGTCGCCCTCCTCACCGAGCGCATCGTCAACCTGACCGAACACCTCAAGACCCACGCCAAGGACTTCCACAGTCGTCGTGGCCTGCTGATGCTGGTCGGCCGTCGTCGCCGCTTGCTGGACTATCTGAGCAAGAAGGATCGCACCCGCTACCAGACCCTCATCGGTCGCCTCGGGCTGCGCCGCTAGACTAAAAGACTACGCCCGGCGCCATTTGGGCGCCGGGTCAACGTCGCCGCGGCCGGATTGCCGAGCGGGCGACGGCGCCTTCGGTTACCTGGCAGACGGTTGTCGCCATGTTGCCCGAGACGCCGCTATATGCCCCGCCCCGATCCCGTCCCGGCGCAACTGGGATGAACTGCATGTTCAACTATTTCCGCAAGGAACTCGACTGGGGCGGCCGCAAGCTCGTCCTCGAAACCGGCAAGATCGCCCGCCAGGCCGATGGCGCCGTCATGGTCAGCTACGGCGACACCATCGTGCTCTGCACCGCCGTCGGCGTCCGCTCGGTCAAGCCCGGCCAGGACTTCTTCCCGCTCACCGTGAACTACCAGGAAAAGGCGTTCGCCGCCGGCAAGATCCCCGGTGGCTTCTTCAAGCGTGAAGGCCGTCCGAACGAGAACGAGGTTCTCACCAGCCGCCTGATCGACCGCCCGATTCGCCCGCTGTTCCCCGAGAGCTTCCGCAACGAGGTCCAGATCGTCGCCACCGTGCTGAGCCACGACATGGAGAATAATCCGGACATCGTCTCGCTGATCGGCTGCTCGGCCGCGCTGACGCTCTCCGGCATCCCCTTCTTCGGCCCGGTCGCCGCCGCCCGCATCGGCTTCGCCGAGGGCGCCTACATCCTTAACCCGACGCGTGACCAGCTCGCCACCAGCAAGCTCGACCTCGTCGTCGCCGGCACCACCGAAGGCGTGCTGATGGTCGAGAGCGAGGCCCAGGAGCTGACCGAAGACGTTATGCTCGGCGCCGTCAACTTCGGCCACGAGCACATGCGCCCGGTGATCCAGGCGATCATCGAACTCGCCGAGCATGCGGCCAAGGAGCCCTGGGCTCTGGCCGAGAAGACTCCCGAGGCGACTGCGTTGCAGGCCCGCATCATCGAGCTCGGCACCGAGTCGATGGCCGCCGCCTACAAGGAGCCAAAAAAGGAAGCGCGGCAGGACCTCGTCGGCGCTGCCAAGAAGCGACTGCTCGAAACGCTTGCCGCCGAAGGTCAGAGCGCCGACGCCGCCAAGCCGATGCTCAAGAAGCTCGAAGCTGACGTCGTCCGCGGCACCATCCTCAAGACCGGCATCCGCATCGACGGCCGTGACACCAAGACGGTTCGCCAGATCATCGGCGAAGTCGGCATCCTGCCGCGCGCCCACGGCTCCGCCCTGTTCACCCGGGGCGAGACGCAGGCACTCTGCGTCGCCACCCTCGGCACCGGCCAGGACGAGCAAGTCATCGATGCGCTCGAAGGCGAGCGTCGCGAGCACTTCATGCTGCACTACAACTTCCCTCCCTACTCGGTGGGTGAAGCCGGCCGCATGGGCAGCCCGGGCCGTCGCGAGATCGGTCACGGCAAGCTCGCCTACCGCGCAATCCGTCCGGTCCTGCCGGGCAAGGACGTGTTCCCCTACACCATGCGCGTCGTCAGCGAGATCACCGAAAGCAACGGCTCATCGTCGATGGCCACCGTCTGCGGCACCAGCCTCGCGCTGATGGACGCCGGCGTGAAGCTGACCCGGCCTGTCGCCGGCATCGCCATGGGCCTGATCAAGGAAGAAAGCGGCTTCGCCGTGCTGTCCGACATCCTCGGCGACGAGGATCACCTCGGCGACATGGACTTCAAGGTCGCCGGCACCGAGCAGGGCATCACCTCCTTGCAGATGGACATCAAGATCACGTCCATCACGCCGGAGATCATGCAGATCGCGCTCGAGCAGGCCAAGGACGGCCGGCTGCACATCCTTGGCGAGATGGCCAAGGCACTGACCGGCGCCCGCACCGGCGTCGCCGCGACCGCGCCGCGCATCACGGTGATCAACGTGCCGAAGGAGAAGATCCGCGACGTGATCGGAACCGGCGGTAAGGTGATCCGCGAGATCGTGGCCGAGAGCGGTGCCAAGGTCGACATCGACGATGACGGCACCATCAAGATCGCCGCCACCACCGAGGAAGCCAGCCAGAAGGCGATCGACATGATCCGTGGGATCGTGGCCGAGCCCGAGATCGGCGCCATCTACAACGGCAAGGTGGTCAAGACGGCCGAGTTCGGCGCGTTCGTTAACTTCCTCGGCCCGAAGGACGGCCTGGTTCACATCAGCGAGCTGCAGCAGGCCCGGGTCAACAAGACCACCGACGTCGTCAAGGAAGGCGACCAGGTCAAGGTCAAGTGCCTCGGCTTCGACGATCGCGGTAAGGTCAAGCTGTCGATGCGTGTCGTCGATCAGGAGACCGGTGCCGACATCACCGATCAGGTCGGCGCCAAGCCGTCCCGTGGCGATCGTCCGGAAGGCGAGGGTCGCCCAGAAGGACGCGGTGAAGGTCGTCGGGATCGTCCGGAGCGTGGCGAGCGCCGCGACCGTTCCGACGCGGCGGACTAGCTTACATCAAAATGACGGCCGAGCCCTTTCACCGGGGCTCGGCCGTCTATAGTTACACGACGGTGATATTAGGATCAGCGCCGAGATGAAGACGCTCAACGAAATCCGGATGGGAGGCGTAGATGTCCTCCCGCTGATCGAGGGCGGTAAGGGCATTGGCGTGTCCACCGGCGTCTCGTCCGGCCATTGGGCCGAGGCCGGCGGTGCTGGCACGTTCAGCGCCGTCAACGCCGACTTCTACGACGCCGATGGCAACCCGATCCCGCAGGATTACCTCGGACGCACCAGACGCGACCGCCATGAGGAACTGATCCAGTTCGGTATCCAGGGCGGCATCGATCAGGCCAAACGCGCCTACGAGATCAGCGGTGGTCGTGGCCGTATCCACGCCAACCTGCTTTGGGAGATGGGTGGCGCCGAGCGCGTCATCACCGGCGTGCTCGAGGGAGCCAAAGGCCTCATCCACGGCCTTACCTGCGGTGCCGGGATGCCGTATCGACTTTCCGATATCGCCGCTCGATTCGGGGTCCACTACTACCCGATCGTCTCATCCTCACGCGCATTCAGCGCCCTTTGGAAGCGCGCCTACTCCAAGGCGGCCACGCTCCTCGGCGGCGTCGTCTACGAAGATCCCTGGCTGGCCGGCGGCCATAACGGGCTGTCCAACGGCGAAGACCCCACCAAGCCCGAAGATCCCTTCCCCCGTGTGCTCGCGCTGCGCAAGCTGATGCGCACCTTTGGTCTCGACCAGGTGCCGATCATCATGGCCGGCGGCGTGTGGTGGCTCGAGGAGTGGGAGGACTGGATCGACAATCCCGAACTCGGTCCTATCGCGTTCCAGTTTGGCACCCGCCCCTTGCTCACCCAGGAGAGCCCGATCAGTGACGCTTGGAAGCGACGCTTGCTGACACTGCAATCCGGCGACGTGTTCCTCAATAAGTTCAGCCCCACCGGATTCTATTCAAGTGCGGTCAACAACGGCTTCATCGAGGAACTCCGCCAACGTGGTGAGCACCAGGTCGCCTATACGACGGAGCCTGTCGGCGAGCACACCGCCGTGCTCGGCATCGGTCCGCGCAAGCGCCCGGTCTACCTTACCCCGCAGGACCTGTTCCACGCCGAGGGCTGGATCAATGCCGGCTTTACCGAAGCCATGCGCACACCAGACGCCACGTTGATCTTCGTTACTCCCGAGCGCGCTCAGCACATCACCGCTGATCAGGTCGCCTGCATGGGCTGCCTCAGCGTCTGTCGCTTCAGCAATTGGAGCCAACACGGCCCCGATTACGACAACGGCAAGAAAGCCGACCCGCGCAGCTTCTGCATCCAGAAAACCCTCCAGGAAGTGCGTCGCGACGATCAAACCCAGGAAGCCATCGAGCATCAGTTGATGTTCAGCGGTCACAATGCCTACCGCTTCGCCAGCGATCCGTTTTACTCCAACGGGTTCGTTCCGACCGTCAAGCAGCTGGTCGAGCGCATCAGCTCCGGCCGCTGACCGAAACCTTCCGCCGCCGACCGCAACGAGCTAGAGCCCTTTCATGAGCACCGTCCTCCTGCTGATCCATCTGTTCGTTACGCTGGCGCTGATCGGCGTTGTGCTGATTCAGCGCTCGGAGGGCGGCGGTCTTGGCATCGGCACCTCGCAGAGCATGGGCGGGTTCATGAGCGGCCGCGGCACCACCAATCTGCTGACGCGCACGACCGCTGTCCTCGGCACGGCGTTCTTCCTGTTGTCGTTGTCGTTGGCGTTGCTGAACCGGGGCACGGTAGGCGGTGGCCGCTCGCTGCTCGACTACCCGCCGCCGCTCGGCACCGGCGCTACCACCACGGCGCCTGCGACCCCCGCCCTCCCGGCAGGACCGTCCGTTCCCACCGGCAACTAGAATTTCAGCCGCCGGTGTCGGCTGCGGCGCTTCGGCAACACAGCACTAGCCGACCGATTTTTATCCCAACCCTGACCTGCGTCAGCGTTGTCGGGGTTTCACAAAGCCTCCCCGCCCGTTATCACGATCTCCCATGACTCGGTTCGTTTTCATCACCGGTGGCGTGGTTTCCTCGCTCGGCAAGGGTGTCGCCTCTGCCGCCCTCGGCGCTCTCCTTCAAACCCGGGGTTACGCGGTTCGACTGCGTAAGCTCGATCCCTATCTCAACGTCGATCCCGGCACGATGAGCCCGACGCAGCATGGCGAGGTGTTCGTCACCGATGATGGCGCCGAGACGGACCTCGACCTTGGCCATTACGAGCGCTTCACCGGTGTTCACGCCAAGCAGTCCGACAACGCCACCACCGGCCGCATCTACTCGGAGGTCATCGCTCGCGAACGCCGCGGCGATTACCTCGGCGCCACCGTCCAGGTGATCCCGCACATCACCGATGCGCTCAAGGAAGCCATCGTTCGCGATCTGGACGACGTCGACTTCGCCCTTATCGAGATCGGCGGCACCGTCGGCGACATCGAAAGCCTCCCCTTCCTTGAGGCCATCCGTCAGCTCGGCAATGAGCTTGGCTCCGAGCAGACGATGTTCATCCATCTCACGCTCGTCCCATACATTCCCAGCGCCGGTGAGCTTAAGACCAAGCCGACCCAACATTCCGTCAAGGAATTGCAGAACGCCGGCATCCAGCCCGACATGCTGCTGTGCCGGTGCGACCGCCAGATTCCCGACGGCGAACGGCGCAAGATCGCCAATTTCTGCAACGTCCGTCAGCAGGCCGTCATCGCCGCGCTCGACGTCGACACCATCTACGCCGTGCCGATCTCGTATCACGAGGAGGGAATGGATCGCGAAGTCTTGCGCCATTTCCATCTGCCATTCGAGAGCAACCCGGATCTCTCGCAGTGGCAACGCATCGTCGACATCGTGCGCTCACCCGACGGCACTGTCCGCATCGCCGTGGTCGGCAAGTACACCAGCCTGCTCGACTCCTATAAAAGCCTGGCCGAGGCCCTGACCCATGGCGGCGTTGCCAGCCGCGTCCGTGTGGAGCTGGCCTGGGTCGACAGCCAAGTGTTCGAGCAGGCCGATGCGGTCAACTCTCTCGAAGGCTTCCACGGCATCCTCGTGCCCGGCGGCTTCGGCGAACGTGGCACGTCGGGGATGATCGCCGCCGTGCGATTCGCACGCGAGCGCCGGGTGCCGTTCCTGGGAATTTGCTTCGGGATGCAGATGGCCGTCATCGAGTGCGCCCGCAACATGGCCGGACTGCTCGACGCGTCGAGCAGCGAGTTCGGTCCGTGCGAGACACCGGTTGTCGGCCTGTTGACCGAATGGGCCCGCGGCAATGACGTCGAACGGCGCAACGAAGGCGGCGACCTCGGCGGCACCATGCGTCTCGGGGCCTACCCAGCCGACCTCGCCGCCGATTCGCTCATCGCCGACGTCTATGGTGCCACGCGTATCCATGAGCGTCATCGCCACCGCTACGAGGTGAACGTGAATTACCGCGAGCAGCTCGAGCGCACCGGCCTTCGCTTTGCCGGCATGTCGCCCGATGGCGTCCTGCCGGAGACCGTCGAACTACCGGGTCACCCCTGGTTTGTCGGCGTGCAGTATCACCCCGAGCTGAAATCCAAGCCGCTCGATCCTCACCCGCTCTTCGCCGGGTTCATCCGCGCAACTGTGAAGCAGGCCCGTCTTGTCTGACGAACCCATCATCTTGTCCGGCGACACCGTCGGGATCGACGACGAACTCCTCCCCAACGATCTGCCTCCCGATGAAGAGGTCGCCGATGAGGAGCCGCAACCCGGCAATCGCGTCGTACGCGTCCGCGACTTGGACATCGGCAACGACAATCCGTTCGTTCTGATCGCAGGCCCCTGCCAGATCGAGTCGGAGGCGCATGCTTTCGAGATGGCCGACGCGCTGACCGCGATTGCCAAGCAACTCGGCATCGGCCTCATCTACAAAAGCAGCTTCGACAAGGCCAACCGCACCAGCGCCTCGGCTGCTCGCGGTGTCGGTATGGAGAAGGGCCTCGCGATCCTGGCCGGGGTTCGCGAGCGTTTCGCCATCCCCGTCCTGACCGATGTTCATACCGCCGAACAATGCGACCCGGCCGCCGAAGCCGTCGACGTGCTGCAGATCCCGGCCTTCCTCTGCCGCCAAACCGACCTGCTGATTGCCGCCGGGGAAACCGGGCGCACCATCAACGTCAAGAAGGGACAGTTCCTCGCCCCCTGGGACATGGCCAACGTCGCCGCCAAGATCGCCGACACCGGCAATGAGAGCATCCTGCTAACCGAGCGCGGCGCCAGCTTCGGCTACAATACCCTCGTCTCCGATTTCCGAGCGCTACCGATCATGGCGCGCACCGGCTATCCCGTCGTTTTCGACGTCACCCATTCCGTCCAGCAGCCCGGCGGCCAGGGCACGAGTTCAGGCGGCCAGCGCGAGTTCGCTCCTATGCTGGCACGCGCGGCCACGGCCGTCGGCGTGGCGGCCCTGTTTATCGAAACCCACCGCAACCCCGACCAGGCTCCGAGCGACGGGCCCACCATGATCCCGCTCGCCGAAATGCCAGCGCTGCTAGCACGCCTCATCGCGATCGACCGACTGATCAAGAAAGTCCAGTAGCGACTGGTCGATCTCGCCTAATCAGCCGCCCGGAAGCTAGCGACATACTTCGCTAGCAAAGGGATGTCGTCGTCCTCGACGCTCTGCGCGGCTTCGTTCATGGCCGGGCTGTAACCGCGACGGGTGTTGTTCTTGTAGGTCACCAGCGCCTCGCGGACGTACTCGACATGCTGCCCGGCGATGTGCGGGATCGTCCCCTGCCCGGCCAGATTCGGCATATGGCACGAGTTACAGTGGTATTTGTCGACCAGTGCGGCACCGGACGATTCCTCCGCCGCTGTCAACGCCGGTGCCGGTGGCGGCGCAGGCATCTTGTTGAACAGGGCCCCAAGCGTCCGGAGATCGTCGTCGCTGAGCCCGGCCGCCATCGCGTTCATCGGGTCGGCCTTCCGGATGTCCTCTCGAAACATGTAGAGCTGCGAAAGGATGTAGTTGACCGGCATTCCGCCGAGCGACGGCACGGTCGGGATGGCCGAAGCGCCGTTCTTGCCATGGCAGGCCAGACAGGTGGGCAGCCGTTCATCGACCGTCTGCGCCCCCGCCGGCAGTGCCAGAAGCATGGCCGCGGCTATGAGTGCTGCCCGCATATGTCTCAATCCTTCAATAGAAAAGGGTCCGCACCCTTCGGCACGGACCCATGAGATAGTTTCTGTCTCTCTTAGTTCGTCTTGCTGACGCGCCAGAGCGCACCATTCCAATCGTCCGACACGATCATCGAGCCGTCCGGCATCGGCTGAACGTCGACCGGCCGGCCTACGTACTGGTTGTTCTGCAGGAATCCGGTCAGGAACGGTGTCTGCGATGCCACCGAACCGTCTTCGTTCAGCTTGATCATCACGACGTCGCCACCGAGCTTGATCGTCCGGTCCCATGAGCCGTGCAGAGCGGCAAAGATCGCACCCTTGTACTCGGGGCCGAACGCCGTTCCGTTGTAAAACCGCATCCCAAGCGACGCGACGTGCGGTCCGAGCAATGCAGCCGGCTTGGCGTAATCGTCGCAATTCTTGCCCCAGCCGAACTCCGGATCGGTGAAGTTGCCCTGGTGGCAATACGGGTAGCCGAAATTCGGTGCCGTCTTCGTTGCTGCCGGCACCATGTGCAGGGTGTCGTTCGGCAGGTCCTCGCTGACCCAGTCACGACCGTTATTGGTGAAGTAGAAATCCTTGGTCGCCGGGTTCCAGTCGAAGCCGACCGAGTTCCTTACCCCGGCCGCGACCATCTCGACGTTCTTGCCATCGAGATCCATGCGCCGGATCTGCGCGTTGGACGGCGGCGGGATCAGGATGTTGCCGGGCGCGCCGATCGGCACGTACAGCTTGTTGTCCGGGCTGATGCCAATGAACTTCCACCCATGCGCTTCGTCGGACGGCAGATCGTCATAGATCAGCACCGGCTTCGGCGGATTGTCGAGATTGGCCTCGATGTTGTCGTAGCGGGTGATCCGGTTCAGTTCGGCGACATAGAGACTGCCGTCGTGGAACGCGACGCCGTTCGGCCGATACAAACCGCGGGCAATGACCTTGACCGTTGGCTTGCCGCCATTGGTGCCCGGCACGACCGCATACACCTTGTCCAACAGCCGATTGCCGACGAACACCGTCCCGGTTGGGCTGACCGCCAGCGAACGGGCATCGGCGAGGCCGGTGGCATACGGCTCGACCTTGAACCCGGCCGGAACCACGAGCTTGCTGGTCGGCATGTCGGCGGCTGCGGTGGGGAGCGGCGGGGAGTCGACCGGCGCCAGCGTGTTGCCTTTGGGTCGGTCGTAAAGCGCATCACCGCGTGAATTCGGCACGGTCACGCCCGGGCCGCTCGTCTTCGGCGCTTCCTTCGGCAGCTGCGCCATCGCGGTTCCGCCAAGTAGTGCGGCCGCGAACGCCGCCAAGGCGGCGCGTTTCAAGGCATTTTGCACTGGACTCTCCCCTATGATTTTTTATTCGGGTTTAGTCTGAAGCAACTCCGGCAGCGGTGTCCAGAGTTCTTCACTGGCGACGGCAGATCACTCCTCGCCCAAGGAATTCGGCAACCCCAAAAGCTGATTGACGCTGACGGACAGCTTCAATCCCAGCACCAGCGCATCCTTCGGCGCGAACTTCGCGCTTGGATGGCCGATCGAATCGGGATTGACCAAATACTGCATGCTTCCCGCCAGATAAATTCCGTCCGTCAGTTTATAGTTGTAGTTCGCCTCGAAAATTCCCTGGTTGCGGCTGACGAAGCTGGTGCTGCTCGCTTTCGTCAGCAGGCCATTGATGTAGCCGTTCTCCTTGTTCGACAGCTGGATAAACGTCGCCAACAAGCCGATTTGGTCCGCCGGACGGCTGGCGCTCGGCCCGGTCCAGATCCCGCCCGCCACCGCCTCGAGCGAGAACAATCCCTTGCCGTCGAACGGCACGCCCGCTGTCGCGAACACCGCGATCCCGCGTTGCCCCGGCCCGGTCTCCGGCCGCCATACCACCTGATCGCCCAATGCGTAGGCGCCGGTCCGTCCGCCGCTATACGTCAGCGGTGCCCCGCCAAATTGCGCGCGCGAACGACCGCGCGTGTTCAGGAACGGGTCGTTGTACGGCGCCGAGTTATACCAGCCCCCCAGCTTGAAGTGCCGCGGATACGGGTCGGTCGAATACTCGGTACCGTAACCGGCCTCAAACGGCACGACGTAGCCGGTCGAATGGTTCAGCCCCCAATCGAACCCGCTATCGCTGTTCCGCCGGGAATTGGTCTCGAACGCGCCGGCCTTGAGGTAGACCGGGCTGACCGGATTGTAGCGTACGTAGCCGCCCCAGTTGACGTACGGGAACCCCGGGAACCCGGCCACCGCCTGCGTCAGCTCGAACGGACAATCCGCCACGTTCTGAAACCGGCAGCCATAGGTCGACCGCGCGAACGACCCAGTCGCGTTCGCTCGCCCGACCACGAAGGTGAGCTGCTTGTCGAACAAGCTTTGCTCATAGGTCAGCTCCGCCAACTCGAACTGCTTTTTCGGGTAGTAGAACGACTGCACCTTGGTGCGCGACCCAATGTGGTCGGTCGACAGCTCGTGCCCGTAGAACTGCGCAAACGTCGCATGCACCTGCCCGCCCTGGATGCCAGCCAGCTTAGCCATGTCGAGATCCGCCCCGAACAACACTACGCCCGATGTATCGACACCCTGCGACAACCCGCCGGTCGGATTGCCGGCGAAACTCTGCACATACCGCACTCGTGGCAGGATCCCGGCGTCGTAGAGTTGCTGTCCCACGCGGACCACCGGTTCCAGCGCCGTCCCAAGCAACGGGCTCGGCGCCCGGCGCACTTCGGTCGGGCCGGGCTGGAACACCGGCAATCGGGTCGGCTCCTCTCCGGCGTCGGCCGCTCCGAGAAGAATCGATAGTGCGCCTATCATCAGCGAGCGCATTTTTGCGTTCATATCGGTTCCCCCACCCCGGAATGACATCGCCGACGATTGAAAGCCAGCCCGCGCCGACTTGGCGGGCGATGTCCCCGATGTTAGGGACCCTCAATCACATCGGACGGTTTTTCCATGAGCGCCATTGCCGACATCGTCGCCCGCGAAGTTCTCGACAGCCGCGGCAACCCGACGGTTGAGGCCGAGGTCCTGCTCGACACCGGCGCCTCCGGCCGTGCCATCGTCCCCTCCGGTGCCTCGACCGGCGCCCATGAAGCGGCCGAGTTGCGCGACGGCGACAAGTCGCGTTACGGCGGCAAGGGCGTCCGCAACGCCTGCGCCAACATCGAAGGCGAGATCTTCGACGCCATCAGCGGCATGGATGCCTCCGAGCAGGTCAAGCTCGACGACATCATGATCGACCTTGACGGCACGCCCAACAAGTCGCGCCTGGGGGCCAACGCCATCCTCGCCGTGTCGCTGGCCGTGGCCCGCGCTGCCGCGGATGACCTGGGCATGCCGCTCTACCGCTATGTCGGTGGCGTCTTCGCCCGCACCCTGCCGGTGCCGATGATGAACATCGTCAATGGCGGCCAGCACGCCGACAACCCGATCGACATCCAAGAATTCATGGTCCAGCCGGTCGGTGCTCCCAGCATCGCCGAGGCTGTTCGCATGGGCTCCGAGATCTTCCATGCGCTCAAGAAGGCGCTGCACGACGCCGGCCACAGCACCAACGTCGGCGACGAGGGCGGCTTCGCTCCCAATCTGAAATCGGCTGAAGAAGCGCTCGATTTCATCAGCAAAGCCTGCCAGACCGCCGGCTACCGACCCGGCGATGACGTCACCTTCGCGCTCGACTGCGCCAGCACCGAATTCTTCAAGGACGGCACCTACGACCTCGCCGGCGAAGGCAAGAAGTTCGACGCCGCCAGCATGGTCGATTACCTCGCCAAGCTCTGCGACCGTTTCCCCATCGCCTCCATCGAGGACGGCTGCTCCGAGGACGACTGGGCCGGCTGGAAGCACCTGACCGACGTACTCGGCAAGCGCGTCCAGCTCGTCGGCGACGATCTGTTCGTCACCAACACCGAGCGCCTCCGCCGCGGCATCGCCGAGGGTACCGCCAACTCGATCCTGGTCAAGGTCAACCAGATAGGCACCCTTTCCGAGACCCTCGAAGCCATCGAGCTCGCCCACCGCGCCGGCATGACCAGCGTGATGAGCCATCGCTCCGGCGAGACCGAGGACAACACCATCGCCGACCTCGCCGTCGCCGCCAACTGCGGTCAGATCAAGACTGGCAGCCTCGCCCGCAGTGACCGCACGGCGAAATACAACCAGCTCATCCGCATCGAGAGCGAGTTGGGGCCCTCGGCACGCTACGCCGGGCGGACGATCCTCCGCCGCGCGTGAAACACACGCGATGAGTGCAGCGAGCGTGCCGATCGGTTATGCTCCCGGTATGTCGGGATTCGTCACGCGCGCTGGTCAGTCGCTTCGCAACGGGGTGCGGGCCATGCTGTTGCCCGCGCTGTTCATATTTCTCGTCGCCTATTTTCTCTACAACGCCACGCAGGGGGATCGCGGCCTCCAGGCCTATGCGCTTCGGCAGGAGCAGCTGAAGAGCGTCCAAGCCGATCTGGTCAAGGCGCAGACGGATCAGGCCGGCTGGGACCGCCGGGTCGGCGAACTAAGGTCGCAGCGTGTCGACCCCGACATGCTGGACGAGCGTGCCCGCGCGATGCTCAACTTCGCCGATCCCAACGATGTCGTCGTTCTCTACGGTCCGAGTAAGAAGCTGTTCACGCCGCCCTGATCAACTGAGACCGAGCTGGCCACCGCCGCGCAGGACGGCGTCGATCGCGGGTAAATACCCGCCACCCTCGTCGTGCAGCACGATTTGAGCCTCCCGCACCGGCCCTGATTTCCCGGCCCAGCGTTGCACCACCGTCAGCTTAGGCGTTCGGCCCACTTTCGGAGCCAGCACTATGTCGACGCCACTCCCGAGCCCCGCCGCGGTGCACGCCACCGCCGCTCGGATCGCCAATGCTGGCGGAACAATCATCGTTAGCGACCCTCCTGGGACCAGCGCTCTCGCCAGCGCCGCGACCCACGCTTCGATCCCCGCGCTCTCCTGCTTGGCCAAGCGTCGTCGCGCGACCGGCGACGCGGTGGAGCGCGGATTGTGCCAGGGCGGGTTGGCCATCACGTGCGACGCCGGCGGCAGCGCGACGGCCATCACGTCGCCGGTCAGGATCGTCAGCCCGGCCAGCTCGTTATCGGCGACGTTCGCACGCGCGAGGTCGGCCATCGCCGGGTCGATCTCGACGCCGATGCCTCGGACACCGGATACCCGCGCGGCAAGGCACATCAATCCTGCCCCCGCCCCTGTTCCAGCCTCGATCACCAAGTCGCCCGCTAGCGCCGGCACGCTCGCGGCGAGCAACACCGGCTCGATCCCCGTTCGATACCCGTCTCGCGGCTGAGCATACCTCACCCGCCCGCCGAGCAGCGTTCCCCGGGTCGCCTCCACTACAGCAGCTCCGCCTCCCGTAGGACCCGGCGCGCCTGCGTCTCATCCTCCTCCAGCACCGCCAACCGCCGCGGGATCGCGCCGATGCTGCCTTCGACGGCGCTGACATACCCGTCCAGCAGCACGCTTTCGATCCCCGCATCGCGCAACAATGCCGACATGAAACTCAGGCGCACGAGATCGTTGGTCTGGGCGAGCGTTCGCATCCTGGCTTTAAGTCCCGGTCGGTCGTATTCGATGGCGGTGTGCCACAGCTTGACCGTTTTTCCGCCGCGCCGATATGGTGCTGCGATGCGGCGTAGCGATTGACTGCCTCCGCTGGACCATCGGGAGTCCGACTTGAACAACGTTTCCCCGCCTCTGCAGGTCCGCGCACCAGGGTCCCCCGAACCGGACGCGCTCGCCCGGCTGACCGATCTTGTCGCGGCCGATCTCCTGGCCTGCAACCGAACCATCCTTGCCCGGATGGACAGTCCGGTTGCTCTCATCCCGCAGCTTGCCGCGCACATCGTCGCTGCCGGCGGCAAGCGTTTGCGCCCCGTGCTGACCCTCGCCTGCGCCCGCCTGTGCGGCTACGAGGGTGCCCGTCACGTCGAGCTCGCCGCCTGCGTCGAGTTCATCCATACCGCCACCCTGTTGCATGACGACGTCGTCGACGAGAGCGTGCTCCGTCGCGGTCTCTCCACCGCCAATTCGGTGTTCGGCAACAAGGCATCCGTCCTGGTCGGCGATTTCCTGTTCGCCCGCGCCTTCCAGCTCATGGTCGCCGATGGCTCGCTCCCCGTGCTCGGCATCCTGTCCAAGGCCGCGGCGACGATCGCAGAAGGCGAAGTTCATCAACTCGTCATCCAGAACGATCTCGCCACGACCCGGGCGCAATATCTGGAGATGATTCGCGGCAAGACCGCCGCGCTGTTCGCGGCAGCCTGCGAGGTCGGCGGTGTGGTCGCCGACCGGCCTACGGCCGAATGTAGCGCCCTGGCGGCGTTCGGCGACGATCTCGGCATCGCCTTCCAGTTGGTCGATGACGCCTTGGACTACGCTGCCGACCAGGCCACGCTGGGCAAAACCGTGGGCGACGACTTTCGCGAAGGAAAGATCACCCTTCCCGTCCTGGCCGCCTTCCATGCGGCCGACGAGACCGAGCGCGCCTTCTGGATCCGCACCATCGAGGCGAGCGATCAATCACCGGAAGACCTCGATCATGCGCTCGCTCTCATCGAGCGTACCGGGGCCATCCAGACCACGCTCGACTTCGCAACCGAGTTCGCCGCTTCAGCCAAGCGAAACCTCGATATCTTCCCGCCCAGCGCGCTCCGCGACGCCCTGACCGACGTCGCCGACTTCACGGTCAGTCGCGCCCGCTAAGTCGCGGCGCGCGACGCCTGAGCGATCGCCAGGAAATCCTCGGCGACCAAGCTGGCCCCGCCGACCAGCGCACCACCGACCAGCGGCAACGCCAGGATTGCCCCCGCCCCTGCCGGCTTGACCGATCCACCGTAAAGGATTCGCACCGTCTGCCCCGCCGCCCCAAGCGTGTCGGCGAGTTGGTCGTGGATGCACTGGTGCATGGCGACGATGTCCGCGTGTTCCGCCACTCGTCCGGTGCCAATCGCCCAGATCGGCTCATACGCCACCACGCCCGTGAACCCGGGTGGCACGCTGCCGTCGACCTGCGACGCCACCACCGTCTCGGCCGCCCCGGCCAGCCGCTGCTGCTCCGTTTCGCCGACGCAGATGATCGGCAGCAACCCGGCCGCCATCGCCGCCATCGCCTTATCACGCACCAACCCGTTGGACTCCGCATAGCCCTGCCGCCGCTCCGAGTGCCCCAGGATCACCCAGCCCGCCCCCGCATCGCGCAACATCTCGGCGGAGATGTCGCCGGTATAAGCGCCCTTGGACTGCACCAGGCAGTCCTGGCCGCCGACGCCGACGCCGCTCCCTTGCAGCGCATCCGCCACCGCAGCCAGCACCGTCGCCGGCGGACACAGCACCAACTCGCAACCGGCCGCGTCCGCACCTGCCCGCACCGCCTGAGCCAGCGCGACGCCGTCAGCGCGCAATCCGTTCATCTTCCAATTTCCGGCGATCAACTGCCGCATACGAGCTCCACACGTTCAAACCATCGGCATCCATATTGCCGCCCGGGTAACATCTGGCAAATCGGGTTGGCCCTGCCTATGGTGCGGCCCTCTCAGCCGCCCCCCTCTGTCTCACCACGGGCCCATCCAACCATGATGTCCTTCTTCCGCGCTTTTCTGAACACCTGGGCCGCGCGCGCCTTCTTCATCGTGCTGGTCGCCGCCTTTGGCCTGTGGGGCGTGGCCGACGTCGCGCGTAATTTCGGCCAGAACACGTCGCTGGCGACCGTCGGCAACCGCAAGATCGAGCCGCAGGAGTTTCAGGACGCGTTCCGTCGCAACTTGGCCCAGGTCACCCGCATGATGGGCGGCTCCGAGCCACCGCAGGACGTCCGTCGTGCCGTCGCCAGCGAGTCACTCGAGCGCCTGATCGTCCAGGCCGCCATCGGCGACGAGGTGCAGCGCCTCGGCATCGAAGTGCCGGACGCCGCACTCCGCCAGGCCGTTTACGCCATCCCCGCCTTCAAGGGCCCTGCCGGCACCTTTGATCGCGCGACCTTCGACAACGTTATGCGCAACAACGGCATGACCGAGCCGCGCTTCCTTGACCTGCTCCGCTCCGACATCGGCCAGCGCCAGGTGATGGAAACCGTTCAGGCCGGTGTCTCGACGCCCGAGACGCTGCTTCAGCAGGTCTATGCCTACCAGCGCGAGACCCGTGCCGGCGATGCCGTCCAGCTTGCCTTCAGCGCCGCTGCGGCACCGCCAGCGCCGAGCGCCGAAGACCTCCAGCGCGAATACGAGAATAACCCGGCCGCCTTCAGCGCGCCTGCGTTCCGCCGGGTCAAGCTGGTGGTGCTGTCGCCGCAGACCTTGGCCGGCGGCATCGACGTCACTCCGCAGGACATCCAGACCTATTACGACGCGCACAAGGCCGACTACGTCACGGAGGAAAAGCGCTCCGCCGAGGTCGTCGTCGCACCCGACGAGGCCGCTGCCACCAAGCTCGCCGCCACCTGGAAGACTGGCGCCGACTGGGCGACCATGCAGAAGGACGCCCAAGCGGCAGGCGCTTCCGCCGTCGCCGTTTCGGACTCGGAGAAGGGTCAGTTCCCCTCTGCCGATCTCGCCGACGCCGTGTTTGCGGCAGCACCCAATACGGTCAGCTCCCCCATCAAGTCGCCATTCGGCTATCAGGTCGTCCGGGTCACCAAGGTGACCCCCGGCCTGTCCCGCACACTCGACCAGGCCAGCGCGGACATCCGCAAGCAGGTCGCGCAAGCCCAGGCCGTCGATCAGGTCTACGCCCGCGCCAACAAGCTCGATGAAGCGCTCTCGGCCGGCACCGCCTTCGACGATCTGTCCGGCGATCTCGGTGCCGCCGGCGTCGAAGGCACGCTGGACGCGCAAGGCAACACCCCCGAGGGTGAGCCAGCCCCCATTCCTGGCACCCCCGCGCTTCGCAAAGCCATCCTCGCCACCATCTTCAGCACACCCCCGGGCGACACCCCGCGTATGATCGAGGGCCCCGACCAGTCCTACTACGCGGTGCAGGTCACCGACCTGATCGAGCCTAAGCTGAAGCCGCTGAGCGAGGTCGAGGACCAGGTCCGCGCCGATTGGGAGCAGAGCCAGCGCCGTCACGAGCAGGACGTCAAAGCCGCCAAGCTGATGTCCGCCGCCCAGGCCGGCGGTTCGCTCGAAGATGCCGCCACCATCGCCGACCTGCACATGGAGCGCACGCCTGCCATCACTCGTGACGGCACCGACGAGCACGTGCCGCCGCCCGTCCAGCAGGCATTGTTCCGCCTCAAGCAGGGCGAGACCACGATGGTCGAAACGGCCGACGGCTTCTGGGTCGTCCGCCTCGCCACGATCACCACGCCAGATATCGCGCAGGATCCGATCGGCGCGGCACAATTCCGCGACTCCCTGACCAAGGCACTGGATCAGGACATGGAAATCGTCTTCGCCAGCACGCTGCGCGATCGCGCCAAGCCCCAGGTCAACCGAACCATGCTGGACAGCCTGATCCAATGAACGCCGTCACCTCACCGAGCCGCGCCACTTTCAACGAAGCCTATGAGGCTGGCCGAGGCACGCTGGTCTGGACCACCGGCGTCGGCGATCTCGAGACGCCGATCGGCGCCTACATGAAGCTCGCCTCCGGACGACCGCTCTCCTTCCTGCTGGAAAGCATCGAGGGCGGCGCCGCCCGCGGCCGCTACTCGATCATCGGCATGTCGCCCGACGTCATCTGGCGCTGCCGCGGCGGGCGCGCCGAGCTGAACCGCAACGCCCGCGCCGCCCCGCATGCCTTCGTCGCCGAAACCGCCGCCCCGCTCGACAGCCTGCGCACGCTGATCAACGAGAGCCGCATGGACATCCCCGACCACCTGCCGCCCATGCTCGGTGGCCTCGTCGGCTATCTCG
>JBPBQE010000411.1:0-24143 GCA_050954595.1 Janthinobacterium lividum | reverse complement strand
GCCGGGCGGATGCCGCGGAAGAACAGCTCCGTCTCCAGGAAGATCTGCCCGTCCGTGATCGAAATCACGTTGGTCGGGATGTAGGCCGACACGTCGCCCGCCTGCGTTTCGATGATCGGCAGCGCCGTCAACGACCCGGCGCCATGCTCCTTGGACATCTTCGCCGCCCGCTCCAGCAAACGGCTGTGCAGGTAGAACACGTCGCCCGGATACGCCTCACGGCCCGGCGGACGACGCAGCAGCAGCGACATCTGGCGATACGCCACCGCCTGCTTGGACAGGTCGTCATACGCGATCAGCGCATGCATGCCGTTGTCGCGGAAGAACTCGCCCATGCGGCAGCCGGTGTACGGCGCCAGGAACTGCATCGGTGCCGGGTCAGACGCCGTGGCGGCGACGACGATGGAGTATTCCATCGCGCCCTGCTCCTCGAGCGTGCGCACCAGCTGCGCCACCGTGGAACGCTTCTGCCCGACCGCGACGTAGATGCAGTACAGCTTAACGGACTCGTCGGAGCCCGCATTGACGTTCTTCTGGTTAATGAACGCGTCGATGACCACGGCGCTCTTGCCGGTCTGACGGTCGCCGATCACCAGCTCGCGCTGACCGCGGCCCACTGGGATCAACGCGTCGATCGCCTTCAACCCGGTCTGCATCGGCTCGTTGACCGACTGCCGCGCGATGATGCCCGGCGCCTTGACCTCGACCCGCTGCATGGTCACGTCGACCAGCGGCCCTTTGCCATCGATTGGATTGCCAAGCGCGTCAACCACGCGGCCCAGCAACCCGCGGCCCACCGGCACGTCCACGATCTCGTTCGTGCGGGTGACGGTGTCCCCCTCACGGATGTGGTTGTCGTCGCCGAAGATCACGATGCCGACGTTGTCGGTCTCGAGGTTCAGCGCCATGCCCTTCACGCCGGCATTCGGGAACTCGACCAGCTCGCCGGCCATGACGTTCTGCAGCCCGAACACGCGGGCAATGCCGTCACCGACGGACAGCACCTGCCCGGTCTCGGCGACGTTCTGCTCCGTGTCGAACGAAGCGATCTGCTTCTTGAGGATGTCCGAGATTTCGGCGGGACGGATTTCCATCTTAAGCGGCACCCTTCATGGCATATTGCAAGCGTTGCAGGCGGGACTTCAAACTCGTGTCGTAAAGCCGTGCGCCGATGCGCACGACCAAGCCGCCCAGCAGGCTGGCATCAACGGTATCGCGGATGTTGACGGAGCCGTATCCGGCCTCGATCAACCGCGCCCGGAGCTGCTCGCGCTGGACGTCGGTAACGGGATGCGCGGTCGCGACCTCGGCCACCACCACGCCGCGCTTGGCCGCGACCAAGGCGGCAAACGAGGTGACGATCTGGCGCAGCGAACCGAGCCGGCGGTTGTTGGCGACGACGCCCACGAAATCACGCACCAACTTGCCGAAACCCTGCTGCTCCAACACCGCGTCGGACGCCTTGCGCGCCTGCACGACGTCGATGAGCGGGCTCGACAGCAACCGGCGCATTTCCGGGCTTTCGTCGATCAGCTTGCCAAGGCTTTCCATCTCGGAGACGGTTTGATCCAACGCGCCGGTTTCATCGGCCTGCGCATACAGGGCGGTGGAGTAACGGTCGGCAACGCCGCCGGATGTCGTCGTGCCAGAGGCCACGCTGAACGTCCTGCAAAAATGAGATGCCGGGCCTCTAACATGGTGGGTCCCCGCGGGCAACAGACGAACGGCCGCTCCCGTCCGTTCTCCCTCCCCGCTGGCGGAAGAGGGGCGGGGTGAGCCTGAAGCCGCCGCCACGACCCGGCTCACCCTCGCCTTCACCGTCGGCCCTGGAACGTTCCCATACCCGATAGCTCCGCTGTAAAATTCCGAGCAAATGGTACTCACCACAGCGTCGTCAAGGATCTTTCCTGCACAAATGTCGCCCAATGAGGCGGCATCATGGCCGGCTCTCTACTCGTGGATGCACCCTCAGTACTGTTTCAGGTGCGGGTCACAGATTACTGCCCTGCCAGGCTGACCGCCGCTGCCACGAAAGCTTAATACTTCTTTTACGGTGGAAAGATTCTGACACGTCCCCAAAACGATTGAATGTTCCTACAATATTACTGCCCGTCCAGAGTTGACGCTTCTGGCGAATTATGGCCAACCCCAAACACCGCGCCGTGAGTGGCGTGCGCAGGCTATCGTTGAGGAGTTAAAAAATGACGACACTGACAGTCGGGTCCGGCCAGCAATACGGCACCATCTCCGCCGCCGTCGCCGCCGCCACTTCAGGCGACACCATCAACGTCCAAGCCGGCACCTACACCAACGACTTTCCTGGCGCTATCAACGGGTTAACTATTCAGGGCGTCGGCGGCATCGTCAAACTCGTCGCCACCACCCAGCCCCCGAACGGCAAGGCCATTCTCGACGTCGCCGGCAACACCACGCTGCGCAATCTCGACATCTCCGGCGTCACCGTGCCTGACGCCAACGGCGCCGGCATCCGCTACGAGGGCGGCAACCTCGTCATCCAGAACACTGCCATTCACGGCAACCAGGACGGCATCCTCGGCGCCGCCGACCCGGCCGGCACCATCACCATCGACGGCTCCGAGATCTACAGCAACGGCACCGGAACCGGCTCCACCCACAACATCTACATCGGCGACATCGCCACCTTCACCCTGACCAACAGCTACATCCACGACGCCAACGTCGGCCACGAGGTCAAATCCCGCGCCGAAACCAACATCATTACCAACAATCGCATCGAGGACGGCAGCAGCAGCGCCTCCTACCAGATCGACCTGCCCAACGGCGGCAACGCCACCATCTCCGGCAACGTCATCCAGAAAAGCGCCAACAGCGGCAACCACGTCACCATCGCTTATGGCGAGGAAGGCAACGCCCATTCCGGTACCGCCGTCAGCATCACCGGCAACACCTTCGTCAGCGACCAGTCCGGCGCCGCCGTGATCTGGAACAGCACGGGCGCCACCGTCTCAGCCTCCAACAACTCGACCTACAACTATAGCCAGATCGACAAGGCCGGACGCGTCTCCGCCAACGGCTTCAACGCCATCGGCAGCCGCCCCACGCTCGACACCTCCTCGCCGATCCAGTCAGGTGGCGGCAGCACCTCCAGCCCCACCCCGACCCCGGTCGCCGACACCACCGCCCCGACCCTAACCGTCACCGAAAGCAACTCCGGCGTCACCAACAGCCCGACCGACACCGTCTCCGGCACCGTGACCGATAGCGGCAGCGGCGTCGCCAAGGTCGAGATCTACGACACCATCGGCGGCAGGACGGTCGACCTCGGCGCCGCCACCCTGGCCAACGGCAGCTATTCCTTCGCCACCGGCAAACTCGCCGACGGCACCCACGCCTTCACCGCGGTCGCCATCGACAAATCCGGCAACGCCACCGCCGTCACTTCCGCCGGCGCCACCCTGACCGTCGACACCGTCGCCCCGGCGCTCACGGCCAGCCAGAGCACCTCCGGCACCACCACCAACACGGGCAACGTCATCTCCGGCACCGCGACCGATTCCGGCACCGGCGTGTCCCGCGTGGAAATCTACGACACCATCGGCGGCCGCACCGTCGACCTCGGCGCCGCCACCCTGAACGGCAGCGCCTGGAGCTTCGCCGCCAACAAGCTGGCTACCGGCAGCCACGCTTTCTCCGCCATCGCCACCGACGCCGCCGGCAACGCCAGCACCGCCGTCTCCGCCGGTGCCGCCGAGACCATCGTCGCCGCCACCCCCGTCACGCCGACCAATCCCACGCCGCCGGTATCCACGACACCTCCGGTCGTCACGGCACCGGTCGTACCCACCATCGGCTCGGCGTCGCTCACCAACGCCGGCACGCTTCAGTTCAACGGCACCGCGCAGGCCAACAGTGTCGTCACCCTCACCGACACGAACGCGGGCGGCACCCGCACCGTCGGCAGCGTGACCGCCGGCAATGACGGCACCTGGCACATCACCCCTGCGACCATCAACCAGCAGACCATGAACCAATTCGCCGTCTCGGCGACCAGCGGCAACACGGCCACCGCCGGGTCGGCCTCACTGACCCTGTCGAGCACCAACTCCGAACTGCTGACCGGCACCGCCGGCAAGGCCGACGTGTTCACCTTCGCCGCCAATGCCAGCCGCGACTACATCTCCGGCTTCGAAACCAACCGCGACGTCATCGACCTCGTCGGGTCCAGCTATCATTCGTTTGAGCAGATCCAAGCCAAGTTCACCGGCAGCGGCTCGACCATCTTCTCCACCGGCGCCACCTCCGCCATCGCGATCGTCGGCGTCGATCCCAGCGCCCTCACCGCCGCCAACTTCCGCTTCACCTAACTCTAAGGCTCTCTCCCGTTCGCGGGAGAGGGCCTTACCCCTCGCGCGCCGCCACCAACCGGTCCAACAGCCGGGCTCCCCACCCCGTCGGCCCCACCGCCACCCGGTCATCCGCCTCGTCGTGCGCCTCCACCCCCGCGATATCCAGGTGCACCCAAGGCATCGCCCCGGCGAACCCCTGCAGAAACACCGCCGCATGGCAAGCATCCGGCTGCCGCGTCCCCTCGCTGCACTGCCGAACATCCGCGATGTCGCTCTCCAGCACCGAGCGATACCCCTCCGCCAGCGGCATCCGCCACACCGCCTCCCCCACCGACGCCCCCGCTGCGATCACGGCCGCCGCCAGCCCGTCATCCGCCGTGAACAGCCCGGCCATCTCGCAGCCCAGCGCCGTCACGATGCTCCCCGTCAGCGTCGCCAGGTCGATCGCCAGCGCCGGCCGCACCCGATCCTTCGTCCACGCCAGCGCGTCGGCCAACACCAGCCGCCCTTCCGCATCCGTGTCCACGATCTCCACCGTGGTGCCGTCATACAGCCGCAGCACGTCGCTCGGCCGGTAACTCGCCGCCCCGAACGCGTTCTCCGCGATCGCCAACACCGCAATCGCCGGCGCCGACGACTTGCGCCGCGCCAGCGCCAGCATCGCCCCCGCCGCCGCCGCCGCGCCGGCCATGTCGGCCCGCATCTCCCACATGTCTTGCGCCGGCTTGATGCACACGCCGCCCGTGTCGAACGTGATGCCCTTGCCCACGAACGCCACCGGCGGCCCGCCGCTCGTGCCCGCCCAGCGCAGCACCGCCAGGCACGGCGGATTCACCGACCCGCCACCCACCGCCAGCATCCCGCCCATGCCCTGGCTCAGCAGCGTCGGCGCGTCCAGCACCTCCATCTCGATCCCGTCCGCCTCCAGCGCCCGCAACCGCTCCACGAACCCGGCCGGCGTCAGGAAATTGCTCGGCTCGAACACCAGGTCCCGCGCGAACATCGCCCCCTCGACCCCGGCCGACACGGTCGCCCAGGCCGTCCGCGCCGCCGCGGGATCGTCGACCATCACGTCGATCCGATCGACCGCGATCCGCTCCGGCACCTCGTCCGCCGGCTCCGCCCCCGCCTTGGAAAGCTGCGTCCGCAGCCGATCCATCCGCCAGGCCCGCAACACCGCACCCGCCGCCAGCGCCGCGGCCTGCTCCGCCGTCAGCGCCCGCGCATCGAGCGCCAGATGCGCCAGCGTCTCCAGCCGCGCCACTGCCAGCGCCCCCGTCACCTCGAAATCCAGCGCCCCGGGCTCGGCTCCCATTCCCAGCAGCAGCACCCGGCGGCGCTTGCCGCCGACCTCCGCCACCTCGCCCGGCCGGCCTTGGAACCCGGCCGCCGTCGCCCGCTCGGCCTTCGGCACCGGCGCACCCGCCAGCACCGGAACCGCCCGCGCCGGCGCGTCGCTCTTGCGCCCGAACCGAACCTCGACCCGCATGACCCGGCCTAACCCTCGAAGTGGTCCGCCACCAACCGGTCCAGCAACCGCAGCCCGAACGCCGTCGCTCCCTTAGGAATGGTCGCGCTATCCTTGCTGCTCCACGCCATCCCGGCGATGTCCAGATGCGCCCACGGCCCCTTCACAAAACGCTGCACGAACTGCGCCCCGATGATCGCGCCGCCGGGCCGCCCGCCGATGTTCTTCATATCGGCGATGTCCGACTTGATCAGCTTGTCGTACGCCTCGCCCAGCGGCATCCGCCACACCTTCTCTCCGGTGCTCTCGCCCGCCGCGATCAACCGCGCCGACAGCTCGTTGTCGTTGGAGAACATGCCCGCGAACTCGTGCCCCAGGCTCACGATGATCGCCCCCGTCAGCGTCGCCATGTCCACCGTCAGCACCGGCTTGAACCGCTCCTGCGCGTACCAGATCACGTCCGCCAGCAGCAGCCGCCCTTCCGCGTCCGTGTTCAACACCTCGATCGTCTGCCCCGACAGGCTGGTCACCACGTCGCCGGGTCGCAGCGCGTTGCCCGCCGGCATGTTCTCCGACAGCCCAACCACGCCCACCACGTTCGCCTTCGCCTTGCGCAGCGCCAGCGACGCCATCAGCCCCACCACGGCGCCTGCGCCCGCCATGTCCCACTTCATGTCGCCCATGCCCGCGCCCGGCTTGAGGGAGATGCCGCCCGTATCGAACGTCACGCCCTTGCCCACGAAGCAAAGCGGCGCCGCATCCGCCGCCCCGCCCTTCCAGCTCATCACCACCACCCGCGGCTCGCGCACCGAAGCCTGGGAGATCGCCAGCAGCGCCCCGAACCCTTTCTCGGTCAGCTCCTCGACGCCCATCACCTCGACCTCGAGCCCGAACTCGGCCAGCTTGGCGCACCGATCCGCCATCTCCGCCGGATACAGCACGTTCGGCGGCTCCGTGATCAGGTCCCGCGCCACCGCCGAGCCCCGCGCGATCGCCTCCAGCGCCGGCCACGCCGCCTGCGCCGCCGCCGCGTCGTCGCTCACAACCCGCAGCGTCGCGAGCTTCGGCTTGGCGTCTGCCTTCTGGGTGGTGCGATACAGGTCGAACCGATAGCTCCGCAGCATCGCCCCCAGCGCCGCGTGCGCCGCATGGGTCGCCGGCATCCCGTCCGCCGCGATCGTTGCCACTGCATCCTTGCCCAGCATCGCCACCGCGCTGCCGCCCGCTTCTTCCATCCCTCGCGGCGTATGGTCGGACTCCTTGCCCAACCCGATCAACAACACCCGCGACAGCCCGGCCCCCGGCGCCAGCACCACCGCGCTGGACCCCTTCTTCCCGGTGAACTCCGCCGCCTCCGCCGCGCGTGCGATCGCGCCCCCACAGGCCGCGTCCGCCGCCGCCCACAGCCCGGTCCGCTCCGCCCCTTCCATCCCGAGCAGAACCAGCGCGCCCTCGGTGGGCAAAGCAGCAGCGGCAAATTCGATAGCGAGCATAGGAGAGTCTCCGAACAGGACGACGACCATAGCCACCGATCCGGAGCACGGCTACACAGGGGGATGAACAACACCGCGTTGCTTGAACTCGCGGCCGTCCTCGCGCACCAAGCCGGTGCCGCGGTCCTCGCCGTTCGCGCCCTCGGCTTCGAGACCGTCCGCAAGGCCGACCTCTCGCCGGTCACCGCCGCCGATCACGCGGCCGAGGCCATCATCGTCGCCGGCCTCCGCGCCGCCACGCCTGACATCCCCGTCATCGCCGAAGAGGAGATGGAGGCCGGTATCGCTCCGGACGTGGAGCACGATTACTGGCTGGTCGACCCCCTCGACGGCACCCGCGAGTTCGCCGCGCTGCGCGACGAGTTCACCGTCAACATCGGCCTCGTCCGCCACGGCGTAGCCGTCCTCGGCGTCGTCGGCGTCCCCGCCTACGGCGAGATCTTCGCCGGCTTCATCGGCCCCGACGCGGTCGCCTGGAAGCAGACGGAGTCCGGCCGCACCCCCATCCGCGCCCGCCCCATTCCCGAAGCTGGCCTGGACGTCCTCGCCAGCCGCCACTACGCCGGCGACCACCGACTCGACGCCTTTCTCAAGGGCCGCAAGGTTCACGGCGTGATCAACATGGGCTCCGCCCTGAAAATCGTCCGCATCGCCGAGGGCGCCGGTGACCTCTACCCCCGCTTCGGCCGCACCATGGAGTGGGACACCGCCGCCCCCCAGGCCATCCTCGAAGCCGCCGGCGGCCACCTCACCACCATGAAGGGCGCCCCCTTCCGCTACGGCAAGCCAGACTGGGAAAATCCCGCCTTCGTCTGCACCGGCCAGATATGACCCCGCCCCCCATCCCTCGCCGCCCGTCCAACACCGTCATCCCGAAAAGCACCCCCGCTTCCCACCCATGACCGAACTCCTCCACGGCCCCAACGGCACGGCCCGCGCCGCCGCCCTCCTCCGCGCCGGCCAACTCGTCGCCTTTGGCACCGAAACCGTCTACGGCCTCGGCGCCGACGCCACCAACCCCACCGCCGTCGCCGCCATCTTCACCGCCAAGGGCCGCCCCCACTTCAACCCCCTCATCATCCACTACCCGGACGCCCCAACCGCCTTCCGCGATGTCGTCGCCACCGACCAAGCCCACCGCCTGGCCGAAGCCTTCTGGCCCGGCCCCCTCACCCTGGTCCTCCCCCGCCGGGTCACCTGCCGCGTCGCCCTCTTGGCCGGCGCCGGCCTCGACACCCTGGCCATCCGCATCCCCAGGGGCACCGAGGTCCAAGCCCTTCTGCAAGCCGCCGGCGGCCCCATCGCCGCCCCCTCGGCCAACCGCTCCGGCCAGGTCTCCCCCACCACCCCCGCCCACGTGCTCGACGGCCTCGGCGGCCGCATCGCCGCGATCCTCGACACCGGCCCCTGCCCGGTCGGCCTCGAGAGCACCGTCCTCGACCTCACCAACGCCCAGCCCTTCATCCTCCGACCCGGCGGTATCCCTGAAGAAGCCATCGTCGCCCTCATCGGCCCCATCGGGCGCGGCCTCACCCCCGGCCAGGCTGAAATCACCCGCACCCTCCGCTCCCCGGGGCTGCTGGTCTCCCACTACGCCCCGACCCTCCCCGTCCGCCTCGCCGCTGACACCCCCGGCGATGATGCCCTCCTCGCCTTCGGCCCCACCCCGCCTCCGGCTCGCCTCACCTTCCAACTCAGCCCCACCGCCGACCTCGCCGAAGCCGCCTCCCGCCTCTTCGAAGGCCTCCGCTGGCTCGACGCCGAAGCCCAACGCCAGGGCCTCCCCGGCATCGCCGTCACCCCGATCCCCAACGAGGGCTTGGGCCGCGCCATCAACGACCGCCTCGAACGCGCCGCCGCCCCGCGCACGCCGTAACCACGGACCGGAAAACTGCAGCCCGCGACTAACGCGTCGCGCAGAACTGATTGACGGCACTCACCAACGCGGCCGCCACTTTCGCGTGGTATGGCCCGTCCTGGATGGCCTTCTCCTCGTCACGGTTCACGATGACGCCCGCCTCCAGAAGCACGGCCGGCATCTTGGCCCCCCGCAGCACTGCAAGTTCGTCGAACCGATAGATCCCAAGGTCAGGGTTGAGCAGCACCCTGCTCTCGCCCGGTATCGGCTCAGCATGATGCAGCGACGGTCGAAATCCCTGCGCTTTCAAACTGCGACCTAAATCTTCCGCAAACGAAAGACCAAGTTTTGCCCAAGGCGAACTGACGGAGGTGAAGATCCCGTAGCCACTGAATTTGTCGCTATACGGTCGCGTCGCGCCGCCAAAGACCCAGTTCGACAGGTACTGTGGCTGAACTGAATCATGGTGAAGCGCAATAAACAGCGCCGCTCCCTGCTCGCGGGCGATCTCGGGGCGCCGGGACAAGGGAATACTGGCGCCGTCCTCATTGATGAGGAACGTTCCCGAAAATCCGGCAGCTATGAGCGCAGACCGAGCCAGCCTGCCAAGCGCCAGATTATAGCTGAACTCGGTCACACCCCTCGCGCTCGTTGCCCCTGGCCGAGTCCTGCCGTGACCAATATCCAACGCGACCTTGAACATCGCTTTCTCACACGAAGCTGCGTGGACCGACTTGGGCTCGGCCGTCGCTCTACCCTGAGCCGCGGCGTGCTGCATCATCAGCAGAAGCAAGCCCACGACCCCGAGATGCAGGTGTCTCATCGCTCACTCAAGGATCAAAACGCCGCGCTGATTGCTGATCGACTATGCGCGCAAACGCGAAAAGAAGCGCCCACCAAGTAGCCGAAGTCCCTCTACTGCGTCGCCCCCAACCTTGCCCCCACCCCCCTTTCCGTTCACCCTCCCCACCAAATGCAGCCCACCCCGACCTCCCCCGCCGACCTCTCCGCCGAAGCCCTCCTCGACCACTTCGCCAGCCTCACCCTCTCCCCGGTCGAAGCGCTGCAAGCCGTCACCGAACGCATCGCCCGCGACAACGCCGGCATCAACGCCTTCGCCGTCCTCGACCCCCGCGCGCTGGTAGCCGCCGGCGAAAGCACCGGACGCTGGCGCGCCGGCCAGCCCATCGGCCCCCTCGACGGCGTCCCCGTCACCGTCAAGGACCTCATCGACATCGCCGGCCTCCCCACCCGCAAGGGCAGCCGCACCACCAGCCCGGCCAAAGCCGAAGGCGACGCCCCTCTCGTCCGCAATCTCCGCGCTGCCGGCGCCGTCATCGTCGGCAAGACCACCACCACCGAGTTCGGCTGGAAGACCCCAGGCGACTGCCCGCTCCACGGCATCACCCGCAACCCCCGCAACCCGGCCTACACCCCCGGCGGCTCCTCCTCCGGGGCCGCCGCCGCCGCCGCCGCCAATTTTGGCCCCCTCCACGTCGGCACCGACGCCGGCGGCTCCATCCGCATCCCCGCCGCCTGGTGCGGCGTCGTCGGCCTCAAGCCCACCTTCGGCCGCATCCCCCAATGGCCCCTCGGCGCCCAGGTCTCCGTCGCGGTCGCCGGCCCTCTCACCCGCACGGTCCGCGACGCCGCCCTTATGCTCGGCGCCCTCGCCCGCCCCGACGCCCGCGACCCCTACTGCCTCCCTGATGATCCCCGCGACTGGCGCGACGGCATCGAAGACGGCGTCGAGGGCCTCCGCATCGGCGTCCTCGGCCACCCCGGCTTCGACGCCCCCGCCGACCCGGCCGCCATCGCCGCCGTCGAACGCGCCGCCCAGATCTTCGCCGACCACGGGGCCGAGGTTGAAGCTGTCACCCCCGACCTCCCCGACACCAGCGATCTCTTCACCAAACTCTGGAGCACCGCCCTCGCCCTGGTCGTCGCCGACACCCCGCCCGACCAGCGCGCTCTGCTCGACCCCGGCCTCCGCGCCCTCGCCGCCCGCGACGCGCTCCCCGCCATCGACCTGTTCCGCGCCATCAAGCTCCAGAACCAGGCCGCCCATGTCATGGCCAACCTCCACCGCCGGGTCGACCTCATCCTCTGCCCCACCGTCCCCAACCCGCCCCCGCGCGCCGACGCCCCTCTGCCCGACCCCATCACCGCCCTGAACCAGAACTGGGCCCCCTGGACCTACCTCTTCAACCTGACCCGGCAGCCCGCCATCAGCATCCCCCTCGGCACCGGCCCCACCGGCCTGCCGAGCGCCGTCCAACTCGCCGCCGCCCAATACCGCGACGACCTCGTCCTCCGCGCCGCCCGCCTCTTGGAGAAAGCCCAATGACCCCGACCGACTGGCTCGCCACCCAACACGACGCAATGGTCGCCCTGCTGCAGCGCTGCGTCGACATCGACAGCGGCAGCTACGACAAGTCCGGCATCGACCAGGTCGGCGCCGTCCTCACCGACTTCCTCACCGCCCACGGCGTCACCGTCGACACCCTTCCCCAATCTAAACACGGCGACTGCCTGGACGCCCGCGCCCCCTGGGACGGCCCGGCCGGCAACGCCGGCGGCCACATCCTCCTCCTCGGTCATCGCGACACCGTCTTCCCCGCCGGCGAAGCCACCCGCCGCCCCTTCACGGTCCGTGATGGCCGCGCCTACGGCCCCGGCGTCGCCGACATGAAGGCCGGCCTGGTGATGAACGCTTTCGTCCTAGCCGCTTTCGCCCAACACGGCGGCAGCCCGGCTCCCCTGCGCGCCCTCTTCACCGGCGACGAGGAAATCGGCAGCCCCAAAGGCCGCGCCATCATCGAAGCCAGCGCACGGGGTGCGAGGGCCGTCTTCAACAGTGAACCCGGCCGCCCTACCGGCAACGTCGTCACCGGCCGCAAGGGCGGCGTTTTCATGGCCATGCACGTCACCGGCAAAGCCGCCCATTCCGGCGGCAACTTCGCCGAAGGCATCAGCGCCATCGAGGAACTCGCCCGCAAGATCCAGGCGATCCACGCCCTCACCGACCTCGGTCGCGGCATCACCCTCAACGTCGGCCTCGTCAGCGGCGGCCAGAGCGTCAACACCGTCGCCCCCTCCGCCGATGCCCAGATCGACCTCCGCTACGTCGAGCCCGCCGACCGCGACCAGATCATGACGGCCATCGCCGCCATCGTCGCTCACAGCGCGGTCCCCGGCACGGCCGCCACGCTGGAAATCCGCGGCGAGTTCAATTCCCTTACCCAATCCCGCGCCGCCAAACAACTCTTCGACGCCTACGTCACCGCCAGCGACGCCCCCGTCGCCGGCGAATTTACCGGCGGCTGCGCCGATAGCGGCTTCACCGCCGCCGTCGGCGCCCCCACCCTGTGCGCCGTCGGCCCCGTCGGCGGCGCCGCCCACACCCCCGAGGAATGGCTGGACCTCGCCTCCCTCGTTCCCCGCGCCCAAGCCTGCGCCCGCACCATCCTCACCCTAGAGACCGCCGGCCTCTAACCCCGCTCCCTCGTAGGGTGGGTGAAACCCACCATCGCTCGCCGTCATGTCCCCTCGTTCAACGCGGGCGCCACCAGCCCCTGCTTCGGATCCTCCCCACCTTCCCGGAAGAACCGATCCGCCGCCCCATACCCCGCCGCATGCAGCGCCTCCAGAAACACCCGCGACGTACTATTCTTCGACACCACCCCCAGCCCGGCCAGAAACGCCTCGTCCCGGATCAACCCCACCTGCACCGGCCGATACCGCCCCGAATACGCCACCCCCTGCGCCCGTAACTCCGCCAACAACGAGTTGATCGCCTCGATCGAGTTCAGCTCCACCACCACCGACGCGTTGAAGCTGATCGCGTTCAGCCGATCCAGGATCGCCCGCGCCCCCCGCGGCGGCGCCCCCGGCTTGTTCAGCGGATTGATCAACACCAGCAACAGATCGTCCGCGCAAGCCAGCAGCGGATTGAGCGCCGGGTTGCCCAGATACCCGCCATCCCAATACGGCACGCCCTCGATCTCGACCGCCTTGAATTCCATCGGCAGGCAAGCCGACGCCCGCAACACATCGACTGAAATCGCCGGCTGGCTGAAATTATGCCGCGTATTGTCCCTGACGTTGGTCGCCGTCACGAACACGCGCGGCGCCCCCGCCTCGTTCAACCGCGCCAGCCGCGTCGGCGGCAACAACTCCCGTAGGATCGGCCCGAGCGCGTCCCGATAGAACGGGTTGGTATACGGCGACACCACCAACCCCAACGCCTCGACCGCGATCGCCGCCGGACTCCAATCGATGTTGAACCCGAACCAGCCGGGATCGCCGTACACCAGCGCGTTCCCCGCCATCGCCCCGCGCAGCGACACGGTCTCCCAGAACTCCCGCAACCGCGCCCGCGCCAACGTCGGCCCACCCTCGACCAGCCCGCAGGCCGCAACCGCCGCGTTCAGCGCCCCCGCGCTCGCCCCGCTAATCGCCGCGATTTCCAGCCGCCCGGCCTCAACCTCCTCCAAGATCCGGTCCAGCGCGCCCCAGGTGAACGCTCCATGCGTCCCACCTCCCTGCAACCCGATCCCGACCTTGCGCATCTCATACTCCGACCGAAAATCGATCCGGCCGGGATGCACTTAACCCCTGCTTAGGACACTACCTCCCGGCAGCAGCGTCATCGACGAACCAGTGCAACTCCCCCGCCAGCCGATACTGCGCTGCCGGCAGATCCGCCTGCCCCGCCCGCACCGCCGCCAGCGCCTCCCGCTTCTCCGCCCCCGCCACCATGAACGCCGCATGGCGGCAGCTTTCTAGCGCCGGATACGTCAGCGTAATCCGCGTCTTCTCTCCCGCGGGCGTCACCTCCGTGACCCAGGCCTCTCGCTCCGTCAGCGACGGTGTATCCGGGAACAGCGACGCGAAATGCCCGTTCGTCCCCAGCCCGAGCAACACGATCTCGAACAACGGCCGCGACAGGTCGCCATCGCCGTGGATCTCCCGCAGCGTCTGCTCATAGACCGCCGCCGCCGCCGCCGGGCTCAACCCGGTCGTCGGGATCGGATGCACATGATCCGGCGGCACCGGCACATGGCTCAGCATCGCCTCGTGCGCCATCCGGTAATTGCTGCTCGGGTCGTCCGGCGGCACGAACCGCTCGTCCCCCCAGCACCAATGCACCCGGTCCCACGGAATCCGCCCGGCAAACTCCGCCGTCGCCAGCAACGTGAACAAAGCCTTCGGCGTCGATCCGCCCGACAATGCCACCGCCACCGGCCCCTCGGTCGCCCCCAGCCGCTCGACCATCCACTCGGCCACTTGCCGCGCCAGCGCGTCCAACCCGTCGATCATGCGCAGGCCCCGCTATCCATGAACCAGGATCAACGTATCGATCGCTTCCGCCCATCCGCCATGGTCGTTATCCGCCTCCGCGGCCGCCGACGCCTGCGCCTTCACCGCCGCGCTCGCATTCCCCATCGCCACCGAGAACCCGGCCGCCGCAAACATCGGCACGTCGTTTTCCATATCCCCGATCACCGCGATCTCCTCCACACCGATCCCCAGTACATCGGCCAGCATTCTGATCGCATTACCTTTGTTTGCTTCTCGCGCCGTCAGATCGAGATAATACGTCTGCGACCGCTTCACCGTCGCCGCCTCCCCGACCAGGCCCTGCAGCGCCACTTCTGCTTCCGCCAGCATCGGTTCGTCGTCCGAAACGCCGACCATCTTGGAAACGCGCGCCAGATACGGCTCGAAACTCTCCACCACTACCGGATCGTACCGCACGGTATGCCGCTCATGCGTGACATGCGGCCCATTGAAATCCTGCACCAGCCAGTCATCGCCGCTGAACACGAACACCGACACGCCGCGCGCCTGGAACAACTCCAGCGCCGCCCGCGCCGACGCCTCCGGCACCAGGTGCTCCGACAACACCGTCCCATCCGGCGCCAGCATTCGCCCGCCGTTGAATCCGGCCAACGGCCCCGTCAGCCGCAGCGTCTCCTGGATGTAGTGCATCCCCCGCGGCGGCCGTGCACTCACGATCGATAGCGGGATTCCCGCCTCCTGCAGCCGCGCCACCGCCGCCACCGTCGACGGCGCGATCGACTTGTCCGTCGTCACGATCGTCCCGTCGACATCCGAAACCACCAGTTTGATTTGCACTACTTGCCGCCCGTCAGCGGCACCCACTTCAACCCGTCTCGCCCCAGCAGCCGATCCGCCGCCGATGGCCCCTGCGACCCGGCCCAATACGCCTGCACTTCGGAATCCGCCCCGTGATGCTCCCACTGATCCAGGATCGGCTGCACCGCCGCCCACCCGGCCTCGACCATGTCCGCCCGCTGGAACAGCGTCGCATCCCCCATCATCACGTCGTACAGCAGCGTCTCGTATCCCGTGCTGCTCGGCGAATTGAAGTAATCTGCATAGCGGAAATCCATCGCCACCCCGCCCAACTGCAGCTTCGGCCCTGGCACCTTGGCGCTCAGGTTCAGCGTGATGCCCTCGCTCGGCTGGATGTGCAGCATCATGATGTTCGGCGTCAGCTTGTTGACCGGCGTATCCCGGAACATCGCATACGGCGCCTGCCGGAAATGGATCGCGATCTCCGTCCGCCGAGTGGCCATCCGCTTGCCGGTCCGGATGTAAAACGGCACCCCCGCCCAACGGAAATTGTCGATCTTCAGCCGCATCGCCACGAAAGTCTCGGTCGTGCTGTCCCGCGCCACCCCGGGCTCGCTGCGATAGCCGTTCACGTCCGTGTCGCCGATCCGCCCCGCCGCATACTGCCCGCGCACCACGTCGCGCGCCGACCGCATCCGGTCCATCGGCTTGATCGCCTGGAGCACCTTGGCCTTCTCGGTCCGCACCGCCTCCGCCTCGAACGTCGTCGGCGGCTCCATCGCCACCGTCGAGAGCAACTGGAACATGTGGTTCGGCACCATGTCCCGCAGCGCCCCCGTCGATTCGTAGAACTTCGCCCGCTCCTCGACGCCCACTGTCTCGGCCGCCGTGATCTGCACGTGCTCGATGTAGAACCGGTTCCACAACGGCTCGAAGATCCCGTTGCTGAATCGCAGCGCCATGATGTTCTGCACCGTTTCCTTGCCCAGGAAATGGTCGATCCGGAAGATCTGCGTTTCGTCGATCCGCGCCAGGATCTGCGCGTTCAGCGCCTTCGCGCTCTCCAGGCTATGCCCGAACGGCTTCTCCACCACGACCCGGCGGAAACTCCCGCCCTCCTGCTTCGTCAGCCCGGCATCCGCCAGGTGATCCACCACCGGCCCGAAGAACCGCGCCGCCACCGCCAGATAGAAGATCGCATTGCCCGTGACCCGCGCCTGCAACGCATCATAGGTCGCGTTATCCTCGAGATCACCCTTGTGATACTCGATCCGGCTGCACACCCAGTCCCACAGCTTGGTGTCGAGCCCCTTGCCCTCCACCCCGCGATTGGCCGCGAAGCTCTCCATCGATTCCGTCACCTTGGCCCGATAGGCCTCCGTGTCCGTCTCGTTCCGGTCCACCGCGATGATGCTGAACGTCTCGTCCAGCAGCCCGGCCATCTGCAGATTGTAGATCGAGGGCATCAGCAGCCGCCGGGTCAAGTCGCCGGCCCCGAAGATCACCAACGTGCACGGTGGCGCCGTCGGCGCCACCTCCATTCCCTCGGTTCCGGCCAACCGATCCGGCAGCGGCATGTTGGTGTCCATAAGGGTCTAGCTCCCCTCGATCTTGGCCTCGGCATGCCCGCCGAACTTCGCCCGCATCGCCGACAGCAACTTGTCCGCGAACGTATTGGAGCGCCGGCTCCGGAACCGCGCGAACAACGAGGCCGACAGCACCGGCACCGGCACCGCCTCCTCGATCGCCGCCTCGATCGTCCACCGACCCTCGCCGGAATCCGCTACCCCGCCTTGGAAGTTGGACAGCGTCTCGTTCTCCGCCAGTGCCATCGCCGTCAGGTCCAGCAACCACGACGACACCACGCTCCCGCGCCGCCACACTTCGGCGATGTCCGCCACGTCCAGCGTGAACCGCTCGTTCTCCGGCAGTTCCTCGCTCATCTTGTGGTGCAGGATGTCGAAGCCTTCCGCATAGGCCTGCATCATTCCGTACTCGATCCCGTTATGGACCATCTTGACGAAATGCCCCGCCCCGGCCGGGCCCGCATGGATATACCCCTGCTCCGCCCGCGGATCGCGCCCGTCCCGACCCGGCGTCTTCTCGATTTCGCCCGCTCCAGGCGCCAGCGTCTTGAAGATCGGATCGAGATGCGACACCGCATCCTTCTCGCCACCGATCATCATGCAGTAGCCGCGCTCGAGCCCATACACCCCGCCCGACGTCCCGACGTCGACGTAGATCAGCCCCTTCTCCCGCAGCGTCGCCGCCCGCCGGATGTCATCCTTGTAGTAGGAGTTGCCGCCATCGATGATGATGTCGCCCTTCTCCATCATCCCCGCCAGCTCGTGCACCGTGTCCTCGGTGATCTTCCCCGCCGGCAACATCACCCAAACCGCCCGGGGTGCCTTGAGCTGCTTGACCATGTCGGCCAGCCCGCCCACCGGCGCCGCGCCATCCTTGGCCAGCTTGTCCACCGCTCCCGTATCGCGGTCGTAAACCACCGTCTCGTGCCCGGCCCGCATCAAACGACGGCTGATATTCCCGCCCATCCGGCCAAGGCCGATGATTCCAAGCTGCATAACCAACGATCTCCTGAAATGTCGTCTGCCTCTCCCGCCGGCGGGAGAGGACCGGGGTGAGAATGGCCGGCAGCTGACCCAGCGCCGGCCCTCACCAACTTAAAGCGCGGCTTCGACCATCCCGGCCAAAGTCTTCAACCCGGCCGCCACGTCGCCGCCGAGATGCACCCGCAACACCCGCCGCCCGCGCTCCGCCAGGACGTCGAAATCGCCCCGCGCCTGCGCCGCGATCACCGTCCCGAACGTGTACTTCTCGCCCGGCACCGGCAGGTCGTCCGGATGATCCGCCGTGATCTGCAGCACCACGCCGCTGTTGGGCCCACCCTTGTAGGTCTGCCCCGTCGAGTGCAGGAACCGCGGCCCGAACCCGACGCAAGTCGCGACATGCTTCTTGTCCCGGATCGTCGTCCGCAACGCCGTCAGCGCTGCGATCGCCGCCTCATCGCGTTCGACATACGCCAGCAACGCCACGTAATCGCCCGCCTTGACCCGGCCCATCTGCGCCTTGATCGCCCCGGCCACGTCCAACCCCAGCGTTCCCGCCGTCTTCCCGTCCGCGAACAGCTTGATCCCCTGCCCTTCGGCAAACGGCGTCTCGCTCGGCAACGACCCCGACGCGCTGAACGCATCCATCAGCTTCTTCGTCTCGATCTTGCTCGCCTCGACGTCCGGCTGATCGAACGGATCGATCCCGATCACCGACCCAGCCACCGCCGTTGCGAACTCCCAAAGGAAGAACACCTGCCCGACCTGCATCGCCGAATCGACCTCGATCCGAACCACCGGCTGCCCAGCTTCTTCCAGCGCCGCCACCTGCGCATCCAGCCCGCTCTCGCCGGCCAGCTTCAGATACGCGAACACCCGATCGTCGCCATACACGCCCGGCGCCCCGATCGGCTCGCCATCCACCGGCACGATGCCCTTGCCGATCTTGCCCGTGCTCTCCGCCAGCAACTGCTCGAGCCACGCACCGACATCGGCCAACCCCGGCGACGCGAAGATCGTCACCTTGTCACGCCCAACCTTCGCCGCCTCGCCCAGGATGAACCCCAGCTTGGCCCCCGGATTGGCCGCCGGCGGCGTCCCCGTAGCGCACGACCGCACCATCAGCTGCGTCGCCTCGATGAATGCCTTCAGGTCCAGCCCCATCGCCGCCGCCGGCACCATGCCGAAATTCGACAACACCGAGTACCGACCGCCAATGGTCTTGTCGCCGAAGAACACGTCCCCGAACTGGTCGCCCTCGGCCACCTTCTGCATCTTCGAGTCCGGGTCCGTCACCGCCACGAAATGCTTGCCCGCGGGTCCACCGACCGCCTTGGTCGTCTCGTCCCAGAAATACGCCTTGAAGATGTTCGGCTCGAGCGTGCTGCCCGACTTGCTGCTCACGATGCACAGCGTCGTCTTCGGATCGACCTTGGCCCGCAGCGAGATGATCTGCGCCGGGTCGGTGCTGTCCAGGATGTGCAGCGTCGGGAACCCGGCCTGCTTGCCGAACGTCTTCGCCAACACCTCCGGCCCCAGGCTCGACCCGCCCATTCCCAGCAGCAGCACATCCGTGAAGCCGCCGGCTTTCACCTTGTCCTGGAACGCCTGCAGCGTCGGCAACTCGGTCACCATGGCATCGACGACATGCAGCCACCCGAGCCACTTGCCCTCGTCGGCGCCCGTCCAAACCGACGCATCGCCCGCCCAGAGATCGCGCAGCGTGCCCTTGCTCGACCACTCTTTCGCCGCCGCGTCCGCCGCTTTCTGCAGCGTCTCCGGCAACTTGGCCGACATCGTCGCGACCGTCTTGCCCAACATCGTGGCCCGCTTAACCGCCACCGCACCCAGCAACTTGTCCGCCGCATCGGCGAACAGCTTGACGCCGTCCACCACCAGTTCTTTCGTCACCCCGTCCAGGTCCAACCCGGCCGTCTCGGCGTCGGCCAGCACCTTCTTGGCGCCCTCGACATCCTCGACCAAGCTCTCCCGCAACGACCCGTGGTCACGGAACGCGTCCATCGTTGCCGGCGGGATCGTGTTGACCGTGTCCCGCCCGATCAGCTCCTCGACATACAGCACGTCGCTATACGCCTTGTCCTTGACCCCCGTGCTCGCCCACAGCAACCGCTGCGGCTGCGCGCCAGCCGCGGCCAGCTTCTCCCACCGCGGCGATGCCACCTGCCCCAAATAATGCTGATACGCCATCTTCGCGTTGAAGATCGCGATCTTCCCGCGCAGCGCCTTCAACCCGGTCTCCCCGGCCGTCACCCGCTCGTCGATCTTCTTGTCGATCGCCACGTCGATCCGGCTCACGAAGAAGCTCGCCACGCTGGCGATGTCCGCCACGCTCTCGCCCTTGCCCGCCCGCGTCTCCAGCCCGGCGATGAACGCCTCCGCCACCGCCTCGTACGCCTTCTGCGCGAACAACAGCGTGACGTTGATGTTGATCCCCTCGCTGATCAACGTCTGGATCGCCGCTACGCCCTTATCGGTGCCCGGCACCTTGACCATCAGGTTCTTGCGGTCGACCCACTTCCACAGCCGCCGCGCCTCCGCGATCGTCTCATCCGTGTGCAGCGCCAGATACGGCGACACCTCGATGCTGACGTACCCGTCGACCTTACCGGTCGCCTCGTACACCGGCAGCATCATGTCGCACGCCGCCTGGATGTCCTGCACCGCCAGCGCCTCGTAGATGTCGAGCGCATCCATGTCGCCCTTCTCGGCGAGCGCCTTGAACCCGTCATCGTAATCCGTGCCGGACCCCATCGCCTTTTCGAAGATCGCCGGGTTGGACGTGATGCCTTTCAACCCGTCCCGATCGATGATCTCCTGCAGCTTCGGCCCGATGAAGCTGCGCTGGATGAAGTCCAGCCACGGGCTCTGCCCATAGGCTTCCATCTGCTTCAACGCATTGCCCGTCGCCATATCGCCGGGCTTGTTGATTACGTTCATCACTTGGCTCCCTTGGCCAGGCCGCGCGCCGTTTCCAGCACCGCCTCGGGCGTGAACCCGAACTTCTTCATCAACGCCGATGCCGGCGCCGACGCCCCGAACGTGTGCATCCCGATCACCTTGCCCTTCGGCCCGACATACCGGTCCCAGCCCATGCTCGACCCCTGCTCGACCGCCAGCCGCGCCGGCACCTCGCTCGGCAGCACGCTCTCGCGATACGCCTCGTCCTGGTCCTCGAACAATTCCCAGCTCGGCATCGATACCACCCGCGCCTTGACCCCCTCTTCAGTGAGCTTCTCGTAAGCCCCGACGCACAGCGACACCTCGCTCCCCGTCCCGATCAGGATCACGTCCGGCTTTCCCTCGCAGCTCGCCATCACGTAGGCGCCCTTGGCGACACCCTCCGCCGACGCATACTTCGTCCGGTCGAACGTCGGCAGCGCCTGCCGGCTCAACGCGAACGCCACCGGCTTGTCGTGCTCGCGCATCGCTACCCGCCAGCCTTCGGCCACCTCGTTGGCGTCCGCCGGCCGCAACACGATCATCCCCGGAATCGCCCGCAGCGCGATCAGCTGCTCGATCGGCTGATGCGTCGGCCCATCTTCACCGACGCCGATGCTGTCATGCGTGAAGATGTAGATGACCGGCAGCTCCATGATCGCCGCAAGACGGATCGGCGGCTTCATGTAGTCGCTGAAGATCAGGAACCCGGACCCGTACGCCCGCAGCCCGGCCAGCGCCATGCCATTGCAGATGCTGCCCATCGCATGCTCGCGAATGCCGAAATGCAGATTCCGCCCCGCATAATCGCTGGACTCGAAACTCGCCGCCCCCTCGAACGTCAGGTTCGACTTCGTCGACGGCGCCAGATCCGCCGCCCCGCCGATCAACCACGGCACTCGCTTGGCGATCGCGTTCAGCACCTTCTGCGACGAATCCCGCGACGCGATCCCCTTCGCATCCGCCGGGAACACCGGAACTTCGCTGTCCCACCCATCCGGCAGCCCATGCTGATCGATCATGTCGATCTCGGCCGCCAACTCCGGATACTCGGCGCGATACCGCTCCAGCATCGCCATCCACTCGTGCCGCAGCTTGGACCCGCGCGCCCCGAGCTTCTTGTCGAAATGCGCCCGCACCCCCTCCGGCACCCGGAACGTCTCATCTTCCGGCCAACCATAGAACCGCTTGGCCGCCTTGATTTCCTCATCACCCAGCGGCTCACCATGCGCCTCACGCGTGCCCTGCTTCTTCGGCGCGCCATACCCGATCACGCTGTGCACGATGATCATCGTCGGCTTGTCGTGGACCATCTCCGCTTCCTGGAGATCTTGGAGCAACGCCGTGGTGTCGTTCGCATCCTCGAGATGCCGCACGTTCCAGCCATAAGCCTGGAACCGCGCCCCCACATCCTCGCTGAACGCCAGGTTGGTCGAGCCTTCGATCGTGATGTGATTGCTGTCGTAGATCCAAACCAGGTTCGACAGCTTCAGGTGCCCGGCCACGCTCGCGGCCTCGCTCGACACCCCCTCCATCATGTCGCCGTCACCGCACAGCGTATAAATGCGGTAGTCGTAGAGGTCGTACCCCGGCTTGTTGTAGCGCGACGCCATGTAGCGCTGCGCCATCGCCATGCCGACCGAGTTCGACACACCCTGTCCCAGCGGCCCCGTCGTCGTCTCCACGCCCGACGTAAACCGGTACTCCGGATGCCCCGGCGTCACGCTGCTCAACTGCCGGAACTGCTTGATGTTCTCCAGCGTCACCGCCGCCTCGTTCAGCGGCCCATGCTGCCCGAGTTTCTTCACCCCAGACAGGAACAGCAGCGAATACAGCAGCATCGACGCATGCCCGACGCTCAGCACGAACCGGTCCCGACCCGGCCATGACGGATCCGCCGGGTCGTAGCGCAGCATGTCCTGCCACAGCGTATACGCCACCGGCGCCAACGCCATCGGCGTCCCTGGATGCCCCGACTTGGCCTTCTGCACCGCATCCATCGACAGCGTGCGGATCGTGTCGATGCACAGCGTATCGATGTTCGTGTCTGCGGGCTCGGCCCCGAGTAAATCGTTTTGTGCAGCCGACATATTGGTCCCCTTGGCAAGGCCCGCCCGGCCAAACGCGGTCCCGGACGAAGTGGCCCACCTATGATCGTCACGGACTCTGCGCCGCAACCTGTCGCGATGCAACGAACAGACCCGTGACGAAGTTCTCCCGCATGTGCGAATAGATCGGTTGATGACGCGCACCCCGACCATCCCGATCCAGCCAGTCATAACGCGGGCCATGCTTCTCGACGGCGGCCTCGACCGCATGATCGGCGACGGCATTCCCGGCCTGATCCGTCTCACCCCCGAGGAACGCGCCGCCTCGCTCGCCGCCACCCTCGCCGCCCGCCCTGCCCCGCTACCGGGCGACGCTGCCCCCGGCATCTGGGTCTTCGCCTACGGTTCCCTCATCTGGAACCCGGCCATGGACTTCCTCGAGCGCCGCTTCGCCCGCCTCCACGGCTGGCACCGCTCCTTCTGCCTCTCCACCGCCGCCGGCCGCGGCACCCCCGAACTGCCCGGCCTCGTCCTCGGCCTCGACCGCGGCGGCGCCTGCGCCGGCGCAGCCTTCCTCATCGCCGACACCGCGCTGGAAACCGAACTTGCTCTCTTATGGTGCCGCGAGATGCTCGCCGGCAGCTACACCCCGCGCTGGGTCACCCTGCGCGGCGCCGATGGCATCCCGTACGGTCACGCCATCGCCTTCACCATCAACCGCGCTGCCACACAATATACTGGCGCCATCACCGAAGCCGATATCGTCGACCGCCTCGCCCGCGCCGCCGGCACCCTGGGCAGTTCCGCCGACTACTTATTCCAGACTCGCGACGGCCTCCGCACCCTCGGCATCAAAGACCGACACATCGAGCGCCTAGCGACGCAAGTCGAAGCTCAGTTGGCGAAGAACCGCGCCGAACCGTAACGCCGGTGCGCGAATTCTAGCGCATTACGGCACGCATTCGGTCCGCTGAACGCCTCTTCCGCCATTTGGTGGTCCGGCGCCTCGACCAACCATCGGTCCGGCATATCGCCGTCCCGATACACGAGCGCCGCTTCGACGCGGGGGCCTTCTGGGTGCGTGGTGAGTTTCGTTGTCATCGATGACAATGACGATACGCTGCACCGCAATAAACGCAAGGCCGACGTGCCCAATAAGGAAAACGTCCTTTTTATGGCCGTCCAGTCCACAAAGGAGTCCAGCTTGCAACCCACTTCGGCCTAGAGAAAACTATCCTTAGCGGGTGAAACAAACGACGACCGGGCAGAAGACATACGTCCTGCCGCACTCGTTGCTGTCTGTATTGCAACTTGGGCAATG
>JBPBQE010000177.1:0-24396 GCA_050954595.1 Janthinobacterium lividum | reverse complement strand
CGCGCCGGCGAGCGTGCGGCTGAGCAGGATGCCGCACAGCACGCCGGCCGTCACGGTGCCGACCGTCGCCCCACGCTTGTCCGGTGCGGCGAGATGGGCGGCCAGCGGGATGATCTGCTGCGCCACGGTCGCGCAAACGCCGACGAACAGCGATGCGAGCGCAACGAGCCCGGCCGTCGGCGCGATTGCCGCGGCGACGAGCGCGACAGCCAGGGCGGCAAACTGGATGACGATCAGGCGTCGTCGCTCGACGATGTCGCCAAGTGGGACGAGGAAAACGATGCCGATCGCGAAGCCGAGTTGGGTCGCGGTCGGAATAAAGCCGGTGATGCCGCCCGGCATCTCCTGCTCCATGATCCCGAGCATCGGTTGATTGTAGTAGATGTTGGCGACGGCGAGGCCGGCCGCGACGGCCATCGCGAGCGTCGGAACGGCATGCTTTGCCGTGCTTTGCCGGTCTAGTGCGGAGTCCAAGGTGACAGGGTCCTATCAACGGCAATCAGGCCGCCGAGGGCGGCCACGGAGGAATGATGCTGCTGTAGGAACATCCGCTCTCATCCTGCGCGCAGAAAGTAAAGGTCACGTTGCGTGAGAAGGGTGTCGCGTTCGATGTCGAATTACCGGCTGATTTCGGCACCGGCTGGACCGATGGGCCGTTGATCGCGGCGACGTTCCGCGAGTTCGATGGAGCGGCGGCCAAGATGGCGGCGGCGTCGGAGATGTACGTCAGTGGCGCCAGGAGGCGGGAGTATCGCGACTACCGCCTCGAGTGGATGATCAAGTCCGGTGGCCTGGTCGTGGTGCAGGCCAGGCTCGAGGCGCACAACATCCGGTTTCCGTGGCCGGGAGCGATGGAGGTTCTAGCCGATTGACGGGCGGCCTCATGCAAAACTTTTCTGGCGAACGCCGGCACCCGTCCGCGTCGCCCGCGCCCGGTGCAGGTCCGCCATAATGTCGTCGATCCAGTCGGCGAACTCGTCGCGGAAGCGGGCGGAGGAGAATGCGGCCGCATTGGCGATGCAGTGGGCGGGCGTCAGCAGGGCGCGCGTTTCCGGGCGCTCGAAGCGTTGGACGGCATCGATAATCGCCTCCTCCGACTGCTCGTGGAAGAACAGGCCGGTCGGGTTTGGTTGGCTGACGTCTCGAACCGTTTCTGCCAGACCGCCGCGGCCATAGGCCAGGATAGGGGTGCCGGCAGCCTGCGCTTCGACCGCCGTGATGCCGAAATCCTCGACGCCGGCGAAGACGTAGGCCTGTGCCGTCGCCATCAGGCGATGAACCTCCGGGGTGGGAAGGCTACCAAGCAACTCGACATTCGGGGGACAAATCCCGCGCAGACGCGCCAGGTCCGGACCGGTACCGACGATCTTCAGCGGGCGATCCAAGCGTGCGAACGCGCGCATCACCAACTCGGTGCGCTTGTAGGGAACGAGCCGTCCGACCGAGAGGTAGAACGGTTCGCGATCGACGGTCGGCACCGGCGGCGGGAAGCACTCGACGGCGACCGGAGGATGAATACAGGTCGAGGTCCGGCCATGCAGGCGGCGGAGCCGGGCCGCGACAAAGGCCGAGTTCGCCGCCATCGCGTCGGGCCGCTGTGCGGCACAAAAATCCCACAGGCGGGCGGAGTGCAGCATGCGACGCGCGATCCAACCCTTGATGCCCCGATCCAGGCCAGCTTCGCGCAGATATTCGTGCTGTAGATCCCACGCATAGCGCATCGGCGAATGCACGTAAGCGACATGGACCTGATCGGGGTGGGTCAGGACGCCATAAGCGACGCTGTGATGACTGCTGATGACCAGATCATAGGCGGTGACGTCGAACTGCTCGACGGCCAATGGCCAGAGCGAGAGCAACTGCCGGTAGAAGCGACGACCGCCCGGCAGCCGGTTGAGGAACGACGTCGCAAGCTTTCGACCACCGAGAAAGCCGCGGTCACCCGGCGGCAGGGCGTCCATGACGGTGAAGATGTCTGCCTGCGGAAACACTTGAAGGATCTGCTCAATGACCCGTTCGGCGCCGCCATAAGCCGATAGGGAGTCGGAGACGAGGGCGACCTTTCCGGCAAAGGGAAGCCGCGGCGCAGCTCCGCTCGAGCCCGGCGCAGATCGTAGATCGGCAATGGCCCGATCGTCCCTCGAAGGTGTCATGTCCGGCAACGGTGCAAGCTCCACGCCCTGGATTGGTGGCCGTGAAGCGCGCTGCGCCATTTTTGTCGCATTGCACGCCGTTACGGCACATCGGCATCATAACACAACCTAGAGCAGTAAACAGCTTGGCTTTTCCCAAAAAACCGTCTATTTATATATACGATTTATGGAAACTAGATCATGGACGGAACCGGTGAGATTAGGCAAGACGCGCTGCTTCGCAGCTTCATGTCGAATCCGGAGCTAGCCGACCGTCCCGTCACCTTCTCCCGCGGTTATGCGGCAATGCGCTTCATCGTGGCATGTATCGACGCCTTGCAGGTCATGATCGTCGGGCTGGTAACCGGTTCGATGCTGCTGCCGAATGTGATGGAAACCGCCGGAATCGCGGTGGTCGGTTCCGGATTGGCGCTGCTGATTCGCCGGGGTGCTCGCCCAACCACGAGCTTTCAGCGCGTGACGGTCGGCACCGTCGCCCGTCGAGCTGCCATGGCGATCGTCGCGGCCGGTGTCATGGTGCTGGTCACCACGGCACTGGTCGGCGGCATCGCCAAGACAGGCGAATTTCTGCCGTGGATCGCGATTTGGATCAGCCTCTCGGCCACCCTCTCGTTTGCGGCACGGGCACTGCCGATCCCGGCGCTACGCCGCATCACGTTGCGCGCCATTCAACCAACGGTTGCTGTCGTCGGAGGTGCGTCGAGCGCGCACATGATGAGCGAGATGTTATCGGGGCAGGGTACGCATCTCGTCGTTGCCCGGTTTGACCCTACCGATGCTGTTGAGATGCACCGCCTCGAACTGATGGCGACGTGCGGGATGATCGATAAGGTCGTGATCGTGGGGTGCAACGAGACCACCGTCGAAAGCGTGTGCTTCGCGCTGAGCGACACGCCGACGATGGTTTGTATCGGATTTGCGACTTCCACGGCGTCATCGCTCATGGCGGGCGGCGTGCACGCGACGCAACACCCGCCGTTTCTGCCGTTATTGCCCAATCCGATCAGTGATTGGCGCTGTATCCTGAAACGCTCCCTGGACGTTCTGGTGGTGGTGGGGATAACCCCGGTCATCGCCCCCGTCCTGATCTGCGCCGCCGTGGCGATAAAGCTGGAGTCGCCTGGGCCGGTCCTGTTCCGGCAGTGGCGCTTCGGTCTGGCGAGCAAGCCAACGCGAATCCTGAAATTCCGCACGATGTATCACGAACGCGGCGACCTCACGGGCGAGGCACGGACCTTGATGCGCGATCCCCGGGTCACCCGGGTAGGACGTGTGTTGCGGCGCACGAGCATCGACGAATTACCGCAGCTTCTGAACGTGTTACGGGGCGAGATGTCGTTGGTCGGACCACGACCCCACGCCACCCACATGAAGGTGGACGGCAACTACTATTTCGAAGCCGTTCAAGGCTATCGGATCCGCCACCGAGTGAAGCCCGGCATCACCGGCTGGGCGCAGATCACCGGGTCACGCGGCGAGGTCGCCACCATGGAAAAAGCTCTGGAACGCGTCGACAAGGACCTATGGTATGTCCGCAACTGGTCACTGGCGCTTGACCTGCGCATCCTGGTTATGACCGCGCTCGGCCGTTTTGCCTCGCCGGATGCCGACTAGCCCTCTCGGCTTTATCGGCCCCAGATGAGGTAGGCGACGACAAACCAGAACGCCAAGCCTACCGCGATCGCGCCGGCGAAACCGCGCTCGAGTGTGATTGAACGAGGTTCGCTCCGGTCAGTGTTCGGGAATGCACCGCGCGCGTTTGGGACGATGAAACCGATTTTATCAGCGGAAAAGTCCGACACTGCTTCCTCGATATTTATGATTTTGAGCCGATGAGTGACCATCGACCGAGTGTCATCATTTCGCCTTTTTGCGCTTCTGATAAGTCAAATCTGCATCATACAGATATTATAGAGAGCCTGGCCTCTACAGGGCCAACCGCAACTGTAATTGGACGATGTGGTCGGCAAAGTTGCTGGCGGCAGCAAGGCCACTCAAATTGAGAAGGATGGGGTTGCTGCTGGTTCGGGCAAATGCATCATAGGTCGCGCGGACGGCAGCGTAGCGATTCAGGAGGTATGTGGCGCCCACGCCGCCACCGTATTGAAGCTGTGACCCACCGATTGCGTAGTCGTTACGGGCCACGTTTGCGGTCGTTGTCAGGATTATGTTGCGTTTGAGCTCGTAATCGACGCGCAGGCGGGCCGAGAGGGTCGTCGAACTGGCGGTAGTCTCGTCGGCGGAGTCCTAGATGCGCCGCGACAATGTGCTGGTCACGGTCGTGACCGGGGTGGGGTTGTAGATAAGGCTCAATTCCGCGATTGGCGCTTGAATGGTCTTGAACGCCGCCGAAGAGAATGTCCGGCTCTCGTAGCCGATGAAGGCGCGGAAACGCAGATAGCCGTTAAGGTCGTAATCGAGCCCGGTCAGGAACAGGACGTCGTTGAAGTCCCGCTTGGGGGTCGCCGCGTTGGTGTTCGAATACCAGGCCGCCGTGTTGCGGACGACGACAACTACGCTGCGCCGGGTCGCGAACTCGTAGGCGGCAGAAACGCCCGGTGTCAGCGTTTTACGGTTTCGGTAGCTTTGATCGTAGATCGATGTCCCGGAGAAGCCGCTGTCATAACGGTATCGAGCCGCTTCAAGGGTCGGCATGAGCGACAGGCGGCTAAAAGCGGCGCGGTAGCCGAGGCGGAGCGTGTCCACCTCGAATGCGAGCGGCGCAGCCAGTTGCGGCACATCCAGGTCGCGCTGAGTCTGGTTTAGCCGCTCGTGTGTGAGCGACACGGACGCGATGTCCTGCCCAATATTGTAGGTTCCGGCGGCCTGAGCGTTCCAATTGGTGAAGGATTGATTTGGCAGGTCGATGTATCGCGTGTCGGCGACGGTGGTGCCGAGGCTGAAATTACCTCGCGAATTGTCGGAAGCGGCATCGAAGCCACCGGTAGTGTTGATCAGCGAGCTTCCGACCGGCTTGGAGAGACCGAGCACGTTGCTCTCATAGCCGAATGCCTCGCTCAGCCGCGGGCGGATGACATAACCACCGGCGCGGATGCCGCCAGTGTCATAGTCGGAGCGCCGTCGCGACGTCACGGTAATGTCTGGCTCCGCGCCGACGCCGTTGACGTCAGTGGGTAGGAATTGGTCCAGCAATTGCGCCCGGGCAGGAGGTGCCAGGAGCAGGGCGGCGAACGAACTCGATGCAAGCAGGGTCGTCAGACGCATGGTTCCGACGATTCGAGATACCGACAAATTCACGACCTGTGCGCACCTGAAAGCCGCGTTCCGCTACCACGTTTGCTTTTGTGCCGGAAGCGCCGCGGCTGTGCGGCAGCGTGACTCACGGGCGGGCGGGCGCTGGCCGTGCTGGGCGAGGACGCGCGGGCTGCGCCGGTTGTGCGGGTTGTGCGGGTTGTGCCGGCGGACCCATCAAAGCCGCCATGTCCTGCCCGTTCACCAGCAGACGTCCGTCGTTATAGATTATGTCCCATACCAGCCGGCTTTGCTCCGACCGTCCGATGCCCTTGAGGAAGATCACCACCGGCGCGAACTGCGCGGTCTGCGGGTCCGCGGCCATCGCCTGCTGCAGCTTGTCGATGTCGACGGCGGTGATCTTGCCTGTTCCGCTGAACTTGGCCGGCGAGGTGACGAGTGTGTTGACGCTGCCGGTGAAGCTGGCCCCGGCCATGTCTAGGCTCAGATCCTCGATCCCGGCCGTGATGGGTCCTTGGCTGAACAGCGCGGCGACGTCGTCGTCGCCAGGGTCCTGCTTGGCAGAAAGCTTGCGGGCGATGCGGATCATGGCGTCGGTGGGCACGGCGCCGATCGACGGCGTCAACGCCAGCCTGGTCGGGATCAGCGTGGCCATGTTTCCCAATCCCATGTCAGGCAGAGCGAGCCCCTGGGCGGCCAACGGCATTCTTGCCTGCAGCTTACCAGCCTCGCTCGTCGAGGTAAGACCGATCGACAGCAGCTTGAGCATGCCGGTGATGTTCGGCGTGGAGACGGTGAGGTCCTCCGCCTTCTCGTCGAGTGACACGCCATGGGCCAGATCGGTCAGTACGGCCAGCAGCGCTGCCGTCTTGTCTCCATTCGGGGCCGTGCCGGATGGTTTCTCGGAAAGCTGGTGAGCGAGTTGCATTGCCCGGTCGCGCGAGACACCGGCGAGGTTGCCGATGACGGACACCTTACCCATCGCAATGGAAACCGGCTGCGCCGCGGGACCCGCCGACATCTTGATGGTGTAGCCATCCAGTGCCGAGTTGATCGCAACATCGACCCGGCCGTCGGCGATCGGCGTCACCGTCGCCGTGCCGGTGCCGCCGTCGATATGAGTCAGTTGGGTCAGGTTCGTGCCTGCCGTCGTGATCGACATGTCCTTGATCGTGGACGTGGACGTGGACGTCGACGGGGTGGCGAATGTCGGGTCGAATAGGATGTGCTGTTGCTGACTACCGACCGTCAATGTGCTGGTGATCTCCCCCTGCGGGGCGCCGGGCGTCTTGGCTGGGGGAAGCCGATAATGGAACACGCTCGGAGACGGGACCGAGATGTCGTCGATCGCCCAACGCCCGCTGCCGGCATCCGTCATCTTGCCCGTCAGCACCGGGGCATCAGGTGCGTCGCCGAGCGGGACCGCCAGATCGAAATGGTCGGCTCCTGCGGTCACGCGGACGGGTTTCTTTGTCGTGCCAAAGGTGTCCTGCAGCCAGTCCTGGATCTGCTGCTGCAACACGGTGGCCCGGTCCGGCGAAACCTGAGCCCGGGCGACCAACGGAAGGGTCGGGGCAAGGATTACAGCCACGAGTGCGGCGCGTCTCAGCATGGGTAAGATCCTAAGAAGATAGCCGGCAGCATAGTGCCATGCCGATCGTTAACAAACCGCTGGATGACCAAGCCGGGTGTGTCAGTCCAGCGTCTCGACAGCCGCGACGTCGAGCAAGCGTTCGATGACGTCGGGTTCCTGCGCGCCGGCGATGGCGTGACGGCCCGCCACGACGAAGCAGGGCACGCCGTTGATGCCCAGCCGATGCGCGCGCAGATTATCGGCGTGGACGGCGTCAGTGTCGTCCTCGCTGCGCAGGAACGTCGCCGCTTGTGCCGCGTCCAAGCCACACGATCCGGCGATCGCGCGCAGCACCGCATGATCGCCGATGTCGTAGCCATCTGAGAAATGCGCGGCGAACAAGGCTTCGGCGATCTCTGTCGAACGGCCCAGCGGCGTCGCCCAGCGGATCAGCCGGTGCGCATCGACGCTGCTCGGCGTGCGGCGAATCCGGTCGAAGCGGAACGACACCCCTTCGGCGTCGCCGATCTCGGTAATTGACGCATAAAGCCGCCGGGCGCGATCCTCGCCGCCGAACTTGCGAATCACGTAGTCCGCCCGGGTCATGCCCAGCCGCGGCATGTCCGGATTGAGCAGGAACGGCCGCCATGTGAGCTCGTACAGCAGGTCCGGCCGACGGCGCATGGTTCGGAACAGGCGACGCACGCCGAGGTAGCACCACGGGCAGACGAGATCGTGCACGACCTCTATCGATAGGCGCGCCTTCGCGGGAGCGAGACTATTCACGTCGCGATCCTAAGGGAGGCGCTGTCGTGCGTCACCATTTTTCCCGCTGCCGCATATTCCTCAAAATTTGAAATAATCGCCGTGTTCATTCCTTGCTGGCCGGCAGCGGCGTGAGTAGGTTGCAATTGTTAGTTGCGTTCATGGGGCCGTCGGCTTGGGCATGCGTCAGTTGCAATCGGTAGTGACGCCTAAATCGCTCGAGACCGTCATCGAGGAAGCGCGGCTTGCCGTTCTGCACACTTATAGCACCCTCGCTCCCCACGAAATCGAGGGGCTTTCGCGCCTTTCGCAGCAGACGGCGTGCAGCTTCGCCGCGACCCACGCCGCGGTGTCGTTCGTTGACGAGGCAAGGGTTTGGTTCAGGGGCGCATTCGGGTTCTCGGGAACCCAAACCAACCGTGAATATAGCTTTTGCGACGCCGTGGTGCGGAGCAAGGCACCGTTGCTGGTGCCCGATGGGTCGGCCGATCCGCGCTTCTGGCACCACGCGATGGTGCGCGGCGAGCCGGGCTTGCGGTCCTATGCCGGCGTGCCGCTCATTGATCCCGGCGGCTATACTTTGGGAACCGTCGCGACCTACTCGACCAGCTCGGCGGCGTTCGCGCCCGCCGTGCTGCACGATCTGACCGGGCTGGCCGGGTTGGTGCGGGATTTTCTAGTGGAGTCCCGGCTCCCGCCGCCGATTGCGCCGGAGCCCGTGGTCGAGCACCCGCCGCCGGCGCCGCGGGTGCAGGGATGGCTCGGCGTCAAGACGTTGCAAGCAGATAACGGCCGGCGCGGGCGGGTTGCCGGGCTGACGGTGCTCAGCATCGCCAAGGGTAGCCCGGCGCTACTAGCTGGTTTGCGACCAACGGACATTCTGCAGTCGATCGGCGACCGGGAGCTGTTCGTGTCGTCGGACGTCGCGAGCGCCATGACCGGTCGGGTGCTCGGGTCGCGGGTGCAGGTCAGGTATCGTCGTGCCGGTCAGTGGTATAGATGCGAGGTCGAGATCAAAGCCCGGTTGACGCGATTCAGCGCTCGATAGGTGACGGGCCTGTCAGTCGGACGACCGATGGGTCCGCGGGATCAAGGGCGACGTTCGTCTCGCCGGTGAGTGCCGGGCCGGCGGCGCGGAGATCACGGATGGCGGTCAGGCCGGTCATCTCGATCGCAATGCGAGACGCCGCCGCATAGGGGGCCGTCGCCTGCAGCGAGAGAATGAGCCCGCCGTCACCGCGGAACCAGCGCGCTTCGATCCCGGTGGCGCGGCTGCCGTTCGGCGCGCGGAAGGCGGCGCGCGGCGGGGTGCCGGCCGATGTCAGCAGACCGGCCAGCGCGTCGAGTTGTGCGGTGTCGGCGATGCCGCCGCGGCGCATCACCGTTTCGGACACTTTGGCCAGGTCCCCGAGCGGAGCGGCACCGCGTCGCCGGCCGTGACCGTCGAACAGACCCGGCTCGGTGTCGGCGAGAACGGTACCACCGGCGACGGCAAAGGCGCGGATGGCGGTGATCTCGGCATCGGAGAGCGACAGCACGTCGGGCAGGAACAACACCCGGATCCCGTCGTGCGCCAGGGCGCCGGCTTCCAGCATCGCGGACGACAGCAGGTGAGGCTGGACGCCAAGTGCGGAGAGCCGCTGCAACGCCTCGCGACGGCCGGCGCGCCAGGCATTGTCCTCATATTCGCGGCCGGCATCGCGGTCGGACCACCCCGTTCCATTGCGGCGATCAAGCAACCACTGCACGCGGAAACTGGATTGCGACACCAGGACGGCGACCGGGTCGCGGTCGGGTTGGCTGGCCAGGATGGTGGGCGCGACGGCGCGGATGGCGCTTGCCAGGCGGGAGAGTTCGGCGCCGCGTGGGGCCGGGCTGCCGTCGGGGTGGACGACCTGGTCGCCTTCGTCCCAGACGACGGTGCCACGGCCGCCCTGCAGCATGTTGCGCCAGGCTTCCGGCCCGTCGCCGGCGCTGAAGCTGGTGCGTAGGATGATCGTGTTCGGACTGGCCGCGCGCGCGATCGCGACGTTGTTGGCCTCGTCATAGATCTCCAGCACATCGACCGCCGGGGCGAGCCGGAAGTAGTCGTAGCCACCCCAACCCGGCAACTGCCCGCCCTCCAGCCCGGCGCGGGCCGATGCGTCGGCCCGGTGCAACGCCTCCGTCCCAGCATGGACGGCGCTGGCGAAGGCGATGTCCATGAACTGCTTGAAGTCGCCCCAGGCGGCGTAGTTGCCGTCAGTGCGGGCCAGGGCGGCGTCGGTCAGCATCGGCTGCACCGCGTCCCACGCCGAGAAATCTGTGCCCCATTCCGTGTTGAGGGCGCCAAGGCTCGGGTATTGCCCATGCAGCCACTCGCGGAAGGCGGCGAGCGAGACGGGCGAGAGGTCGGCATCCCACGCGGCGGTGAGGTCACCGATGCCGGCTTCGTCGGCCAGGTTGTAATACAGCGGATGGTAGCGGGATTGCGCCGCGACGAGCCCAGCGAGGCGGTCGGCGATTCGCGTCTGCCAGGCCGGGTCGGAGAGGCTGGGTTCGCGGATGAAGACGCCTGTGTCGGCCGGGTTCTGACGGCGCCGAGCCTTGGCGGCGTCGAACAACCAGGTGACGGATTTGCCGGGCGTGTAGCGATGGTAGGGCGCGTAGAAATCGGTGGCGACGTTCTCGAGGAACCAGGGCAGGCCGGAGGCGACGTGGGTGGCGAGTTCGGCCGGGTCGATGGTGCCGCCGGTGGCGCGCAGCTTGGTGCCGGTGAAGCCGAGTTGCTTGAGGCCCTCGAGTTGGGCGGGCGTGCGCTCCTGCCACATGATCAGTTCGTAGGTGTCGAACGGGGCGGCCAGCGCGGTCGTGGCCGGCAGCAGCAGGGCGATGGCGAGCGCTATGTGTTTCATGGGCTGGCCACGACCTTACCGTCGCCCTTGAGCGGGCGGACGGGGCCGTTGCCGGAGATCCTGTTGCCGGACAGTTGTGCCGCGGTGGTGGTGAGGTTGTCGACGAAGATGGTCGGGTAGCTGCCGTCGTTCCGGAACACATTGTCCTGGACGACGATCTCCCGGGTCGGATGGGTGACGCCTTCGGAGCCGATCATGATGGCTGCGGTGTGGTTCTCCGAGTTAGGGCCTTTCGCAATGATGTTGTTGCGCACGAGGACGCTGCCGCCGTTGGGCGCCTCGATCTCGTAGCTTGCGGTCCCGCGAGGTCCGTCCTGGATGTCGCAGCCGACGACTTCGGTGCGGGCGGCACGAGACTTGATGTGGTGGGCCTGCTGCGTGTCGAAGAAGCGCGAATTCTCGATGCGGACAAGGTCGAGCCGGCCGACATAGACGCCGTGCGAGCAGGCGGCGCCGCAGAAGCCGTTGCGCTCGAACAGCGAGTTGCGGATGGTCATCGAGCCGCCTTCGGTGCCCGACAGGATGCCGTTCTGGTTGCCGATGAAGCGGACTCCGTCGACCAGGATCGACCGGCTTTCACCCCGGATGCCGGCGCCGTTGTCGTCGGAGATACGGACGTTGGCGAGGGTCAGATTGCGGATCGTGACGTTCTCGCCGCGGACCACCAGCAGCGCTTTGCCCTCGCAGGCCTTGTCGGTCATGACCACCTGCTCGGCGCTGCCGACGCCTTCGACGGTGACGTCGTTCTTGGCGATCACCGCGCAATCCACGTAGCGGCCGGGATGAATGGCGATGGTGTCGCCCGGTTGCAGGGCGGCGGCGGCGGCGGACGGGGCCGGGTATTGCTGCCCCGGGCCGACATCGAGCGTGCGCGCCTGTGCGGCGGCGGCGAGCAGGGCGACGGTGGCAGCGGTGATTAGGGAGCGCAGCATAAAGTGCTGTTTAACATCGCCGTCTAGGCGGCGCTACGCCACCGGGTCAGGCCGGCCGTCAGGGCGTCGAAGCCCTGGTCGAGGGTGACGGCGAGGAGCGCGACCAGCATCGCGCCCTGCAGCACATAGGCGGTGTTGGAGCCGTTGAGGCCGACGATGATCGGCAGGCCGAGCGTCCGCGCGCCGACCGTGGAGGCGATCGCGGCCGTGCCGATGCCGATGACCACGCTGAGGCGGACGCCGGTGAGGATGACCGGCGCCGCCAAGGGTAGTTCGACGCGCAGCAGGATCTGCGCCGGTGTCATGCCCATGCCGGCGGCGGCGATGCGGGCATCGGCCGGGGTGCCCTCCAGCCCGGCGATCGTGTTCTGCACCACCGGCAGCAAGCCATACAGCGCCAGCGCGACGATGGCCGGTTCGGCGCCGAACCCCATCGCCGGCACCGCCAGGGCGAGCACGGCCACCGGCGGGAAAGCCTGCCCGGTGGCAGCGATCGTCTCGAGCAAGCCGCGAAACTCCCGGCCGGCCGGCCGCGTGACCGCGATCCCCGTTGCGACCCCAAGGATCACGGCAATGCTGCTTGCCGCGGCGACGATCTCGACATGGCCGAGCAGCAGGGCCGGAAAGCCGTCCTGCCGGTAGACCGGGTTGTCCAGGCCGGGGAACAGGGCGGCGAAGAGCGGGGCGGTGTAGCCTAGGCCGAATGTCGCCAGCAGCAGCAACGCGAGCAGGGCGACGAACGCGATCATCGGGGCCCCACGAGGTCGGCGAGATGAATGGTGCCGAGCGGGGCGCCGTCCGGGTCGCTGACGGGGAGGCGGTCTTGCGACCGGGTCACCATTGCCGACAGGGCGCTGCTCAACGAGAGCTCCGCGCTCACGGGCTCGCCGGGGGGGGGCTCACCCGGGCGGACCCGGTCGCCGACGCGTTGGACGGCGAGCAGCTTGAGGCCGCGATCGGTGGTGCCGATGAAGTGGGCGACCTGATCGCTGGCCGGCCGGGTCAGCAATTCGAGCGGGGTGCCGAGTTGGACCAGGCGGCCGCGGTCGATCACGGCGATGCGGGTCGCCAGGCCGAGCGCCTCGTCCATGTCGTGGGTGACGAAGACGACCGTGCAGCCGGTCTCGGTGTGGATGCGGCGGATTTCGGCCTGCAGTTCGGCGCGGGTGACCGGGTCTAGAGCGCCGAACGGTTCGTCCATTAGCAGGATAGAGGGGCCGGCGGCCAGGGCGCGGGCGACGCCGACGCGCTGCTGTTGGCCCCCGGACAGCATGTGCGGATAGGCGTTGCGAAGTCGGGTGGCGTCGAGCCGGAGCAGGTCGAGCAACTCGGTGACACGGGCGTCGATGCGGGCGCGATCCCAGCCGAGCAGGCGCGGCACGGTGGCGATGTTGCGCGCCACGGTCCAGTGCGGAAACAGGCCGCCACCCTGGATGACGTAGCCCATGCGGCGGCGGAGCTGTTCGGGGGCGATGGCGGCGATGTCCTCACCATCGACGCGGACAGTGCCGGAACTCGGGTCCTGCAACCGGTTGATCAGCTGCAGCAGGGTGGATTTACCGGAGCCGGAGGTGCCGATCAGGACGAGGATTTCGCCATCGGCGACCGTCAGCGTGACGTCCTCGACGGCGGAGAAGCCCTCGTAGCGGCGAGTGACGTGATCGAGTGCGATCATGCGGCACCGCCGAGGGCGGCGCGGGACCAGGCGGTCAGCAATCGGAATACGAGATCGGCGGCGACGGCCAGCGCGATGACGGGCAGGGCGCCGAGGATGACCAAGTCGAGCGCGTTGGCGAACAGGCCCTGGAAGATGATGGCGCCCAAGCCGCCGGCGCCGATCAGCGCCGACACGGCGGCGAGCCCCACGGCCTGAACCGCGGTGACGCGTAGGCCGGAGAGCAGGACCGGGAGCGCGAGCGTGGCATCGACTTGGAAGAAGGTTTGCGCCGGGCTCATGCCCATGGCCAGGGCGGCGGTGCGGACGGCGCGCGGCACGCCGTCGAGGCCCTCGACCGTGTTCCGTACGATCGGCAGGAGGGAATAAAGCACGAGTGCGAGGATAGCAGGCACGGCGCCGATGCCGGAAACTCCTGGCACAATCGTCCCGAGCCAGGCGAGCGGGCCGATCAGCAGGCCGAACAGAGCGATCGACGGGATCGTCTGGATCAGGTTCAGCACTGGAAACGCGACCCGGCGTAATGCCGCCCAGCGCTGCGCCGCCACGCCGAGCGGAACGCCGATCAGCAATGCCGGACCCAGCGCGCCGAGCACCAGCCCGACGTGCTGCACCAGTGCAGTCCGGAAGGCATCATGTTGGACGGCGTATTCGCGCAAGAGCGAGAGCGGGGCCAGCGTGCCGAGCCCGACCAGCACCACGAGCGGGGCGAACACCGGTACTAGGCCAGCCAGGCCGAACCGCAGCCGGCGCGCGGTATCGGATGCGAGCAGCAGCAGCGTGGCGGCGAAGAGCCATGCGCCAGAGCCAAGCGAGGTGCGTGCCGCCGGCGACCCGGAAGCGGTGAGGTGGGCGGCCGCGTCGGCCCCAATCGCGGCGGCGGCGGCCAGGGCAATTCCGGCGCCGAGCAGGCTCGTCCACCGCGTCAGCGTGGTCGGCCAGACTAGCGGCAGCACCAGCAGTCCGAGCCCGAGCCCGAGCCCAAGAGTCCAGATCGGGCTGGAGAGGCCGAACGCGACATAAGTGTCGATCGATTGGCCGGACAGCAGGCGGTTCCGCGCGTGTCGCAGGAACGGCAATAGGCCGAGCGCGGCCGCCGCTACCACGAGCAGCGAAAGCTGGACCCGGCGCACCTACTTCAGCAGCCCCTTCTCTCTTAGCCAGGCCGACGCGACCGTCCCGACATCCTGCCCGTCCACCGCGATCTTGCCGTTCAGCGTGCGCAGCGTCGCGCCGTCCAGCGCGGCAAAGGCGGGCGCGAGCAGGCCGGGTATGGAGGGATTGGCGTCGAGCGCGGCCTGGCGGATGACCGGGCTGGGCTCGTAGACCATCTGGGCGTGTTTGGTGTCGTCCAACAGGCGGAGCTCGAGTGCGGCGATGGCGCCATCGGTGCCGTAAGCCATGGCGGCGTTGACGCCCGAGATGCCTTCGGCGGCGGCGCGCTCGGTCGCCGCGGTGTCACCGCCGGCGAGCACCACGAGCTGATTGGACGAAAGCTTGAAGCCGTAGGCGGCCTGGAAGGCGGGTAGCGCGGCCGGGCTCTCGACGAACTCGGCCGATGCCGCGAGCTTCACGCCGCCGGCGTTGGCCCAGCGTGCGAAGTCTTCCATTGTCGCCAGCTTCTCCTTGGCGGCGACGCTGCCGTTGACCACGAGGCCCCAGGTGTTGTTGGCCGGCGCCGGGGCAAGCCAGGCGAGGTGGTTGGCCTCGGCGTCGAGCTTGCGGACGAGGTCGTAGCCTTCGCTGGCGTTTTTCCAGGCCGGGTTGCTCTCTTGGTTGAAGAAGAAAGCGCCGTTGCCGGTGTATTCCGGATACAGGTCGACGTCGCCCGAAAGGATTGCCGCCCGCAGGATCTTTGTCGGCCCCAGGCGCAAGCGGCTTTCGGTCGGGATCCCGCCGGCCTTGAGAACCTGCAGGACGATCGTGCCGAGCAGGGCCGCCTCGGTATCGAGCTTGGACCCGATTTTGACCGGCGCCGCCGCACCGGCGCGGGAAGCCAGCGCGGCGGCGGTGGCGGCACCGAGGACGGTGCGGCGCGTAATGAAGGCCATGGCGCGTCTCCTGGGACGTTCGTTGGGACAGAACAGCAGGCAGGCGCGGTTACGCCAAGAGAGGAGAAAAGATGCCGGACGGGAAAGTTGCGATCGTGACGGGTGCGGCACACGGGATCGGGCGCGCGATCGCGCAACGGCTGGCTCATGATGGCTGGCGCGTGGTCGGCGTCGACCGTGACCCGGTCGAGGAGTTCGCCGGGCTGCGTGGGGTGCTGGCCGACGTGGGGGATGAGACGGAGATCGGGGCGCTGGTCGCCGACGTTGTGGCGCGAGAGGGAGGGCTGGACGCGATCGTCAGCAATGCCGGCTACATGGTGCGCAAGCCGCTCGCCGCGCTGACGCTGGCGGAGTGGTCGGGTGTGCTGACGACAAACCTGACGGCTCTGTTCCTGCTCGCGCGGGCAGGGGAGGCGATGCTGCGGGCGGCCAAGGGCGGCATCGTTGCTGTCGCCTCGACGCGGGCGCACCAGAGCGAGGCGAACACCGAAAGCTACTCGGCCAGCAAGGGCGGTTTGGTAGCGCTGACCCATGCCTTGGCGATCAGCCTGGGGCCGGACATACGGGTGAACTGCATCAGCCCCGGCTGGATCGATGTCGCGGGCGACCCGTTGAGCGAGGCGGATGCGACGCAGCATCCGGTCGGCCGAGTGGGACGGCCGGAGGACGTGGCGGCGATGACCGCCTTCCTGCTCAGCTCGGAGAGTGGCTTCGTGACTGGGGCGGAGTTCGTGGTCGACGGCGGAATGACGCGAAAGATGATCTACGTCTGAGACATCGGCCTAGGCGAACGCCCACCGCAGCGTGCGGGCGACGCCCATGGTGCCGGCGCGCAGCAGCGGGCGCAGCGGCGGCGCAGGCAGGCCGTGCATGCGGCGAGCCCAGTCCGGCAGCAGGTCGAGGCCGGACTGCATGGTGAGTTGCTGCAGCGGTTCGGCCATCGGCTTGTCGGCGCGCTTGTGAAGCAGGATGCGAGCGATCTCGCGGGTGCGGTCGTCGACCAGCAGCGCGGGGCGCATGTCGGCGATCAGGCGGCGGGCCTCGACCTTGGTGGTGGGCACCGGGTCGGCGCCGAGGGCGCGGCCGACGCGGGCGATCTCGGCGAAGTAGCGGTTCTGATCCGCCATCGACATGTGCGGTTCGGCGTAACGGACCCAGCCTTCCAGGAAGCTGGTGGCTTCGGTGACGTGGACCCAGGCGAGCAGTTCCGGGTCGTTAGCCTGGTAGGGCACCCCGGTCGGCAGCGTGCCGCCGACGAAGCCGTGGATCTTGCGGACGCGGGCGATCGCGGTTTCGGTGGCTTCCGCGCTGCTATAGGTCGTCAGGGCGATGAAGCGGGCAGTGCGACGCAGGCGGCCGTTGAGGTCACTGCGGAATTGCGAATGGTCCCACACGCCGGCCAGCACGGCGGGATGCAGCATTTGCAGCATCAGCGCGGCGATACCGCCGACCATCATGCCGGTGATGTCGCCATGAACACGCCAGATCACGGAGTTAGGGCTGAACCAGCCATCGCCGCGACGCATGACCGGTTGCTCGCCGCGGCTGCGGTCGTTGAAGATGGACGAAACCTCGGCGGCGATGGCCTGCTTGATCGGGGCCATGACACGGGAAAGCCCGAGCGGCGAAGTTGGCAACGTAGGCGTGGGATAGGCCATCCGGGGCGGCGTCCAATGTGATCTGTCTGATATGGGTCGGATGTCGCGGAACGGCAGAGGGCGCATCGTCATGCGTTGCGTGCGGATCGGCATTGATTCATGGGCATGGAGCCGACATGGTGGGCCATGTCCAGTGGAGGGTGCCTTGAGTTTTGATCTGCGCACACTCATCGACGAGGTCAAACAGGGGAGCTTGTCCCGCCGGGCCTTCGTGCAACGGATCGTGCTGGCCGGGCTGACGGCGCCGATGGCAACGCAGTTGCTGGCGCTCGGCGGCGTGGCGCATGCCGAGACGACTTCGCCCGGCAACGGCTACACACCGACCAAGCGCGGTGGCGGCGGCCTACTGAAGACGTTGTGGTGGCAGGGTCCGACTTTGCTGAACCCGCATTTCGCCATCGGCACCAAGGATCAGGACGCGTCGCGCCTGTTCTACCAGCCGTTGGCAAGTTGGAACGAGAAGGGCGAGCTGGTCGCGACGCTGGCGGCCGAACTCCCGACGCTGGACAATGGCGGCCTGGCTAAGGACGGCAAGTCGGTGACCTGGAAGCTGCGCCAGGACGTGAAGTGGCATGACGGCGTGCCGTTCACCGCCGATGATTGTGTGTTCAACTGGCAATACAGCCGCGACCCAGCGACGGCCGCCGTGACGATCGGCAAATACAAGGACGTGACCGTCGAGAAGATCGACGACCACACGATCCGCGTCAGTTTCCCCGAGAGCCGTCCGTTCTGGGCGGACGCTTTCGTCGGCACCTACGGAATGCAGATCCCGAAGCATCTGTTCGAGGCCTACATCGGCTCCAAGTCGCGCGACGCACCGACCAACCTGGCTCCCGTCGGCACCGGGCCTTACAAATTCAAGGAGTTCCGTCCGGGCGACATCGTCTCCGGCGTAATCAACGATAGCTATTACGAGCCAAACAAGCCGTATTTCGACTCGATCGAGATCAAGGGCGGCGGCGATGCGGTGTCGGCCGCCCGCGCCGTGCTGCAGACCGGCGAGTTCGACTATGCCTGGACGTTGCAGGTCGAGGACGACGTGTTGCTCCGCCTCGAGAAGGGCGGCAAGGGTCGCGTCGTGATCATGGAGGGCACCGGCATCGAGCATGTGCTGTGCAACTTCACCGATCCGAACGTCGAGGTGGATGGCGAGAAGTCGAGCCTGAAGACCAAGCACCCGACGCTGACCGACCCGGCCGTCCGCGAGGCGCTGAATTACCTGCTCGATCGGGCCTCGATCCAGAAATACATTTACGGCCGCGGCGGCATCGCCACGGCGTCGATCTTCAACGTGCCGGACCGATATCGCTCGCCGAACATGAAATACGAGTTCAGCATCCCGAAGGCGATCGAGGTGCTGGACAAGGCCGGCTGGAAGCCGGGCTCGGACGGCATCCGCTCCAAGGACGGCAAGAAGCTCAAATTCGTGTTCCAGACATCGATCAACCAGCCGCGGCAGAAGGCTCAGCAAATCTACAAGCAGGCTTGCCAGAAAGCCGGCATCGAGCTGGAGCTGAAATCGGTCACCGCCTCGGTGTTCTTCTCGTCCGACGTCGGCAATCCCGACACGTATTCGAAGTTCTACTGCGACCTCGAGATGTACAACACGACGTCGGACACGCCGGACCCGGCGCTGTTCATGCAGAACTTCCTGTCCACCTCGGCGGCGCAGAAAGAGAATAAGTGGCAGGGCCGCAACATCACGCGGTGGCAGAACAAGGAATACGACGACCTCTGGGCCACCCAGCAATACGAGCTCGACCCGATCAAGCGGGCGCAGATCCTGATCGCCTGCAACGACATGGTGTGCAGCAACCATGCCGTACTGCCACTGGTGGCCAGGCCGATTGTGCGCGGCCTGATCAATGGCCTGCACGCCTTTCCGAGCGGGTTCGACAGCGACTTCTGGGCTTTGGCCGATTGGTGGAAAGACGCCTGAGCCGTGAAGGACCTTTAAGCCGTGTCCGGCGCCTACCTGCTCCGACGCACCCTGATCGCGATCCCGAGCCTGCTCGGGATCAGTCTCATCCTTTATGCCGTCCTGGCGCTGGCCCCCGGCGACCCGTTCGGCGAGTTGGCGACCAACCCGAACGTGCCGGCTTCGGTCCGCGCGGCGCTGCGGGTCAAGTTCGGGCTCGATGACCCCATCTGGTCACGCTACCTGCATTGGTTGGCGGCGATGGCGCAGGGCGACTGGGGCTTCTCCTTCGTCAGCCGGATGGACGTCGACGTCCTGATCAAGCAGCGCATCCCGGTGACGCTGGCGGTGATTGGAGCGGCCCAATTGCTGGCGATCGTGGTCGCGGTGCCGGTCGGCGTGCTGGCGGCGCTGAAGCCGTATTCGTTGTTCGATCAGGTGGCCAACACGCTGGCGTTCATGGGCTTCTCGCTGCCGACCTTCTTTACCGGGTTGCTGTTGATCCTGCTGTTCAGCGTGCAACTCGGCTGGCTTCCGACGGTGTTCCGCGCCGATCTGCAGGCGACCGGCCTGGCGTGGTGGGGCGAGATGATCAAGCAGTCGATCATGCCGGTCTTGGTGCTGGGCCTGTTTCAAGGCGCGTCGCTGGTGCGCTACGTGCGCTCCTCGATCCTGGACGTGGTACGGCTGGATTATGTGACAACGGCGCGGTCCAAGGGCATCGGCTCGTGGCGCGTGGTGCTGCGGCACATCGTGCGCAATGGAATGATCCCGGTGGTCACGTTGGTGGCGCTGCAGATGCCGGTGGTGTTCGGCGGTGCCATCGTCACCGAGCAGATCTTCCGCGTGCCGGGAATCGGGTCGCTGCTGATCTCGTCGATCCTGGCCAACGACACGCCCGTGGTCATGGGCGTGACCTTCGTGTTCGCGATCCTGGTCGTGTTCTTCAACCTCGTTGCGGACTTGTTGTATGGCTGGCTCGACCCCCGCATCGCTTTCGCCTGAAACGGCCCTGACGACCGCCCTGGAGACCGGCCCGGCGCTGGCCGGGCCGAAGCGCCGGGTCACGCCGGGGCAGGATGCCTGGCGACGGTTCCGCCGGCATCGGCTGGCGCTGGCCAGCCTGTTCATCCTCGGGGCCATGGTGCTGGCGGTGACGCTGGGGCCGCTGGTGTGGGGGGTGGCGATCGACGACATCGACTTCGCCGCGATGTTGCAGGTTCCGACGATGGCGCATCCGCTGGGAACCGACGATCTCGGGCAGGACATCCTGGCCCGCCTGCTCTATGGCGGCCGCATCTCGCTGGCCGTCGGGCTGGCGGCGATGCTGGTCTCCGTCGTGGTCGGCGTGGTGGTCGGCTCGGTGTCCGGCATGGCGAGCGGGTGGCTCGATACGGTGCTGATGTGGCTGACCGACCTATTCCTGTCATTGCCGCAACTGCCGTTGCTGCTGCTCATCATCTATCTGTTCCGGGACTCGCTGAAGCAGCTGTTCGGCACGCAGGGTGGCGTGTTCCTGATGATCGTGATTGTCATCGGCGGGCTGCGCTGGATGCCGGTGGCGCGGCTGGTGCGGGCGCAGTTCCTCAGCCTGCGGGAAAAGGAGTTTGTCGAGGCCGCCCGCGCGCTGGGGGCCTCGCGGTTGCGGCTGGTGGCGCTGCACATCCTGCCGAACGCGCTGGGCCCGGTGATCGTGGCGGCGACGATCGAGGTGGCGTCGGCGATCATCGCGGAGTCCACCTTGTCGTTCCTGGGACTGGGCTTCCCGCCCGACATCCCGACCTGGGGCCGCGTGCTGTTCGACGCGAAGGATACGCTGGACGTGGCGCCGCACTGGGCGGTGGCGGCGGGGTCGGCGATTTTCATCACCGTGCTGGCGATCAATTTCATTGGTGACGGGCTGCGCGACGCGCTGGACCCGAGGCGTGTGCTGTGACCGCGTTGCTGGAAATTCGCAATTTGGTGACCGCCTTTAAGACTGAGGAGGGGGTTCTTCGCGCGGTCGATGGCGTCAGCCTGTCGATCGAGGAAGGCGAGACGCTCGCGGTGGTGGGCGAGAGCGGCTGCGGCAAGACGGTGACGGCGCGCAGCGTGCTGAAGCTGATCGACATGCCGCCTGGCCGTTTCGAGGCGGGGCAGATTCTGTGGAAAGGCCGCGACCTGCTGCCGCTGTCGCCACAGGCGATGGACGACATCCGTTCGCGCGAGATCGGCATGGTGTTCCAGGAGCCGATGACCTCGCTCAACCCGATCTACCGGGTCGGGGAGCAGATCGGCGAGGCGGTTCGCGCGCATCAGAGCCTGTCGCGCAAGGCGGCGGAGGCTGTCGCGGTCGAGATGCTGCACCTGGTGCAGATTCCGGACGCCGCCCGGCGCGTGCGCGATTATCCGCACCAGTTCTCCGGTGGCATGCGGCAGCGGGTGATGATCGCCATGGCGCTGGCCTGCCGCCCGAAGCTGCTGATCGCTGACGAGCCGACGACGGCGCTGGACGTCACCATCCAGGCGCAGATCCTGGAGTTGCTGGACGACATGAAGGCCAAATTCGGCATGTCCATCATGCTGATCACCCACGACATGGGCGTCGTTGCCGAGCGGGCACAGCGCGTGGTGGTGATGTATGCCGGCAAGGTGGTCGAGGAGGCGCCGGTGGAAGCATTGTTCGCCAAGCCACGGCACCCGTACACACAGGGATTGATCCGCTCGATCCCGCGCGTGGATCGGGCGGCGGTGCACCGGGAGCGGCTGGAGCAGATCCCCGGATCGGTGCCGAACCTGCTGCATCCGCCACCAGGCTGCCGGTTCGCGTCGCGGTGCAAATACGTGATGGATGCGTGCCTGACGGCGCCGCCGCCGCTGAAAAGCGTCGGACCCGGGCATGCGATGGCGTGCATCCTTGAGTGAGACTGCCCCATTGCTCTCGGTCCGGGGGCTGACGAAGCGCTTTCCGATCCGCGGCGGCGTGCTGGGGCGCGAGGTCGCATCGGTGAGCGCGGTCGATGGGGTGAGCTTCGACGTGCGCGCCGGCGAGACGCTCGGGCTGGTCGGCGAAAGCGGTTGCGGCAAGTCGACCACCGGGCGCTGTATCCTGCGGCTGATCGAGCCGTCGGACGGGACGATCTGGTTCGAAGGCCGCGACGTGATGGAGATGCAGGGCGAGGCGCTGCGGCGGTTGCGGCGCGACATGCAGATCATCTTCCAAGACCCGTTCGCGTCCTTGAACCCGCGCCACACGATCGGCGGCATCGTCGGCGAGGCGCTGGTGATCCACGGACTCGCCCGGGGCCATCGCGAGGAACGGGTCGTCGATTTGCTGGAAACGGTCGGGCTGCGGGCGGACCATATGAGCCGGTTCCCGCACGAGTTCTCCGGCGGGCAGCGGCAGCGGATCGGCATTGCGCGGGCGCTGGCGGTGGAGCCGAAGCTGATCGTGTGCGACGAGCCGGTCAGCGCGCTCGACGTGTCGGTGCAGGCGCAGGTGATCAACCTGCTCGAGGACCTCTCGGCCCGGTTGGGGCTGGCCTACCTGTTCATCGCGCACGATCTGTCGGTGGTGGAGCACATCAGCGACCGGGTCGCGGTGATGTATCTGGGCCGCGTGGTCGAGGTGGCGCCGTCGCGCGAGCTGTATGCCAACCCGCTGCATCCGTATACCGAAGCGCTGCTGTCGGCGGTGCCGATCCCGGACCCGACGCTGAAGCGGCAGCGCCTGGTGCTGCAGGGCGACGTGCCGAACCCACGCTCGCCACCCTCCGGTTGCCGGTTCCGGACGCGTTGTCCGCTGGCGGAACCGATCTGCGCCGAGGTCGCGCCGCCGCTGGTGGCCGATGCGGACGGCCATGCCGTCGCGTGTCACGTGCGGCGGCCGGCCTCACCGCAGATCGCGCTCAGCCCGGCCTGATCTGAACGCCAGTGCAGCCATCGGCATGCAGCGTGGCGCGGCCGGCGGCCCAGGCAGTGCTGACGTCCATGCCGAGCTGCAGCAGGTAGCCGTCGGGCGAGACCCAGGCGGCGGCAAGCGACGGCGGCGAACCGTCGAGGCCCGGATGCCGTAACGGAGTCGCCCACCGGTTCCAGCCGTCGCCGGCGGTGGCCGGGCCGAAGGCGAGCCGCGTCAGCTTATTCTGCTTGAAGCCGGGCAACACCACCGTCGCATTCATGCCATTAGAGGGAAGGAAGCGGCTCCAGTAGAATACGAAGGCGAACGGCGTCGTGACGCCGGACGCCGGCAGGTCGAGGTCGGGCCGGCGTTCGGGAGCGGCGGCGGCATAGTCGGCGAGCCATCGCTGGCCGAAATCGCCCGCCGCCCAGTGACGCACGAAGCCGGGATGGCGCTGGCGGAACTCGGCGAGGCGCTTGGCTTGCACGCGGCTGGCCACGAGCGTGTCGCCGTGGCGGGTGAATACGTCCCATTGCTGGCGAACGACGCCGCCGCCGGAGAAGCTCCGTTGATTGACGGCGAGCGAAACGAGGTCGCCCCCGCGCCAGGTGCTGATCTCCTGGCCGAGATAGCGATACTCCGAAATCCAGGCCGAAACCTTGAACTCGAGCGTGACGTCGACGGTCGTGAGGCCGTCCGCCTCGGCGATCTCGATGCGGACGGCGAGGTGGCCATCATGGCTGGTGCTGCCGGAGAAGCGGCAGGTCTCGGCGTGCGCGGCATTGGTGACGAAGGTGGCGACGGCGGCGAGAGCGAGCGGGACGAGCCGGATCATCATGCTGGAACCTGCGATCGATCGAAACATTTGGTCCCGCGGCAACGGGCCTGTTAGCGTCCCGTCAAAATGGTGGGGGACGTGTTTTGGACGATAGCAGGATCGCGCGCTCGGCGATGCGGCGGATCGGGTTTCGGTTGGTGCCGTTCCTGATCCTCGCCTACTTCATCTCGTTCGTCGACCGGGTCAATGTCGGGTTCGCCGGGCTGGAGATGCGGCAGGATCTGGGGCTGACAGCGACGATATTCGGGTGGGGCGCGGGCATCTTCTTCCTGGGCTACTTCCTGCTGGAGGTGCCGAGCAACCTGGCGATGGAGCGGTTCGGTGCGCGGATCTGGATCGCACGGATCATGGCGACCTGGGGTGTGCTGGCGATCGGCATGGCGTTCGTCGGCGGCACGACCTCGTTCGTCGTCATGCGGTTCCTGCTTGGCGCAGCGGAGGCCGGGTTCTTCCCGGGCGTCATTCTCTATCTGACCTACTGGTTCCCCTCGACCTACCGGGCGCGGATCGTGGGCATCTTCATGATCTCGATCCCGATCTCGTCCTTCCTGGGCTCGCCGATCTCGGGCGCGCTGCTGGGGATCACCGGGTTGGGGCTGAAGGGATGGCAGTGGCTGTTCATCATCGAGGGAATCCCAGCGTTGCTGCTGGCGATCGCCACACCGTTCGTCCTGCCGAACCGGCCGCGTGACGCGCGCTGGCTGCCGTCCGAGGAGCGGGCGTGGCTGGAGCGGACGTTGGCGATCGAAGCCAGCCAGTCCAAGCCGGTCACGCATCCCAGCCTCCGGCAGATACTGTCGGATAGCAAAGTCTGGCTGTTCGCCTTTATCTACTTCGGGTCCA
>JBPBQE010000398.1:0-24567 GCA_050954595.1 Janthinobacterium lividum | reverse complement strand
GTGATCGGCATGGGAATCCTGATTGCGGTGGGCACGACGGTGCTGGTCGTGTTGCTGGTGCAGCGTATGTCGGCTGCTCCTGCGCCAATTGCCAGCGCTGCGGTGACTGCGCCTGCCACGACGGCCGGCAACGCCGCCGATCCCGGTGCGGCGATGCTGGACGAACCGGCCGGAACGCACATCGCGGGCGTGTCGCTCGCGGGTGAACGGCTGGCGGTGCAGCTCGCAGGCGGCGGGCCCGACCGGGTCGCCATCGTGGACATGCGCACCGGCCGAGTCGTGGCGCGTGCGGCGCTGGCGCGCTGAGCCGGAATGCCGCGCGCGCCGAAAAAGGCGGACCTGCCCACCAAAATCTGCGCTGCCTGCGGTCGGCCGTTCACGTGGCGCAAGAAATGGGCCTCCAATTGGGAGGAGGTCCGCTTCTGCTCGGATGCCTGCCGGTCGGGGCGCCGGGATGCGGCGCGGGAACAGATCGCCAAAAACCGCCCTTGATCCAAACCCACTTGATCTCTGAAGCAACCTGCCATAGTTAGCGCCTCCACCGAGCATGTCCTGTTCGTCTAGAGGCCTAGGACACCGCCCTCTCACGGCGGTAACAGGGGTTCGAATCCCCTACGGGACGCCATTCCGCGCCAGCAGACGCGGTGACGCAAAGATTGTTGCGTCTGTAAATATCTGCTATGTTCTCATCGTGTTCTAGCGTGAACCCGCAAAATCTTGGGTCTTGTCCAAAGTCCGGAGAATTTTGTGGCCATCGATGTCGACGCTTTTCTGCTCGATCGCGTGTTCCAGCCGTGTGCCAATCAGCTTGCGGCGATGGCGACCTGTTTCGGCCTGGCGCGGACGGCATTGGTGCTTGCGTGCGAGTCGCAGGCGCTGACGCTGTTTTGGGATGCGTCGCGCGACGTGACGCCGTTCAACGTCACGCTTTGTGGCGCCGTCGCCTTACTCACCTTGTTTGGGGGCTACCAGGCGTGGCAGCTGATCAAGCGGGTCGAACGGCAGTCGCGATCCGGCGGCATGAACGTCAGGCGCATTACGTTGCGGGCGCAGCGTATGTCGTGGCTGGGGGTTTGTGCGTTGTGTACCGCGACGCTGGGCCCGAATGCCGATATCCGCGCCGTGTTCGCCATCGTCGGCTGCCTTGCCTGGGTCGCGGTGATCTACTTCGTGTCCTGCACGCCGATGCCACCGGTGCAGCGGCATTCGTTCCGGATGTCGGCTGCTTTCTCCTGAACGATCGGCCGTTGGGCAGGTGGAATATGTCTCATGAGGCGATTGCCGGGGTGTCTTAGGCTTTCCTGGCGTGCCATGTTGGCGCGCAGATGAGTATTGCGTTCGATCCCAGTCCGGCTCCGCAGAGCGTAGCCTTGCCAGCATGGGATGAGATGGCCAACGGGCGCGGCGGGTTGCGGCCGGGCTGGGGAACGCTGGTGGCGTCCATCGCCGGCCTCGGTCCGGACGGGCTGACCCGGCGCGCTGAGTTGCTCGATCGCATGCTGGCCGAAGACGGCATTACGGCGTTGTTGCCGGGCACGGCCCCCAAGGCCTGGCGATGCGACCCGCTTCCATTGCTGATCGGCGCAGCCGAGTTCGAGAGCATCGAAGCAGGGCTCGCCCAGCGCGCGCGACTGATCGAGACGGTGCTGCAGGACGTCTATGGACGGCAGGACCTCCTGGCCGAAGGGTTGATCCCGCCCGCGGCCGTGTTCGCCAACCCGGCGTTCCTGCGCCCGTGCCGTATCGCCGACGATCGGCCGGGCGAGCAACTGATGCACTTCTACGCGGCCGAATTGCTGCGCGATCCGGACGGCACCTGGAACGTCATCGCCGACCGCACCGCCGACGCCGCCGGCAGCGCCTATGCGCTGGAGAACAGGCGTGCCCTGAACCGCGCCATTCCCGAGTTGTTCCGCGCGCAACCGCCGCGCCGGATCTCGCCGTTCTTCGCGGCGTGGCAGGACATGCTGCACCAGATGGCGCCGGCCGGGACCGATCGGCCCGGCTTGGCGCTGCTCACGCCGGGTTCGGACGACAAGTTGTGGTACGAGCACGTCGTGCTGGCGCGCGAGCTGTCGTGCACGTTGGTGGAAAGTAGCGATCTTTCGCTGCGGGACGGCGGGCTGTTCCTCAAGACGCTGAGCGGGCTGCAGCGGGTCGACGTGCTGCTGCGGCGGCAGGATGGGCGGACGCTCGACCCGCTCGAGTTGGAGGCGACCGTGCATCTCGGCGTCACTGGCCTGCTCGACGCGGCGCGGTCGGGCAGCGTGCGGGTGGTCAACGATCCGGGGACGGGATGCCTCGAGGCGCCGCTCTGGGCCGCGATGTTGCCGCGGATCGCCCGGCGCATGATCGGCGAGGAGTTGCTGTTGCCGAGTCCGAACACGGTCTGGCTCGGAGATCCCGCGGCACTGGCCCGGGTCGCGGCGTCGCCCGAGCAGTGGCGCATCCGCCCGGCGCTCGACGCCATGGGTGTTGCCGGCGCAGCGCGCGGTGCCTCCGACCTGCTCGAGCGGGCGACGGCCTGTCCCGGCGATTACGTCGCGGTGGCGCGGCTGCGGCCCTCGCTGGCGCCGTGCCTCACGCCGGAGGGGCTACGGCCGCAGCCGGTGCTGGTCCGTATGTTCATGATGTTCGACGGGACGCGGTGGCAGGCACTGCCGGGCGGGTTCGGCCGCGTGTTGGCGGAGCGCGACATGGATGGGACGCGGCTGCCGCTTCACACGCTGTGCAAGGATGTGTGGATCGCCAACGAGGATGAAGTGAGCGTGGCGGGGCGGGCAGGCTTCACCCCGACGCGGCTCACGATTCGGCGGACGTCGGGCGATTTGCCGAGCCGGGTGGCCGACACGTTCTACTGGATGGGCCGAACGCTCGAACGACTGGAGTGTGCGGCCCGGCTATTGCGCGCCGCGTTGGACCGTATCGCGCGGAGCAGCTTGTCGCCACGCGAGAGTGCCGAACTGCGCAGCGTCGTCGCCTGTCTCGCGCTGGTCGGGTTGATCGAGCCGGAGGCGGCGGCGGGTCTCGGCCCGGCGGCGCTGGGGGAGCGCCTGCTGCAGGTCGGGCGGCCGCGGTCGCCGATGGCCGAACTGGTGTCCGAGGTATCGCGCATGACGCAAAGCCTGCGCGATCGCCTGACCAACGAGGTGCATTCGACGCTGCTCGTCGGCCTGCGTGCGGTAGGGCAGGCGCTGGCGGACTTACTGCCCGGCGGCAACGATCGGCCCACGGCCTCGATGCGCGAACTGGAGCAGGTCAGCACGGTGGTGCTCGGCTTCTCGGCGACCGTGGCCGGATTGGCGGCGGAGAACATGGTTCGCAGCGGCGGGCGGCTGTTTCTCGACCTGGGGCGCCGGGTCGAGCGCGCCTGGTCGACGGCGCGGTTGATCGCGCAGGCGATCGACCACGGTGCGGCAAGTCAACCGGGGCCGCTGGAGCCCGGGCTGCGGCTGTCGCTGGAATTGTGCGACTCCGTTATCACCTATCGCAGCCGCTATCTGTCGACGCTGCAGGCCGGGCCGGTGCTCGACTTGGTGTTGGCTGACGAAGGCAATCCGCGCGCGCTGGTGTTCCAGCTCGCGGCGATCCGCGACATGCTGGCCGAGCTTGCGCGGGCGCCTCACGGAGCGTTGCCGACCGCCGCCTCGCGCATGCTGCGGGACACCAGGGAGATCGCCCGCACGTCGTCCGCCATCCCCGAGCGAGAGGCCGCCATCACGCTGCCAGCGCAGCTGCGGTCGATCGAGCGTGGCGTGACCGAGCTGTCCGAGCAGATCAGCCGGCAGTATTTCACGATTCTGCCGTTGGCGCACCGCGTCGGCGGCGATGACGAGACGCCGCCGCTACGGGGCATGGCATGATCTACCGCGTTCGCCACTCGACGCTCTACAACTACACCAAGCCGGTCGACCTCGCGGCGCAGCTGATGCATCTGCGGCCGTTGCGGACGCCGTGGCAGACCGTGATCGAGGAGCATCTTCACCACGAGCCCAGCAATGGCCGCCTGGTGGATCGCGTCGATCATTTCGGCAATCGGATCACCTGGCTGTTCTTTGACCAGGCCCACACCACTTTTGAAGTGGTGAGCGAGTCCGTCGTGGACGTGCAGCCGCAGCCGTATCCGGAGCCGGAGCAGACGCCGCCGTGGGAAACCGTGCGCGATGCCGCGCTCGCCGGTGGCGGCGACGCCTGGCACGCATCGGAGTTCCGGTTCGAGAGCCCGCGCGTCGGTTTGTTGCCGGCGGCACGGGACTACGTCGCGGCCTCGTTCGAGCCGGGGCGGCCGATCATGGCGGCGCTGGTGGATTTGAACAACCGCATGTTCCGCGACTTCAAGTTCAGGTCCGGTGTCACGACGATCTCGACGCCGATCGCCCAAGTGTTGGAGCGCCGGGAAGGCGTCTGCCAAGATTTTACGCACCTGATGTTGTCCGGGCTGCGCGGGATGGGCCTGCCGGCGCGCTACACGTCCGGCTACATCCGCACGCGACCACCGCCGGGTCAGGTGCGCCGCCTGGGATCGGATCAGTCGCACGCCTGGGTCGGCGGATGGCTCGGGCCGGGTCAGGGCTGGGTCGGGTTGGACCCGACGAACGGCGTTCTCGTGGGCGTGGAACACGTCATGTTAGCCGTGGGGCGGGACTTTTCGGATATCAGCCCGTTACGCGGGATGATCCTCGGCGGCGGTCGACATACGTTGAAGGTCGGCGTCGATCTGGAGCCACTGGAAGCATCCCTCTAGAAAATGGCACGTTTATTGCCCTTGTGATGGTTGAGTTGACCGGTCAGGTCACGGCTATGAAAGGGTGATCCATGAAAATTCGGACTGGCTTCGACATCGAATACGAGTGCCCGCGTCCAGTGCCGATGATGCTGGTGTTGAGCGTTCATCCGTCCCGCATGCAGGACGTCCAGGGCGAGCACGTCATCACCTTCTCGCCGCCGGTCGAGTCGCACGATTATCGCGACATGTTCGGCAACGTCGTCACCCGCATCGTGGCACCACCGGGTAAGCTGAAGATCGCGCTGGATTTCATCGTCGCCGATTCCGGGCTGCCCGATCCGGTGGTCGCCGATGCCATCCAGCACCGGATCGAAGACCTGCCCGACGACGTCCTCGTCTATCTGCTGGGCAGCCGGTATTGCGACACGGACAAACTGCATGATCTCGCCTGGCAGTTGTTCGGCAACACGGCGCCGGGTTGGACCCGGGTGCAGGCGATCGTGGATTATGTCCATCACCGGATCACCTTCGGATACCAGTATGCCGATGCGACGCGCACGGCGTTCGATGGCCATACCGGCCGGTACGGTGTGTGCCGCGATTTCGCCCATCTCGCGGTCGCGCTGTGCCGCTGCATGAACGTGCCGGCCCGGTATTGCACCGGCTACCTAGGCGATATCGGCATTCCGCCCGTCGATGCACCAATGGATTTCAGCGCGTGGTTCGAAGTGTACCTGGGCGGTGCCTGGCACACGTTCGATGCGCGGCACAACACGCCGCGGATCGGCCGGGTGGTGATGGCACGCGGCCGCGACGCGACCGACGTCGCGATCACGACGACGTTCGGCACGTGCTTGCTGAACAAGTTCGAGGTTCACACGGATGAAGTCTGACCCTCTCTATTAAGAGGGGCATGCGATCCATGCTGACGTGAGATCCGTCACAGACCGCCGCCGGATTTCCACCGAGTATGCCTGCATACGGAGGGCAGCATGGGTATCGTGGTTGGGTTCGCGACAGTCAGGACACCCGCGATCCCCTTGGATGGCCGCGGACCCGCAGTGCATTTGGCGGAGTTCACGGCGCGCGACCGCAGTGATCTCGAAGCATGGATGGCGGCCGATCGCCGCGTGTCGATGTGTGCATCCGAGTTCGGTGTGTTCGCGATGCTGTATCGAGGCGGCGCGCCCTGGGCGGCATGGGGTGTGGTTCGACAGGAGCGGACGGTACTGGTGTGGGACTGCGTGACGCTGGCCGATATCGGCCGTTTCCCGAGCATGTTCGACGCATTGGCCGCGTTGCCGATCACGCCCCACGCTGTTTCGATCCCGTCAGTGCTGCCGTTCGCCGCGCGCCAACGCCAAGTGGCGTTGGGCTAACGCGGCGAACGGGTTAGACGAACTCGCCGCGCCGCATCAACGGTTCGGCGCCACCGGCCGCGTCCAAGCCATCCACGTCGATCTCGCCCGAGCCGATCATCCAGTCGATGTGGATGAGGCTAGAGTTGGCGCCGCGCCGCGCCAGTTCGGCGTCGTTCGCCGTGGTGCCGCCCTCGATGCATGTCCGGTAAGACTGACCCAGCGCGATATGGCTCGCGGCGTTCTCGTCGAACAAAGTGTTGAAGAACAGCAAGCCGCTCCCCGAGATCGGCGAAGAGTGCGGCACCAGCGCGACCTCACCCAATCGCCGGGCTCCGTCATCGGTGCCGAGGACACGTTCGAGCACAGGGTGTCCGCTCGTGGCCGCACTCTGCACGATCCGGCCGTCCTTGAAGCGGACTTCGATCCCCTCGATCAGGGTGCCTTGATAGGAGAGCGGCTTGGTGCTGCGGACCACGCCGTCGACACGCGTCATGTGCGGCGTGGTGAAGACTTCCTCGGTGGGGATGTTCGGGTTGCAGACGATGCCGTTCTTCGACGGTTCCGACCCGCCGGCCCAAAGATGACCATCCGCCAGGCCGACGACGAGGTCGGTGCCGGGACCACGGAAATGCAAGGAGGCGAAGCGCTTGGCGTTCAACGCAGCCGTGCGCGCATGCAGCCCGGCGTTGTGGCTGGCCCAGGCGGCTACCGGGTCCGGCCCGTCGATGCGGGAGGCGGCGAAGATCGCGTCCCACAGACGCGCGACCCCGTCCGTCTCCGAGAGGTCGGGAAACACGATGCGTGCCCAGGCGGGCGTCGCGTAGCAGACGATGGTCCAATTGGTGGCGAAATTGGTGATGAGTTCGAGCGCCGGGCGATAGGCGATCGACCGCGAGCGGTTGGCCCGCGCAACCCGGTCGGCGTCCTGGCCGGCAAGCAACGTCGGGTCCTCGCCGCCGATCGCCATGCGGGCAGCACCGGCCTCGAACGCGCGCGCCATCCCGTCGTATAGCCAGCCCGGCGCATAGTCGAACGCCTCGCTCGGCGCGTGCTGGAAGCGGGACAGAGCCGTTGCATCGTCGGAGAATAGCGGCGAGACGAGCTTGGCGCCGACGCGATAGGCATGCTCGGTGATGCGGCGGACCAGCGGCGCGGCAACCAGCGGCGCAGTCAACACGATTTCCTGGCCCGGAACCAGGCCCAGCCCGACGCGGACGGCGACTTCGGCCAGTTTGTCCAAGCGCGCTTCGTGCTCGGTTGCGAACGGGTGGGGGGTGGCATCCATGCGCTGGTCTCCTGACGATGGCGCGACACACGGTTGGCCGTTTTGGACCGGTGCGCCAGCGCTTCAGATAGGCTACGCCGAGCAGGTAACCAAGGCGGGGACTCCGACGTGACCAAGGTTCTGGTGCTGTACTACTCCAGCTACGGGCATATCGAGACCATGGCGAGCGCCGTTTCCGAGGGCATCGAAGCGGCCGGCGCCCAGGCGGCGATCCGTCGCGTGCCGGAGCTGGTGCCGGCGGAAATCGCCGAAAAGAGCCGTTTCAAGCTGAACCAGCCCGCGCCGGTCTGCACTGTTGACGAACTCACCAGCTACGACGCCATCATCGTGGGCAGCGGGACCCGGTATGGCCGGATGACATCGCAGATGGCCAATTTCTGGGACCAGACCGGGGGGTTGTGGTCCAAAGGTGCGCTGATCGGCAAAGCCGGCGCGGCATTCACCTCGACCGGCAGCCAACATGGCGGCCAGGAGACGACGCTGATGAACATCCACACGATGCTGCTGCATCACGGGATGATCATCGTCGGGCTGCCTTACTCGTTCAAGGGACAGACGGGGGTTGCCGACGTGGCGGGTGGGACGCCGTATGGCGCGTCCACGATCGCCGGCGGTGACGGGTCGCGCCAGCCGAGCCAGACGGAGCTCGACGGCGCACGGTTCCTGGGCGGGCATGTCGCGGGGATCGCCGCCAAGCTGCTGCGCTGATGGTGACCGCGGGTGCGCCGGCACTATTGATCGCCAACGACAAAAGTCGCCGCGGCAGCGAGATCGCGCCGTTCGAGGCTGCGTTGCGCGCGGGTGGGCTCGAGATCAGGCGCGAGACGGTCGACGATGCGGCGGACCTGGCGACCCGGATTCGTGAGGTCGCCAGCGGGGTGTCGTGCGTTCTGCTCGGCGGTGGCGACGGCACGCTTCACGCGGCTGCGCCCGCCTTGCGCGATACCGGGTTGCCGCTTGGGATCCTGCCGCTCGGCACGGCCAACGACCTTGCGCGCTCGCTCGACATTCCCGACACGCCCGATGCGGCCGCCGCGATCGTGCTGGCCGGGAACGTCCGATCCATCGACGTCGGCACCGTCAACGGCATTCCGTATTTCAACGTCGCCAGTCTCGGCCTCAGCGTCGCGGTGACGGAAAATCTGAGCGGCATCATGAAGCGGCGCTTCGGCATGCTGGCCTATCCGATCGCCGCCGCGCTCACCATCGCCAAGTATCGGCGGTTCTCGGTGACGTTGCGGGCGGATGGGGAGGAGATCCTGACGCGGACGCTGCAGGTTGCCGTCGGCAATGGCCGGTATTACGGCGGCGGCAACCTGGTCCATGCCGACGCCGAGATCGATGACGGCATCCTGGACGTCTACAGCCTCGAGCCACGGGCCTGGTGGCGCCTGGTCGTGATGGCGCGCGCGTTCCGCAACGGCGAACACGACCGGATCCGCGAGGTGCGCTCGCTCCGATGCCGCACCTTGTCCGTCACGACCAAGAAGCCGCACGATGTGAGCGCCGATGGTGAAATCGTCACCAAGACGCCAGCCGAATTCGCGGTCCTCCGCAACGCTGTCCGAGTATTCGTTCCATGATCGCACTCGTCCTCCTCGCCGTCTTGTTCGCCATCGTCGCATGGCAAGTGCAGAGCGGGGGGGCGCTGGTCCATCTCGACGGCATCGTCAATGCGGGGCTGAAGGTGATCCGGTCGCGCACGACGTTGGCCGCCGGGTCGTGGATCAGCCAGATCGGGACCGGGGCGGCTGGGGCAATCGTGTGTCTGGTGGCAAGCGGTGCGCTCTGGTCTGGCGGACGGACGCGGTGGATCGTGCCGATTTGGATCGCTTTTGTCTTCGCGCAGATCACGACGTGGTCGCTGAAGTTCATCACCGCGCGGCAGCGGCCGGATTTCCTGGACGGCATCACCGCCGGATCGCCCTCGTTTCCGAGCGCGCATGCGACGGTGTCGATGGCAGTGTATGGCATATGCGCGCTGGCAATCGCCGATGGCGTTGCTCAGGGCCGGGCGGTGGTGTTCGTCGTTGCGGCGGTGCTGATTGTATCCATCAGCTTCAGCCGCTTGTTGCTAAGCCTGCATTATCTCAGCGACGTGCTTGCCGGCGCGATTGTGGGGCTATTCTGGGTCCTGCTAGCAACAAAGATGGCGGCAGCCTGGAACTGAGTTGCCGCGCCTTTATGCTTTAGGACCTAGCTCCGGCGTTCTCGCGCACCCGCAACGTGTCCACCAGTTCGGGTTCCCCCGCCGTCGACGCGCACAACCGGGTGGTTAGCGAGTTCAGCATGACGCGCAGGGTCGATAGCTCGTCATCCTCCATCGTCGTTGCGCACGACACCTTACGCTGCGCCTCGATGCCGGCCTGCTCCAACTCAGCGCCACTCTTGGTGAGCCCGACATGGACGACGCGTCGATCATCCTCGTCGCGCCGCCGGACGACCAGTTCGGCCGCCTCCAGCCGTTCGACGATTGGTGTCACGCCGCCCGGCGGCAATGCCAGACGATTGGCGATCTCGCCCATGGTCCGCTCGCCATCCTGCCAGAGCACCAGCAGCACCAGGTATTGTGGGTAGGTAAGCCCGATATCGCGCAACCACGGCCGATAGGTACGAATCACCGCATTGGTTGCGGAATAGAGCGCGAAGCAAAGCTGCTCTTCGAGGATCATTAGCAAGCCGACCTGTTTAAACATAAAAAATATACGATCGCGCACCGACCAGTGCAATGGTAAGGGCTAGTATTTGCTTTTCGCCCGATACGCGAGACCGTGGTTGAACCGCGCAGCGGCTCACGGCTAACGTGATCGTATGCAAGTTCGCCACACGACGTGTCCGCACGACTGCCCCAGCTGCTGCTCGCTAGAGGTCGATGTTCATGATGGCACACGGATCGGCACCGTTCGGGGCGCGCGGGATCAGTCGTACACTGCCGGGGTGATCTGCGCCAAGGTCGCCCGCTATGCCGAGCGGGTGCATCATCCGGACCGGGTCATGCACCCGCTGATCCGCACCGGAGCGAAAGGCGAGGGCGCCTTCCGCCGCGCGAGCTGGGACGAGGCGCTGGACCTCGTGGCCACCCGGTTCACCGAGGTCACCGCGCAGCATGGTGCGGAAAGCGTGTGGCCTTATTACTATGCGGGGACGATGGGCCTCGTGCAGCGCGACGGTATCAACCGCCTGCGGCACGTCATGGGCTACTCGCGCCAGCACAACACGATCTGCTCCAGCATCACCGAATCCGGATGGGCGGCCGGGGTGGGCCGGTTCGGCGGGCCGGACCCGCGCGAGATGGCGGTGTCCGACCTGATCGTCATGTGGGGTGGCAACCCGGTTTCGACCCAGGTGAACGTCATGACCCACGTGACGCGCGCCCGGAAGGAGCGCGGCGCCCTGCTCGCCGTGGTCGACCCGTATCGCACGCCGACGGCCGTGGCCGCCGACATCCACATCGCGCCGCGACCGGGGACCGATGCCGCGCTGGCCTGCGCGATGATGCATGTCGCGGTGCGCGATGGGTTCGCCGACCGCGAGTACATGGCGCGCTACACCGACGCGTCGCCGGAGCTGGAGGCGCATCTGCGCGAGCGCAGCCCGGCCTGGGCGGCGGCGATCACCGGGGTGCCGGAAGCCGAGATCGAGGCTTTCGCCCGCCGCTATTGCGAAACCGAGCGGGCCTACATCCGCATCGGCTACGGCTTTACCCGCAGCCGCAACGGCGCGGTGGCCATGCACGCCGTCACCTGCCTGCCGTCGATTACCGGCAAGTGGCAACACGAGGGCGCCGGGGCGTTTTGGACCAACCGCGGCAACGGCATCTACCATTGGGACAAGACGCTGATCGAAGGGCTCGATCGCGTGAACAAGACGGTCCGCAAGATGGACATGAGCCGGATCGGCGCCGCGCTGACCGGCGACCGCACCGAACTCGGGGACGGGCCGCCGGTCCATGCCATGATCGTGCAGAACACCAACCCGGCAGTCGTGGCGCCGGACACGCGCCGGGTCCGCCAGGGCTTGATGCGCGACGACCTTTTTCTGTGCGTCCACGAGCAGTTCATGACTGAGACGGCGCGGCTGGCTGATGTGGTGCTGCCGGCAACCATGTTCCTCGAGCATGACGACCTTTACGCCGGGGGCGGGCACACCTTCTTCAGCGTCGGGCCCAAGCTGATCGAGCCGCCCGGCGAATGCCGGTCCAACCACGACGTGATCCAGGCGCTCGCTGCCCGGCTCGGTGCCGTGCATGACGGCTTCGGCAAGAGCGCGATGGAACTGATTGATGGGACGCTGCAGGCATCGGGCTGGCCGGGCGCGGCCGAGATGGTCGATCGCCACTGGATCGATGCCACCGACAGCTTCGAGCGCAGCCACTTCATCGACGGCTTCGGCTTTCCCGACCGCCGCTTCCGCTTCAGCCCGGACTGGGCGGCGATCGGCCCGCATAGTGCCGGAATGCCGAGCCTGCCGGACCAGTGGGACACGATCGACCAGCCGACGGCGGATCGCCCGTTCCGGCTGATCGCCGCGCCGGCGCGCAACTTCCTCAACTCGACGTTCACCGAGACGCCGACCAGCCGCAAGCGCGAGGGACGGCCGACCGCGCTGCTGCATCCGGAGGATGCCACCCGCTTGGAGATCGGCGAGGGTGGCCGGCTTCGCCTCGGCAACGCACAAGGCGAGGTCACGCTGCACGCCAGGATCGTCGAGGGCATGCAGCCCGGCACCGTTATCGTCGAAAGCATCTGGCCCAACGCCGATTATCCGGACCAGCTCGGCATCAACGTGCTGACCAGCGACGCCCCGGCGGCCCCGAACGGCGGCGCGGTGTTCCACGATACGGCGGTGTGGATGTGCGCGGTGTCGGCAACGGTCGCGGCGGAACCGACTCTGCTCGCCGCGGAGTGAGCACGTTGGCGCCGGCCGGTGGTGCATCCAGCTTGCATGACGAGCGCTAACCGGCTTATGGCTCCGGCGGTGCATACCGCTGGTAACCGTATCGTCCTGAGGATTGTGTCGTGAGTACGGCCATTTTATCTTCTCAGGCGGCTAAGCCGGTCCGGCTCGCCTCGCTATTGGGCGTTCTCGGTGTCGTTTACGGCGATATCGGCACCAGCCCACTTTATGCGCTCAAGGCGAGCCTGGCCGAGTTCACCGCGACCGGAACGCATGCGCTGGAGATCATGGGCGTGCTGTCGCTCATGTTCTACGCGCTGATCCTGACCGTCACCATCAAGTACGTCCTGTTGATCCTGCGCGCCGACAATAACGGCGAGGGCGGGATTCTAGCGCTGATGGCCTTGGCGCAGCGTGGCACCAAGGGGGCGCGGGTGCGGCATTGGCTCGGCCTCGTCGGGATCGCCGGCGCCTGCCTGTTCTTCGGTGACGGGATCATCACCCCGGCGATCTCGGTGCTGTCGGCGGTCGAGGGTTTGCAGGTGGTGTATCCGCAGTTCCACGCCGTGGTGGTGCCCATCTCCGTGGTGGTGATCTGCATCCTGTTCGCGGTGCAGTCGCGTGGCACCGGGCAGATCGGCAAGGTGTTCGGGCCGGTGATGTGCGTGTGGTTCGTGATGTTGGCAGGATTCGGCCTGTTCCAGATCGCCCAGTACCCGGGCGTTCTACGGGCGGTGTCGCCGCATTATGCCGTTCAGTTCGTGATGGCGCACAAGTGGATGGCTTTCGTCGATCTTGGCGCGATCGTGCTGACGGTGACCGGGGCAGAGGCGCTGTATGCCGATATGGGCCATTTCGGGCGTCAGCCGATCAAGCTGGCATGGTTGTATTTCGTGTTGCCGGCGCTGCTGCTGAACTATTTCGGCCAGGGTGCCCTCGTGTTGCGCGACCCGTCGGCGTTGGAGAACCCGTTCTATCTGATGGCCCCCTCGGTGATCCGTCTGCCGCTGGTGTTGCTGGCGACCGTCGCGACCGTGATCGCCAGCCAGGCCGTGTTATCCGGTGCCTATTCGCTGGCCCGGCAATGCATGCAGATGTCGTTTATGCCGCGCTTAACGGTGCGGCACACGAGCCTGACCGAGGAAGGCCAGATCTACCTGCCGCAGGTCAATGCGGCGCTATTTATCGGCGTGCTGCTGCTGGTGTTCGCGTTCCGCAGCAGCGATGCGCTGGCGGCGGCATACGGGATCGCGGTGACCAGCACGTTCATCTGCACCAGCGTCCTTGCGATGGTGGTGTTCCGCCGTCGCTTCGGCTGGTCACGCGCGCTGTCGATCTCGGTCTTCGGTGTGTTCATGATCATCGACCTGATCTTCTTCTCCTCTAACCTGCTCAAGGTGCCCGACGGTGGTTGGGTGCCACTGGTGCTTGGCCTCGGCCTGCTGGCCATGATGACGTCATGGAATAGCGGCCGCGAACTGATGCTGGCACGCTGGAAACAGGAAAGCCTCCCGCTGGCCTCGTTCCTCAAGCGACTACCGCACTCGCGCACGATCAGGGTGCCTGGCATCGCCGTGTTCCTGACGGGAACGCCGGATTACGTGCCCACGTCGCTGCTGCATAACCTCAAGCATAACAAGGTGTTGCACGAGCGGGTCATTTTCGTGACGGTGCTGACGCTGGATGTCCCGGAGGTTGCTGCGACCGAGCGTATGACGATCGAGGACCTGTCACCGGGCGTGCACCGGGTGACGCTGCGGTATGGCTTCATGGAAAGCCCGAATATCCCGCGCGCCCTCGAGGAGGCCAGCGCGCAGGGGCTGGATTACGACGCGATGCAGGCGAGCTTCTTCCTCGGCCGCGAGGTGCTGGTGCGGGCGATGGTGCCGAAGCTGCCGAAGTGGCGGCTGTTCCTGTTCCTGATCCTGGCCCGCAATTCAGTGCCGGCGACGGAGTTCTTTCGCATTCCCAGCGACCGGGTGGTCGAGCTCGGCGTTCGAGTGGCGATCTAGCGTCAACTCCGGAGCGCCTGCGGCGTTACAAATGATAGTCCGGTAGGTAGTGCGGTTTATGACTAAGCTTTCCCTTGTGCTGGTCCAAGGTCCCGGCAAGCTCGAGGGCGATCTCGATGACCGTCTCATTCTTTCACCTGAGTTGACGCCACAGGGACACATGGACGTCGATGCCTACCATGCTGCGTCCAGTCCTTGGCTGGCCTGGCGCCTCCGTACTGGCGCCGAGCCGCGGGCGCTGGAGATCATTCGCATCGACGAGGGCTGGGCGTTGCAGAGCACCAGTAGCGAGGACGACCCGATTTGGACCTTCGATGGTTCCTTGTTTCGGCCCGGCGAGCTGGTGAGGCTGCGCCGACCCAATGGCGAGGATTACCTGTTCCGGATTGTTGCCTCCGAGACGGAGTGACGCGCGGGCGTCACGCCTTCTGCGTATAGAAGGCGATCCCCTCGTTCACCAGGTCGCCACGTGTGGCGAGCACGCCGGCATATTCGTTCTGGTTCGGCGTATAGAAATGCGTGCCGTCTACCTTGTCGAAGAAGCGATACACGGCGGTGTCGGCGGCCGTCGCGACGGTATTCTCGTAGAAGGCGACGCCCTCGTAGGTGAGGCCGGTGGTGCCGCTGCGAAGGCCGTCCCGCTCCGTGGCGCTGGTGGTGTAGAAATGCGATCCGGAATGGGTGTCGAAGAAGCGGAACACCGGCGCGGCGGCCGGGTCGCTGGCCTGGATTTGGGCATTGAGGCCGACACCCTCGTAGGTGAGGTCGACGCGGCTGGCGATGGTCTGGTCACGTTCCGACACGCTGGAGGTGTAGAAATGTGTGCCGGTATTGGTATCGAAGAAGCGGAACACCTGCACGCCGGTGGTCGTTGGCGTGATGCCGACACCGGCCTGGTCATCGCCGGTGCTGTTCGCCAGGGCTTCGGCGCGGGAAAGATAGGTCGCGACGAGGTGCTCGGATTTGCCCGCCGAAATGGCGTCGAGCAGGTTATCGGTGACGGTGTAGCTGCCGTCCGAGCCGGGTAACACGGTGACCTGGCCACGGTTGACGTAATCCGTGTTCAGCGACCCGATCGAGTTCAGCACGTCGAGGCTGGTCAACCCGGGGAACACTTCCGGCCCGGCGAAGATCGCGCCGGCGGCCAGCAACGGGTTGGTCTGCAGCAGGATACCGACCAGAGCGCGGTTCTCGCCGAGATAGACAGCCGGGTCGTCGGCGACCTGCAGGTTGGTGATGCGTGGATCGGCCGCTTGTTGTTGCAACACCCCAGGGGAGGCCACGGTCTCGGCGACGTAGCGCGTCGTGCTGTTATCGGCGTGACTGGCCATGTACAGCTGCGCCATCGCGCCGCCCAGGCTGTGTCCGGTGACGAGCACCTGCGGAATGGCTTGCCGGGAGGCGAGGCCGTCGACGGCGGCGATCAGGTTGGAGAAATACGGATAGGCGGAATTAATGTTGCGGAGGTCGGCGATGGAGTCCTGCCGGTCGTCGCTGCCGCGGAAGGCGAGCACGAGGGTGGTGACGCCGTTGAGGGTCCCGACCGTGACGAGGGCAGCGGCGTTCTGGTTGGTGTATACGCCGTTCGAGAAGGTCTCCGTCGCACCGAGCGTCAATCCCAGGGCTGATTGGGTCATCGGGGTGAACCCGGCTGGCAGGCCGCTGACAGGGTTCAGGTAGGCGTCCTGCGCAAGGCGCACCACGGCGACATCGCTTCCGCTCAACATTCTATAGATCCGATCAGCATGCAGGGCGTTCCTCTAGCACGCCTAACCCTTGCCGCGGGAAGTTAACTATGGCCGACACGTCGTTGCTACCCGGGCGCCTGCTCCGCCGGGCCGGGCCGCCCAAGCCGGTATCCGGGTTCCCGGGCGTGCAGATCGACGACGAGCGGCTGGCCGCGATGCTGTCGCGCGAGGCGCCGCTGCTGGTGCTGTACGAGGGCACGCTGCACGCGGAGGGGCCGGTGTGGCATGAGGCATCGGGCCTGCTGTACTGGTCGGATGTGTCGAACCGTCGGCTGCTCTGCCTCCATCCGGACGGGCATGTCGAGGCCGCGCTGGACCCGACGTATTTCATGAACGGCAACGCGGTCGACGCCCAGGGACGGCTGATCCATTGCGAGCACGGCCGGCGCTGCATCAGCCGCTCGGACGGCGACATCTCCGCGCAGCCGACACCGATCGTCACGCATTACCGGGGCAAGCGGATCAACTCGCCCAACGACGTGACCGTCGCGCCCGATGGGGCCATCTGGTTCACCGACCCGACCTTCGGGCTAATGATGCCGAGCCAGGGCAGCCTTGCCGACCCTGAGTTGGACCACCGCAGCGTTTATCGCTTCGACCCGTTGTCTGGCACCTTGGACCGTATGGCCGATTTCGATGAACCCAACGGCCTCGGCTTCACGGCCGACGGCAAGACGCTTTACGTCTCAGACACATCGCTGGCCCGTCGCGAAATCCCCGATGCGGGCACGGGCGAGACGCACGAGATCGTTGCGTTCGACGTGGGGGAGGGTGGTGCGCTATCGAACCGCCGGTTCTTTTGCCACACCGACCATGGCTGTCCCGACGGTTTCGCCATCGATGCGCGCGGCTGGCTCTGGGTGTCGGCGGCTGATGGCGTTCATGTCTGGTCAACGGACCAGCGAAAGCTCGGCTTCATTCAAACCGAGCAGGTAGTCGCCAATTGCTGCTTCGGTGGACAGGACGGTCGCCGCTTGTTCATTGCGGCGACCTCACAGCTGCTGGCGATCGACCTGATCGGTTAGGCGGCCTTCTTGCGCTCGCGCAGGAAGTGGAAGAATTCCACGCCCTCGCGGAGGCGGCGCTTCATCATCTGCGGGCTGGTGACCATCTCGCCGACGATGGAGGCGATCTTCGGCGCGCGGAAATAGAAGCGGCGGTAGAACGCTTCCACGCTGTCGAAGATCTCGGTGTGCGACAGATGCGGGTAGTGCAGCGGCGCAATCTGCACGCCGCGCTCGTCGATCAGCTCGGCACTGGCGGCATCCAACCAGCCATTCTCGACCGCCTGCTTATACAGGAACGTGCCGGGATACGGCGCAGCCAGCGAGACCTGCATCGTGTGCGGGTTCATCTCGACAGCGAACTTGATCGTCTCCTCGATCGTCGCCTGGTCCTCGCCCGGCAGACCCAGGATGAACGTGCCATGGATCTTGATGCCGAGTTCGTGGCAGTCCTTGGTGAACTTGCGCGCGACGTCGATCAGCAAACCCTTCTTGATATTATGCAGGATCTGCTGGTTGCCGCTCTCGTAGCCCACGAGCAACAGGCGCAGGCCGTTATCCTTCATCACCTTCAGCGTTTCGCGCGGCACGTTGGCCTTCGCGTTGCACGACCAGGTCACGCCCAGCTTGCCCAACTCCTTGGCGATCAGCTCGGCGCGCGGCAGGTTATCGGTGAAGGTATCGTCGTCGAAGAAGAATTCCCGGACCTGCGGAAACATCTTCTGCGCGTGGGCAATCTCGGCAGCGACATGCTCCGGGCTGCGGACGCGGTAGCGGTGCCCGCCGACCGTCTGCGGCCAGAGGCAGAAGGTGCAACGGCTTTTGCAGCCGCGGCCGCTGTAAATGCTGATGTATGGGTGCTGCAGGTAGCCGATGAAGTAGTCTTCGATCTTCAGGTCGCGCTTGTAGACGTCGGTGACGAAGGGAAGCTGGTCCATGTCCTCGAGGATCGTGCGATCCTTGTTGGTGACCAGGCCGCCATTGTTGTCGCGGTAAGTGATGCCGTCGATGGCGGAGAAGTCGCGGCCCTCGGCCACTTCGAGGCAGGTGAAGTCGAACTCGTTGCGGGCGACGAAGTCGACGGCCGGGGCGCCTTCGAGGCTCTCGTTCGGCTGCACGGCGACCTTGGCGCCGACGAAGCCGATCTTGAGGCTGGGCTTGGCTTCCTTCAGCGCGGCGGCGACCTTCGCGTCGGACGCGAAGGACGGCGTGCTGGTGTGCATGATCACCAGATCGCGATTCTTGATATCTTCGAGAATGGGCGCCATGCCGAGATTGGCCGGCGGCGCATCGATCAGCCGGCTGCCGGGAACCAGGGCTGCGGGCTGGGCCAACCAGGTCGGATACCAGAAGCTCTTGATCTCGCGCTTGGCCTGATACCGCGAGCCAGCCCCACCATCGAAGCCGCCAAAGGAGGGCGGCTGCAGGAACAACGTCTTCATCATTGGAACTTATCCCTTGCCGGGCTGCAGCACGGCCTCTGAAAACGACGTTACGCGGTATTCCTTACCGCGCCACGCCACTCGATTCGATCGGTAACTGGCCAGGATCGTGGCCACCGATAAGACATCACGGAACGGTAGGCACCACATCGGCAGCCGAGCCGCGCTGTGCAACAGGCGGTCGAACAACTCTGCCAAGATGCTGCGGATCAACCACATCGTGAGGAAGACGACCCAGGCGGCGGCGATGTGGATCTCGAATGCCAACATCAGGGCCGCCCAGAACAGCGGATACTGCAATACGCCGAGCACGAAGCCGACCGGCGCCACCGATTTGACCGTGCGCATCCAGCGCAATTCGTGCGCGAACAGTGCCGAAAGCCCGGTCTCGGGCACGGTGGTGGCCGGAATTGCCGAGGCAAGAGCGACGTGCAGCCCCTGGTCGCGCACGAGTTGGCCGAGCAGAGCGTCGTCGGCAAGGTGATCCGATAATGCCGCGAGGCCGCCGATACGGGTCAGCGTACTGCGTTGCAGGGCCATGATGGCCCCGAGACAATCCTGCCGACCCAGGCTCCGGGCCATCAGGGCACCGGGAAGGAAGCTGTGATTGATCTGTGCGGCACCGAGGGCTCCGGCGAGGGCACCGGTGGCAGGCAACCCGGTATAGAGCGTGCTGACCAAGCCGACGCCGGGCTGCATGAGGGCCGCGGCGACGCTGCGGAGAGTGTCGGGCGGAGCATGGATGTCGCTGTCGGCGATGACGATCACGTCGTGCCGTGCCGCCGGGAACATGTTGATGAGATTGCCGACCTTGGCGTTGCGACCATGCCGGGTGGCATCAACGACCACGTCGATGGCCAGACGAGGATACTGGCGCCGAAGGCGGGCGACAGTCTCAAGCGCCGGGTCGGCGGCGCTTTGGACGCCGAAGACGATCTGGAACTCGGGATAATCTTGTTGGCAGAAGCTGCTCAAGGCGGCTTCGAGCAACGCCTCGTCCCCGCAGAGGGGTTTCAGCACGGTGATAGCCGGCCAGGTGTCCAACGTGGCGGCGACCTCCCGCTCTTTGCGCCGCAACAGGCCGTAACCCACCGCCGACTGGACGATGCCAGCCCCGGCAAGGCCGGCACAGCCCAATGCAGCGAGGTCGGTCAGCACGTCATGCCGCTCAGTTGATCGCGCCTCCGGACAGCGTCGCGGTCCGGCGTTGAAGGCTATCGACGAGCGGGCCGGCGCCGGTGGCGAGCAGGGCGCGCCAGTCGGACCGGTTGACGGCGACCTGGCTGATCGAGCCGTTCAGAAGCACGTCAACGGCGCGCCAACCACCGGCGCCGTTGCGCATCACGTAGTCGATCGGCGTCGTCTCGCCGCCACTGACCAGGCGGGTACCGACGACTTGGTCTTGCCCGATCGATCGGATGTCGGGAGAGATGGTCAGCGTTTCACCGCCGAACTGGTCGAAATTGGCGACGTAGCTGGCGACGGTAAACTTGCGGAACGCCTCCAGCAGACGTTGCTGATCGGCCGGCGGAAGCGCCGCCCAGCGCAGGCCGACGGAGCTCTGGAGAATGGTCGGCAGGTCGAAGGCCCGTTCGATCACTGGCGCGAGAGCGGCATAGCGCTGGGAAAACGGGGTCTGCTTGCCGGCTTTCATGCCGGCGATCAGACCCTGGTTGAGCGCTTGGATCGGTGCTGCCGCTTGCGGGTCGGCGGCTAGGGCATAGCCGATCGGTAGCACGGCCATCCCGACGACCGCGGCTAGTGCCGCGCGACGCGAAAGGGTCATCGACGCGGGACCGCGACGATCGACGGTGCCTCCACACCCTGGCCGAGCGCCCGTAGCGCCGTGTCGGCGATGTCCATGGCGCCGAGTTGGGCCTCGACGATCTGCGCCGCGGGCAGGTTGTGGTCGATGAAGGTGTCGGGCAGCGTCATGGAGCGGATCTTGAGGTCGCCATCCAGCAGCCCGCGCTGGGCGAGATGATGCATGACCAGCGCGCCGAAGCCGCCCACCGAGCCTTCCTCGACGATGATCAGTACGCCGTGGTGGCGTGCCAGTTGCTCGACCATTGCGGTATCGAACGGCTTGGCAAAGCGTGCGTCGGCCACGGTGCAGGAGAAGCCCCGTGCGGCCAGCGTCTCGGCGGCCTTGAGGCTGTCGGCCAAGCGGGTGCCAAGCGACAGGATGGCGACCGCGGTGCCTTCGCGGATGATCCGACCCTTGCCGATCGGTAACGGCGTACCGCGTTCCGGCAGCACCAGCCCGGTGCCGGCACCACGCGGGTAACGCAGGGCGCTTGGGCCGTCATCGAACACAGCTTGGGTGGCGACCATGTGCATCAGCTCGAGTTCGTCACTCGGGGCCATGATGGTCATCCCGGGCAGGCAGCCGAGATAGGCGAGGTCGAAGCTGCCGGCATGGGTGGCACCGTCGGCACCGACGAGGCCAGCGCGGTCGATGGCGAAGCGGACCGGCAGATGCTGGATCGCGACGTCGTGGACGACCTGATCGTACGCGCGCTGCAGGAAGGTGCTGTAGATGGCGCAGAACGGGCGCAGGCCTTCGGTCGCCATGCCGGCGGCGAAGGTGACGGCGTGCTGCTCGGCGATGCCGACGTCGAACAAACGCTCCGGGAAGCGGCTGGCGAAGCGGTCGAGCCCGGTGCCGGAGGGCATCGCGGCGGTGATGGCAACGATCTTGTCGTCGGCGGCAGCTTCGGCGATCAGCGCGTCGGCGAACACCCGCGTGTATTGCGGCGGGCCCGGCGGTGCCTTGACCTGCTCGCCGGTGATGACGTTGAACTTCGACACCGCGTGCAACTTGTCGGACGAGCTTTCGGCCGGGGCGTAACCGTGGCCCTTCTTGGTGATGACGTGCAGCAGGATCGGCCCGCTTTCCTCTGCCTCGCGCAGGTTGCGCAGGATGGGGAGCAGGTGGTCCATGTTATGGCCGTCGATCGGACCGACGTAATAGAAGCCGAGTTCCTCGAACAGCGTACCGCCGGTGAGAATGCCGCGGGCATACTCTTCCGCGCGCTTAGCAGTCCGCTCGATCCCGGAAGGGAAACGCTTGGCCATCCGAGCCGCGAGGTCGCGCAGGCTCAGGAACGAGCGGCTGCTCATCAGGCGGCTGAGATAGGCGCTCATGGCGCCGACGGGCGGCGCGATCGACATGTCGTTGTCGTTGAGGATGACCAGCAGGCGCGACTTCATCGCCCCGGCATTGTTCATCGCTTCATAGGCCATGCCGGCGCTGATGGCGCCATCACCGATGACCGCGACGACGTGGCGCCCATCCTGACCGAGCAGGTCGTGGGCGACCGCCATGCCGAGGCCGGCGGAGATGCTGGTGCTGCTATGGGCGGCGCCGAACGGATCGTATTCGCTCTCTGACCGGCGGGTGAAGCCGGACAGACCGCCGGGCTGACGCAGGGTGCGAATCCGGTCGCGGCGGCCGGTCAGGATCTTGTGGGGATAGGTCTGATGACCGACGTCCCAGATCAGCCGGTCCGACGGGGTGTCGAACACTGCGTGCAGAGCCACGGTGAGCTCGACGACGCCAAGGGCGGCACCGAGGTGACCGCCGGTGGTGCTGACAGCGTCGATCGTCTCGGCGCGCAACTCGTCGGCGACGGCGCGGAGCTGCTCGGGAGAGAAGTTCCGCATGTCACTCGGGATGGTGACCCGGTCCAGAGTAGCAGTCACGGGACGGGGCGGGAGCGGCATACTCGCGTTCATAACGTCCTTTCGGCATCTTACCGCCGGAGGCGGAGCGCCATGTTCTCGGCGGTGCCGCCCGATGAGGTCTGAGCAGGCCGGGATGGAAAACCACGTTCGCCGGACCAGAGCAAGTCACGGCGTTGTAACGCGCCGAGTGCTCGGGCCTGCGAGCCGCGATCCCGGAGAATACTTAACGGGCCAAGAAGATGCCACCCAGTCCATACACGTGGCGCGGAATGTTGCTCCGCTGCCACACTCGATCATCATCCTGTCACACAAGAGCATCCGTGCACGTTGCGATGCGATATGTTTTTTGGATTGTGAGGCGTCGGATGATCGAGATTGTGCTGGCCCAGCCGCGCGGCTTTTGCGCCGGCGTCGAACGTGCGATCGAAATTGTCGAACGTGCCTTGGTCAAATACGGGGCTCCCGTCTATGTGCGGCATGAGATCGTCCATAACCGGCACGTGGTTGAAGACCTGCGGCGCCGGGGTGCGATCTTTGTCGACGAGGTGGATGAGATACCGCCCGGTTCCATGACCGTCTTCAGCGCGCATGGCGTGGCGCAACGAGTTGAGGAGGTCGCGCGCCAACGGTCGCTGCCGGTGATCGACGCGACCTGCCCGCTAGTCGCCAAGGTTCATGCCGAGGGCCGCCGTTATGCTGCCCAGGGCCGTGAGGTCGTGCTGATCGGGCATGCCGGCCATGCCGAGGTCGAGGGCACGATCGGGCAGATACCGGGGACGGTGCATCTGATACAGACGGTGGCCGACGTCGCAGGCCTAGTCGTGGCCGATCCGGAGCGGCTGGCTTATGTGACGCAGACGACCTTGTCGGTCGACGATACGCGGTCGATCATTGCGGCACTGGTCGCGCGGTATCCATCGATCTTGGGCCCGGACGTCCGCGATATCTGCTATGCAACGCAAAACCGTCAGCAATCCGTGCATGACCTTGCAAAACAAGTCGACATGATCCTTGTGGTAGGATCGAAGAATAGTTCCAATTCCAACCGCTTGCGCGAAATCGGCATTGAACTCGGAAAGCCGAGCTACTTGATCGATGATGCGGCGGCGCTCGACGCATCGTGGTTCAGTGGTGTTGGCCGCATTGGCCTCACCGCTGGGGCAAGTGCGCCCGAGATGTTGGTTCAAGGCGTCATCGCCGGGCTCCGCCGCTTTGGCGAGGTCAGCGTGTCGACTTTAGCCGGCGTCGCGGAAGACGTGAAATTCAAGTTTCCGGCCGAAGTTTCGTAAGCTTGGTCGAGGGAAAGTAGCTGCATGTCCGTCCCACTCAGGCAAGTCGTCAAGGTCGGCGCGTATGTCGTGCGGCAGCATCTCGCCAAGCGGAAGCGTTATCCGCTGGTGTTGATGCTGGAGCCGTTGTTCCGCTGCAACCTGGCATGTTCTGGTTGCGGTAAGATCGATTACCCGGCCGAGATCCTGAACCAGCGCCTGTCGGTCGCCGATGCGCTCGCCGCCGTGGACGAGTGCGGCGCCCCGGTGGTCGCGATCGCCGGTGGCGAGCCGCTGCTGCACAAGGAAATGCCCGAGATCGTCGAGAAGATCTTGGAGCGGAAGAAGTTCGTCTACCTGTGCACGAACGCGCTGCTCCTCGAGAAGAAGATGGATCAGTACAAGCCGAACCCGTATTTCAGCTGGGACATCCATCTCGACGGTGACCGCGAGATGCACGACAAGGCCGTGAGCCAGGACGGCACCTACGACCGCGCCATCGCCGCCATCAAGTTGGCCAAGGAGCGCGGCTTCCGCCTCAGCATCAACTGCACCCTGTTCGACGGCGCGCAGCCCGAGCGGGTGGCCAAGTTCTTCGACAGCGTGATGGCAATGGGCGTCGACGGCATCATGACGTCGCCGGGCTACGCCTATGAGCGCGCACCGGACCAGGCCCACTTCCTGACGCGGCAGAAGACCAAGCAGCTGTTCCGCGATATCCTCAAGGGTGGCAAGGGCAAGGGCTGGAAGTTCACCCAGTCGCCGCTGTTCATGAACTTCCTGGCCGGCAACGAGAATTATAAGTGCACCCCATGGGGCAAGCCGACGCGCAACGTGTTCGGCTGGCAGCGCCCCTGCTACCTGCTGGGCGAAGGCTATGCGTCCAGCTTCACCGAGTTGATGGAAAGCACGGATTGGGACAAGTACGGCACCGGTGCGTATGAGAAGTGCGCCGATTGTATGGTGCACTCAGGCTACGAGAGCACTGCCGTCATGGACGCCGTCGCATCGCCGTTGAAGACGATGCGGGTTGCCCTGATGGGGCCGAAGCTCGACGGGCCGATGGCACCCGAGATCGACATGTCCAACCAGCGCCCGGCGGAATACTCGTTCAGCCGTCACGTGCAGAACAAGATGG
>JBPBQE010000425.1:0-25558 GCA_050954595.1 Janthinobacterium lividum | reverse complement strand
GGCGAAGTCGAGCCCGGCGTGCCGCTGTCGCTGACCGAAGGCGTCCGGCATCTGCCCGTCATCACCAAGGCGGGCGCTTTCGGCAGCCCGGATACCTTCGTCAAGTGCCGCGCCGTTCTGCGCGCCGGCGCCCGCTTCGCCCCTCAGACCACGGAGATCCCCGCATGAGCCGTCCCGTTATCGCGATCACCATGGGCGATGCTGCCGGCGTCGGCCCCGAGATCATCATGAAGAGCCTGGCGCATGCGGACCTCTACGAGCGCTGCCGCCCCTTGGTGATCGGCGACGCCGCCCGGCTCGAGGCAGCCGGCCACTTCGTCGGCAGCACGCTGGCCGTGACGCCGATCGCCGACATCGCCGAGGCGCGATACGCCTTCGGCACCGTGGACTGCATCGATCTAAAGCTGATCCCGGCCGACCTGCCATGGGGCCGCCTGTCGCCGGTCGCCGGCGATGCGGCGTTCCGCTACATCGAGGCGGCGACCTCGCTCGCGGTGGCCGGCAAGGTCGGTGCGATCTGCACCGCGCCGCTGAACAAGGAGGCGCTGCACGCGGGTGGGCACAACTATCCCGGCCATACCGAGATCCTGGCGGCGCTGACCCATACGCCGGAGGTGTCGATGATGCTGACCGCGCCGAACCTCCGGGTGATCCACGTCACGACGCATATCGGCCTGATGGACGCGATCCGGAAGATCGAGCCCGGCCTGGTCGAGCGCACGGTCGCGCGGGGACATGGCGTGTTGGTCAAGGCCGGGCTGCCGCGGCAGAAGATCGGCGTGTGCGCCATCAACCCGCATGCCGGCGAGAACGGATTGTTCGGCCAGGGCGAGGAAGCCGAGAAGATCACTCCGGCGATCGAGGCCTGCCGCGCCCGCGGTTGGGACGTCGAGGGGCCGCTGCCGGCCGACACGCTGTTCTTCCGCGCCGGCCGCGGCGATTTCGACATGGTGGTTGCCATGTACCACGATCAGGGGCATGGCCCGGTGAAGGTGCTGGGCCTGGAGTCCGGCGTGAACATCACCGTGGGGCTGCCGGTGATCCGAACCTCCGTCGACCATGGCACCGCCTTTGACATCGCCGGCACCGGCCGGGCCGACGAGCGTAGCTTGCTGGAAGCGTTGCGCCAGGCGATCGCGCTGGCACCGGCCGACCCCGTTCCCGCATGAACGCGTCGGCGACGCGGCGCCGTAGCATCCTCGACCTGATCGTGGCGGGGCAGACCGATGTCGAGGCACTCGGTGCCGCGTTGGACGTCTCGCTATCGACCATCCGCCGCGACCTGGCGCGGTTGGCGCAGGATGGTCAGCTGTTCCGGACCTATGGCGGCGCTGCCCTCGGCACTGCGCTGCCGGAGCAGTCGCTGGACCAGCGCCGCGGCGTCGGCCAGGCGCAGAAGCGGGCCATCGCGCGCCATGCCGCCAGCATGGTCGAGGCGGGCGAGACGGTCATCCTGGATGCTGGCACGACCACGGGGGCGCTGGCCGCCGCGCTGCGGGACGTGCTGGATTTGCGGGTGGTGACCAATGGGCTGACCGCCATTCAGGCCCTGGCGGATGCCCCCGGTGTGGAGTTGATCGCGCTCGGCGGGGTGTTGCGGCAGATCAGCCTGGGTTTTGTGGGCCCGCATGCCGAGCGCGCCATGCGGCGCATCTCGGCGGCCACGGCGTTTCTCGGGGCCGATGGCGTCGTCGCCGGGCGTGGCATCTGCGAGGCGACCGATGCGCAGGCGGCGTTGAAGGAGCTGATGATCGAACAGGCCAACGACGTCGTCGTCCTGGCCGATGCCAGCAAGCTCGGTCGTGCGGCCTCGCCGGCCTGGACCCCGCTCGACCGCGCCTGGACCCTGGTCACGGATGCCGGGGCCACCGAGGAGCAGCTCGTGCCGTTCCGCGCCCTGCCGCATGTCGACGTAGTCGTCGTGCCGGAGGAGGCGACGGCACCGCGTTAATCTGATATGATCAGGTAACACAGCCCGGCCGTACCATGCCCACCTACACGCTCGCTCTCCTTGCCACGCTCAGCTTGCTGACCGCCCCAGCCGCAGCCATCGCGCAGCAGGGACCGCGCATTGACGTGCTCACCGGCGAACCGGTCAAACCGCGCAGCGAGCATCCGCGGCCGGAGCCGGAGATCTTCAACGCGCCGCACGCACCGCGCCAGGAACATCGTGCCGACGACCCGCCGATCGAGATCTATGCCGCGCCGCAAATCGGGGGCATGCAACAGGATCAGTTCTCGCCCGGCACCGGGGCCCGACCGTTTCGGTCCGGGCAGCCGCCGCAAGCCGATCCCTATGCGGCCCGGCGCCTGCCGCCGAATACTGGATACGGCCGGCGTTTCGACAACGGTTACCCGCACTAGGGGTTGAGCCTGCACTCACTGCCGGCAGGAAAGGCTGTCGCCGCCGGGACGGTCGCCAGCACGTCGTACCAGCCGTGCGGGTCCGTCACCGCCGCCGGCGACCGGACCTTTACCACATAAAGGTCATGCACCACGGCGTGGTCGCTCGCGCGGAACTCGCCGCCGTGGGCGAACATGTCATCGAAACGATGACCGTCCAGCGCCTTGGTCACCGCGTCGGCGTCCGTCGTTCCGGCACGCTGAATCGCTTGCAGCCATTGCGACGTGGCGGAATAATCCGCGCCCTGCGCCGCCGTCGGCCGCGCTCCCCCGTGTTGGGCGGCGAACCGGTCGGCCCAGGTGTGCGCGGCCGGGTCGAGGTTCCAATACCACGGCACCGCGGCTTGAACGCCGGCATAGCCGCCCTTGGTGCGGTCCACGTCGGACAAATAGAGCAGCGCCGTCGTCACGCGCCCGCGCAGCCCGGCGCTCGTCACGGCCGCGACCTCGGCATCGTTGCTGGCACCGGCGTTGAACACGGCGATCACGTCGGGGTGGAGGCTCCCAATCTCGGCCAGGATGGCTGACAGGTCGGTCGTGGCCGGCGGCACGATGAATGTCTTGGCGATCTGCCCGCCATGTGACGCGATGACCGGCGTGACCGTTGCCAGCGCGCCGCGGCCGAAGCCGGCATCTGCCGCGATCACCACCCAGCGTTTGCCGTCCGGCAGGGCAGCCAGGTAGTTCGCCGTCGCCGACTCGATCGCCACCGAGTCGAACGAGTAGTGGTAGACGTATTTGCTGCACGCTCCCCGCGTCAGTGCAGGAACCGCCGCGCCCGTCGTGATGGCGATGCGGTGCCGCTCGGTTGCGACTTTGGCAACTGCCATGGCGATGGGCGAGTTCTGTATGTCCATCAGCAGATCGGCGCCGGCATCAAGGGCCTGATTGGCCAGTCCGGGCGCCTCGGCCGGCTTGTTGTGGTCGTTCAGCGCATCCACCATGACCGGTCGACCCAGCACGGATCCGCCAAAATCCGCGACTGCCATGCGCGTCGCATCGACGCCGCCGCGGCCGGCGCGTGCGTCGTAGATGTCGTCATCCAGGTCGGCGATGACCGTGATGTGGATCGGCACCGGGTCGGCGGCACGCACGATGGCGGGAAAGAGCACGCCGGTGGCGAGAAGGCTGGCCGCGAACTTGGAGATCAATGCCGGGTCCGATCGAAAGACTAGCGCGCAGCTTTCGCCGGACGATCCCCGCTGTCCAAACACGTCGCGGTCATCACAGCCCGGCGAACCAATTGAAGCCCAGCTTCTCCCAATATCCCGGCATGTAGTCGTTAGTCACCTCCATCGCGGTGATCCATTTCGGGTTCTTGTAGCCCAGCTTGGTCGACATGCGCAGCCGCAACGGGAACCCGAACAGGTCGGCCAGCGGCGCACCGGCATAGCCGGTCGCCAGCAGCGTCTGCGGATGCAGGGCGGTCGCCATGTCGATGCTGCTCGGGTAGTCGTCGGCGGTGAAGAAATTGACGTAGCGGGCGCGCAGATCCGCGCCGCAGCGTTCCAACACCGTCCGGAGCGTCGGGCCGGACCACTCGCCGATGTAGTCCCAGCCTTCGACGCAGACGTGCCGGATCACCATGTCGGCCTGCGGCAGGGCAGCAAGCTCCGGCAGCGACCAGCGCTTCCGGTCGGCGACCAGGCCGGTGACGTCCAATGTCCAATGCGCGGCGTCCACCGGTTTGACGGCGGCGACGTCGTAGTAGGCGTTGAACTTCGGCGGCTGGAGAACCAGGGATTTCGGATAGGTGGGCGCGAGACGGGTCGGGTCGAACAGGCGGGCCTGGATCCAGTCGTTGAGGGCGGAGACCTGGCGCAGGCCGTTTTCGACGGCAGGCGCGGAGCCGAGATCGCACCCGGTCAGCATCGTCAGCGCCCCGAGCGTCATACCCTCCCGCAGCACGCCGCGGCGGAGCAGGCCACGACGGTCGTCGAGCATCGCACGATCCGGCGGCACCGCCGGGCGGAACACCGATTTCATGACCGTGCCGCCACCCGCGGCCCGCCCGTCAGCATCGCCTTCAGCGTCTGCGGCACCAGCAACGCTAGCGCAACGTGGATCGCCAGGAAGCCGACGACGATCGCCATGCCGGTGAAATGCACGATCCTGGCGACCTGGAAGCCTCCCATCGCTGCGATCCATCCGGAGAACTGGACCGGCTTCCAGATCGCGATCCCGGTGACGACCTGGGATATGCCGGCCAGGATCACGACGATGTAGAGCAATTTCTGCACGGCGTTGTAGACCGTCAAATCGTCATGCGCGATGTGCAGGCGCAGCGTGTCGCGGACCGTTTGGACCAGGTCGCCGAGCCGGATCGGCAGCAGCCGCTCGCGAAAGCGCCCGGTGACGACGCCATAGACCAGGTAGGCCAGCCCGTTCATCGCCAGCAGCCACATGGCGGCGAAATGCCACAGCAGGCTTTCCGCCGCCCAACTGCCGAGCCGCAGCCATGGCGGGAAATGCAGCCCGCGGATGATCACGTCGTCATCGTAGATGCCCCAGCCGGAGCCGATCATCACGAGCATCGCCACTGCGTTGACCCAGTGCATGATCCGCACGGGGAGGGGATGGAGCCGGCGGCCGACCCGGGCCTTGATCGTCATGGCGGTTCTCCTGGCGCGCGACCTGTCGGCGATGGTGGCAGCCGTCCCGAACCGTCGCTAGTCGCGGGAAAGCCGGAGTATACGATACCGCATGCGTGTCCGATGCATCATGGCCGTTTTGCTCGTCGCTTTGCCTGCTCTGGCGCAGAGCCCGGCGCCCGGCGGGATGCCGCCGCCCGCCGGCATGAGCCTGGCCCAATCGGCCGCGATGCGGTTCCCGCAGCCGGTCCGCGTCGGCGATCTGCCCGGCCGCGCGGTGATCGAGCCGATCGAGGCACAAACGATGCTGGGCCGCATCCGCTCGATCGTGCGCGATGACCGCGGCACCGTCCTGGCCGTCATCGAGCTCGACCGATGGTTCGGGCTGCGCTCGCGCACCGTCGCGATCCCGATCGACGCGATGGTCCTCGTGGGCGACGTGCTCGAGCCCGTGGTCCACACGCCGGATCAATTATGGCAACTGCCGGTCTTCGACCTTTCCAGCGCGGTGGCATTGGGCGACGATGTGACGATCAGGGTCGGTCTGGCCAAGCCATCGCATTGAACAGGACCGGCGCGCGAATGGAGACGGCTCGATGGACATCAAGCGCAGCGGCAGCCAGGCCTCGAGCAAGGGATCGCCGGAATACTTCACCGGCACGGTCCGCATCGACCCGGTGTTCTCGCCGCCGGAGCCGGCCCGAGTCGCCATGGCGCTGGTCACCTTCGAACCCGGCGCCCGCACGGCCTGGCACACGCATCCGCTCGGGCAGACCCTGATCGTCACCACCGGGTGCGGCCGAGCGCAGCGGGAAGGGAGCCCGATCGAGGAAATCCGTCCCGGCGACGTCGTATTCTTTCCGCCCGGCGAAAAGCATTGGCATGGTGCCGGCCCGACCACGGCAATGAGCCATTACGCGGTCCAGGAGAAGCTGAACGGCTCGCCCGTGGGCTGGATGGAACCGGTGAGCGACGCCGACTACCTGGGCTAATAATCCCAAACGTTCTTGTATTGTTCTTCAGAGTGCGTGTAGCTTCGTCTCCTCGACGCAAGCAGGACCGCTCTGATGAATTACGTCACCTACCCCCACGCCTGTAGCGACGATGCCGATCTACCTCTCGCCTGGGGCCCGATTTTGCGGGCGATCGGCAAGTGTTTGGCGGTCCTGGGCGGTGGCATCCTGTTCGCCGCGACCCTTTACGTCATGCTCGTGTTGCCGGACCTGCTCTAGGCTGCAGCCCGAACCCGGCAATGGGCTTCGATGAAATTGGCGAGTTCACGGTGTCGCAGCACCGGGTCGGTGATCTCGGTGTCAATGCCGAGGCACCAGGCCAGATCGTCGCGGGCGGGATCGTCGCCGAGTGCTTCGAGTCGGGCAGCTTGCACCTCGACGTCGGCCTCATTGCGAGCGAGACCCTGCTCGACGATGTCGTCGGACTGCCGGCGCATCGCGACGGCGATCTCCTGCAAGGTCAATTCCGGGTGATATTGCACCCCCCAGAAGATCCCGCCCTCGAAGCGAATTTCGGCAGCCTGGATTGGACAAAGCCGGTTGCCGGCCAGGAGCGTCGCACCGGCGGGTAGGCGGGTGACGAAGTCCGAGTGGATCGCCAGCGCATCCCAGGTGGCGGGCCGGCCGGCGAGCAGGGGATGCCGCTGCCCGGCTTCGGCCGCGGTGATTCTCCGCGCAACCGCCACCTCGTGTCGGGGCGCCTTGGCTACGTCGCCACCTGCCGCCGCAACTGCGACCTGCAACCCGGCGCATGAGCCGAAGCTCGGCGTTCCGGACGCGAACACGGCGCGCATGAAGGCCAGTTGCCGACGCGTTTCGGGCTTGTCGTCATAGACATGCAGCGGGGAGCCACTGAGGAACACCCCGTCATAGCCGGAGAGTGGGCCAGGTAGCTCGCAATCAGCCTCATGCGGGCGGACGATGTCGCAGCGTGCATCGGGCGTGATGACGGTCAGGGTGGCAGCAAAGCTCTCGGCGGAGCTGAAGCCGGTGGCGCGGCGGCGTTGCTCGCGTTGGTCGGCGGTTTCGCTCTCGGCGATCAGGTAGCGTATCATCTGCGAAATCAGATGGGGCTGCCTGCGACTATCGCAGCCTTTAACCTTTGTACATGTTCGTGATGTTCAACGGCTTAGTTCGTGAACCCTGATGCCGGGTACGACGCGCTCGGCAATATCGCGCAGATGGCCGTGATGGGTCAGGTAGATGACCTGCCCGAGGCGGGCCATGTCGGCGAGGAGCTTCAGCGTCTCCTCGGCGCGGAAATCGTCAAAGGTTTCCATGATGTCGTCGGCGATGAACGGCACGGTCGGGCGCAGCTTGGCGAACTCGCGGTAGCCGGCGGCGCGCAGGGCCAGATAGAGCTGGAAACGGGCGCCCTTGGATAGATCGTGAGCGAGTTTCGAGCCGCCATCGGCGGCCATCGCGACCAGGATGTCGCCGTCGCGCCCGGGTTGCGTCGCCAACCCGGTATAGGCGCCGCGGCTGATGAGGCTGAACGCGACCGAGGCCTGTTGCATCATGGAGCTGCGATGCTGGTCGCGGTAGGCGCGCAACGCACGCTCGGCGGCGGCGATGCCGATGCGCAGGCGCAAGTAGTGCTGCGCCTTGTCCTCGATCTCGAGCAGCTGCGTCCGCCGGCGCTCCTCGATCCGGGCGACCAAGTCGTCGCCGCCGACGGCAGCGATCCGGTCGGCCGCGGCCTCGCGGGCGGCGAACAGGGTACGGATGCGTTGCTCGAGGGCGTCGAGCGGCGTGAGCAGGGCGGCTTCCTCGCCTTCGAGCGCGATGTCCGTGTGTCCGGCCAGAAGCGATTGCGCGTCGGCCGGGTCGGCGACGTCCAGGGTGGCGAGAAGCTCGCGTCGCGCGTGCTCCGCCTGGACTTCCAACTCGGCCTTTTCCCGGATGTCACGCAATCGGTCGGCGACGTCGAGCAACGAACTCGCCTTCAAAGCGCGCATCATTTCGTCGACCCGGCCCGCATGTGCGCTCGCCGCCTGCCTGGCGGCCCGATCGGCGTCGGTCGCCTCGGCCAGCGCGCGCTCGAGCCTGACACGCTCGGCCTCGGCGCGCAGGGCGGACTGCACGCGATCCACCAGCGCGGCCGCGAGATCGGATGATGAGCGCCCCGATGTCGGGAGGTCGAGATCGGCGGCAAGGCGGGCAACCGCCTCGGCAAAGGCGAGCTGATCCTGCTCCATGTCCCGGATGCGGCCGGCCAGGTCGCCGTGCTTCTCGAGCGCGGGCCCGAGGGCGGCGGTTGTGGCGAGAATGGCGCGCACGGTGTCCACCGGAGCCGCGGCGTCGAGCCGGCAATCGGCACAGGCGGCCTGCCAGGCGGCCTGCCACGCCCGGTCGGCACGGGCGGCTTTCTCGACGGCGGGTTCACGGGTGCGAAGGGCTCGCTCGCACTGGGCGACGTCGTTGCGCAGCAAATCGAGCCGAGCCTCGCGCTCGAGGGTCTCGCGGGCGAGGACGGCGAGGGTGTCGGTTGGCGCGGCCGGGTCGAATGCGGTCGTCGTCCGGGTCAGCGCGGCCTGTAGCCGGGCGCGCAGCTCGGCTTCGTCTGCGTGCGCTTCCGCGATGTCGCGCTCAGCGTCCCGGCGTTGGGTCCAAGCGGCCAGGGCCGTCTGCCGCAGCGGGAGCCAGGCGGCGACTTCGGCGGCGGAGAGGGGGGCCAGCGCGGGGCTGATCTGGGCCAAGGCGGTGGCAAGCCGGCTTGCATATCGTTGCCGGGCCTCGGCTGCGTCCGCCGCCATTTGCCGGGCAGCGTCCAGTTCAGCGGTTTTGAGCCGCACCGCCTGGGTCGTTGCGTGTCGTTGAGCGTGGCTGCGCTCGTCCAGCAGGCGGGTGAAGGCGGCAGCGTCGTCGTGGCGTAGGGCGGTCTCGAAGCAGTCGGCGCTGGCGGCGTCCAGGGTGCGGCGATGCTCGGCCCAGGCGGCCTCGCGTCTCGTCCGAAGTTCGGCGCCATCCTGGTCCGGCGGCGGGGTCGGGAGGGCAGCCAGATCGGCTTGCCGCGGTCGTAGCTCGGTCTCGAGTTGCTCGATTTGCTCATGGCGGCGGGCGACCTCGAGGGTGCAGTGGTCCGCTTCCTCCATCCATTCCTGTACGATCCGGTCGGATGGTGTCGCCAACGCGGCCAAAACGGCGGCGTCGCCGGACCACGGCTGCAGGGCGCCGAGCCCGCGGGCGAGCGCATCGTCATTGTGGTCCCGCGCCTTCATCGCCGCGCGCCGGCGGAGGCCGTGGTCGCTGGACTGCCAGGCGCTGAGGGCGGCGGCGACCAATGCCAGGCCAGCCGGTGCCGCCAGATTTGGGCCGAGCCTGTCGCGCGCGGTGGCGAGGGCGTGGGCGGCATCGACCAGCTCGTCGTTGGCGGTGGCGAGCGTCGCCGCGATGCCGGAACGCTGGCTGAGCAGATCGTCGAAGATGCCGGCCTGCGCGACGGTCAGCAGCAGGGTGCGCGGATCTGGCTCGTCGGCGCGCCCGATGTCCACCAGGATGCGACGGACCGCCTCGTCGGTGCGAACCAAGTCGGCCCGGCGCGGCGGCAGGTCGAGTTGGGCCGTGAGGTCGCGCGCGCGGTGGCTTTCGAGTTGCGCGACCTGGCTGGAGCGCGCCGCAGCCGCCGGGTCGAGCGGAAGGCCGGCAAGGGCGTCGGTGAGGCGCTGGACGGCTTCGCCCGTCCGTTCGGTTGCCGACCGGTGATGCGAGGCCTGCTGTTCGAGCTGCGGCAACTCCGTCTGCCAGCTGGCGGGAACGGCTGGCAGGCTGCCGTAGCGCTCCAGCTTGTCGGTCAGCGCGCGCCAGGCCGCCAGCCGGGGAATGCCCAGTCGCAGCCGACGCAGCTGGGCCAGTTCGGCCTGTTGGCGCGTGAGCTCGGTCAGGGCGACGCGGTAGTCCCGCTCGGCGTCGTCGCGCGTCTTGGTGAGTTGGGCGTAGGCGCCGGCCTGGACGTCGATGGCCTCACGCTCCTGCTTCAGCGTCGCCAGGCTCGATTTTAGTTTCTGCAACTCGCCGGCGCGGCCGCGGTATTTGGCAAAGCCATCGGCGTCGGTGCGGATCGCCAGCAGCGTTTGGCTCAGTTCCGCCAGCCCGGCGCTGGCCGAGAACAGCAGCTGGCCGAGTTCGCCGTTGCTGGCCAGGATGCTGTTGCCGCCGGACTCCAGCGTCTCGTCGTCGAGCGAGAACATCGTGCGGTAGGCGACCCGGTCCAGACCGCTCAGCGCGCCCGCCAGCAAGGTCTGCGCCACCGGCCGGTCATGGGCGTCGCGCAAGGTGGGCTGCGGCTTCTTGACCCGCATCAGCTCGTGCGAACCGTCCGACAGCTCAAGGCAGGCGCCGACGCGCATGGTCTCGTAGGAATGAAGGAAGCCGTAGCGGCTCTGCAATTCGATGCCGAACAGCAGGTCTAGGAACCCGGAAAGCAGGGTCGATTTGCCGGCCTCGTTCGGGCCGTAGACGATATGGAGGTCCGGCGCATCGCTGGCGGCGGGGCCGAAATCGATGGTTCGATCGGTAAACTTGCCGTAGCGGGCCAGCTCCAGCCGCCGCAGCCGCATCAGCTGGCCTCGGTCTTCAGCCGCGCAAGGATTTCGTCAATGCCGTCGCCCGTGGCGGACGCCAGGATGGCGGTAAAATCGGCCGGGTCGGTGCCGACGATCGAGCGGCATTCCGGTGGCAACTGGGCGCGCAAATCCTCGGCGATGTCGGCGATCTCGGCGCGGTAGGCGGCATCATCGGCGATGTCGCCCATTAGGCGGCGCAACTCGTCCAGCGGATCGGCAGCGAACGGCGCCGGTGTCGTTTGAGGCGGCCGGCAGTCGATCTCGACCTTGTCGATCCAGGTCCGCCCGGTAATCTCGGCCTGGCGCTCGGCCTCGGTCCGCAGCAGGTCCATGTCGCGGCGCAGACGCCAGGCGAGCGGGGTCTCGCCCGTCAGCCGCAGGCGCGCGACCAGGTGCTCGGACGCTACGCCATCGCGGGCCCGGCCCAAGGCGGTGCCCAGCGCCGCTGTCAGACCACGCCAATCCTCGACCCCGTTCAAGTCGACGGAAACGCGCTCGAACTGGGCGACGCTGGTGTGCCGGGCTTCCAGCGTGATCGCACCGTCGTCGGCCACCGTGACCAGGGTCGCCGATTTCGCGCCGGCCTCGCCGATGTCGCGGCCCTGCGGCATGCCCGGCATGACGACCGTGGCGTCGCCCGCCAGGACGCTGCGGCCATGTACATGCCCCAGCGCCCAGTAACGGAACCCGGCGCGTTGCAGGTCGCCCACGTCGCACGGCGCATAGGGATCGTGGCCGGCGGCACCGCCGAGGCTGGTGTGCAGCAGGCCGATGTTCACGGCGCCCTCCACCGGCGGCTTAAATTTCGCCAGCAGGCTCTCGGGCGCGTGCGACTGGGCGAAGCTGATGCCATGGATGATGACCGGCCGATCGCCGTGCCCGATCGTGACCGCGCTGGCGCGGGCGCCGAAGGTGGTGACGGAGTCCGGATAGGCGAGTTCCTTGGTGATCTTGGACAGCGCGTCGTGATTGCCACGGATGATGAACACCTTGATGCCGGCCCGATGCAGCGCGTCGATTTGGTTGGCGAGGAAACGGGCGGTCTTCATGGAGGTCTGATCGCCGTCGTAAAGATCGCCGGAGAGCAGCAGGGCGTCGACCTGTTCGTCGAGGCAGAGGCGGACAATGGCGATGAAGGCGCGACGGGTCGCGTTGCCGACGAGGTCGGCGAGCGCCGGGTTGCGAAGCGCCAGCGAGCGCAAGGGAGAGTCGAGGTGCAGGTCGGCTGCATGCACGAAGCGAAAGGTCATGCCGGCCTCGATCTCATTTTGGGCCGCAGGACGCCGCTGGCTGGGGAACCTGGATTCGAACCAAGGCTATCCGAGTCAGAGTCGGAGGTTCTACCGCTAAACTATTCCCCAAGCGGCGCGTCGTGCGGGCGTGTGACTAGCATGGGTCATTGCGCCTCGCAACCGCCAAGCCACCATGACCGAACGATGACGACGGTCGACGAAAGAGGCTCGACGCCGGGCAGCCATTCGCACACACTCGCGACGGAAGGGCCAAAACATGGCAGGCATCGCTGTAGAGCAGGGCGGCCGGACGCAAACGCGTCGCGGTCATACCGACGGTGGCAGCGGATTCGCAGCGATCGACCTCGGCACGAATAATTGTCGCCTCCTCGTCGGCATCCCGACCCATGGTGCCGAGTTCCGCGTCGTCGACAGCTTCAGCCGGGCAGTGCGGCTCGGGGAGGGGTTGCATGCGCATGGCCGGCTCGGCTCCCCGGCGATGGACCGCACATTGATGGCGCTGGCGGCGATCTCGGCGCGCCTGGAGCGACGGCCGGTGCGGATCGTTCGAGCTGTGGCGACGGAGGCGTGTCGGCAGGCGACCAACGGGCGCGAGTTCCTGGCGCGTGCGCTGGAGGAGACCGGGCTGCGCTTCGACCTGATTTCCACACGCGAGGAAGCGGAGCTCACGCTGGAGAGTTGCGCGCCGCTGTTGCAGGGCGGTGGGCGGCGGGCGCTGCTGTTCGACATCGGCGGCGGGTCGACCGAGTTGGCCTGGATTCGGCTCGGCAGCGGGGCGCCAGAGCTGATCGGTTATGACAGCCTGCCGGTCGGCGTCGTGACGTTGGCCGAGCGATATGGCCGGGATAGCGGCACCGCGGCCGGGTTCCAGGCCATGGTCGACGACATCAAGGTGCGCCTGGCAAGTTTCGAGCGGATTCACTGCATTGCCCACGAGGTCCGCGACGGCGGCGTTCGTCTGCTCGGCACCAGCGGCACGGTGACGACGCTGGCGGGCATCGTGTTGAAACTCGACCGGTATCGGCGGCCGCTGGTCGACGGCGCCGTGCTCAGCACCCGCGACGCGGCCGACGCGGTATCGCTGTTGCGCCGGCTCGGGCCCGCCGGACTGGCGGCGCATCCCTGCGTGGGGCCGGACCGGCTGGAGTTCGTGCTGCCGGGCTGCGCGGTGTTCGAAGCCATCCGGCAGACCTGGCCAATGGCCGAAGTGACCGTCGCCGATCGCGGACTGCGCGAGGGCATGCTGCTGCGCATGATGCGGCAATCCAGGACACCCGCATCGCGGCCGGCGCCGACGCGGCCCGCCTTGACCTCCTCGGGCCTGGCGCAAACCCCTTTGGCGATGCGCGGCCAACGTGCGATGGTGCGGCCCCCACAGCCAGTCTAGTCCATCATGCCAGAACAACCGCCGGGTCAACGCGGATTGACCGTCAAGCTGCGCACCGCGCGCGGCCGCACCACCGCATCGCAGAAATGGCTGCAGCGCCAGTTGAACGACCCCTATGTGCGAGCCGCACAGCAGCAGGGGCTCCGTTCGCGCGCGGCCTTCAAGCTGATGGAACTCGACGACAAGCTGCAACTGATCAAGCCCGGCAGCCGGGTCATCGATCTCGGAGCCGCACCCGGCGGCTGGTCGCAGGTGGCGGTCAAGCGCGGCGCCTCCGTCGTGGTCGGCGTCGATCTGCTGCCGGTCGACCCGGTCTCCGGCTCGACTCTGTTCGTCGGCGACTTCAATGACCCGGCCGTGCAGCAGCAGTTGCGCGACCTGCTCGGCGGCACTGCCACCATCGTGCTGTCCGACATGGCACCGAACACGACCGGCCATACCGCGACCGACCATCTGCGGATCGTGGCACTCGCCGAGCTGGCGTTCATCTTCGCCACCGAGATCCTCGAACCCGGCGGCGCCTTCATCGCCAAGGTGTTCCAGGGCGGCACCGAGCGCTCGATCCTGACACCGATGAAGCGGCACTTCGCCAGCGTCCGCCACGTGAAACCCGCTGCCAGCCGCAAGGAGAGCAGCGAACTCTACGTGGTCGCCACCGGCTTCCGTGGTGAAAAGGCGCTGCCCAGCGAGATGTAGCGCTACTCGCCGGCCTTGGCGGTGCCCTTGTGGGTGGAGGCGGCTTTCATCTGCGACACTGCGGCATCGAGCGTGCGGAACTTGGTCGCGGCATCGCTCATGGTGATCACCATGCCCGAGGCGCGCGACGAATCGGCGATACCGGATAGCAGCGTGACCACCACGGTCAGCTCGTTGCCCGTTTTGATCGAGCGTCCGTAGGCGGCGAGGTTGCGGACGTCGAGCCCTTCGCTCAGCGCGTTGCGGCAGGAGGAACGCGGGCAGGGCGTCGGCGTGTTGCCATGGAACGACCAGGCCAGCAGCCGGACCTCGCCGGTGCCGACCGCCGGACCGTTGAACCCGGGGGGGCCGTATCGCGCGATCAACTCGGCCTGCGCTTGTTGCATGGGCGGCGCGGCGGTCTCGTCACGGTAGGAGAGTTGCCGCGTCACCTCGACGACACCGTTGCCCGTGGTCGGCGTGGCGAACCAGACGACAACCTCGTCCGTATCGCGCTGCGCGGTCATGCGGGTGACGAAATTCTGTGTCTGGACGACGACGCCGCGGTTCTCGAGGCCGAGGTCGTCCTGCGTGACGACGACGTTGCCGTAGCTCTTGGCCAGGATGTCGCGAACCTCGTTCGGCTGCATGCCGGGGGTGATGCCGAGCACGTCGACGGTGCGGCCACCGGGCTTGTAGGTCGCGGGCTGGCCAACCTGGGTCAGCGTTACGGGAGCGGCGGCGGCCAAGACGGGAAGGCAGGCGAGGGCAACAAGCAGCTTGGCGGCGCAGCGCATCAGACGAACTCCGGCAGCGTCGATAAAGCGTCGTCAGTAGCCGCGCCTGCTGCCGGGGTCCAGCCTTGCCGCGGTGGCTCGGCTCATGCTGCGCGTGCGTCCCCGTCGTAAACCCGCGCTTGCGCGGAAGGCTCGCGCGCCCTATGTGGGCTCGCCAAGGTCCCATCGCTGGGGCTTCCGCGGAGAGGTTTTCTGCCATGGCGCCCGACACCAGTCCACACGACGCTTTCGCCCCGCTTCCGGCTGCGGCGAGGGTCGAGGAGGCGCTGGCGTTCGACGACGTTCTCGTCGTCCCCAACTACTCGGAAGTGCTGCCCACCGCCGTCTCCACCGTGACGCGGCTGACGCGAACGATCAGCCTGCGGATCCCGCTGGTCTCCTCGGCCATGGACACCGTTACCGAATCGGCGATGGCGATCGCGATGGCGCAGTTGGGCGGCATCGGCGTCATCCATAAGAACCTCACGATCGAGGAACAGGCCGGGCAGGTTCGCCGGGTCAAGAAATACGAGTCGGGCATGGTCGTGAACCCGCTGACCATCTTCCCGGACCAGACGCTCGCCGAAGCGCGCGTTATGCAGACGGCGCACAACATCAGCGGCTTCCCGGTGGTCGAGCGCCAGACCGGGCGGCTGGTTGGCATCCTGACCAACCGCGACCTGCGCTTCGCCACTGACCCCAACACCCGCATCTACGAGCTGATGACGCGGGAGAACCTTATCACCGTGCCGTCCGACGTGGACCGGGACGAGGCACGGCAGTTGCTGCACCGGCATCGGCTGGAAAAGCTGCTGGTCGTCGACGAGCAGAACCGGTGCGTGGGGCTCATCACCGTCAAGGACATGGACAAGGCGCAGGCGCACCCGCTGGCCAACAAGGACGAACTGGGCCGTCTCCGTACCGCTGCGGCGACCGGCGTGGGCGAGGACGGCTTCCTGCGTGCCGAAGCGCTGATCGCCGCCGAAGTCGACGTCATGGTGATCGACACGGCGCATGGTCATTCGCAGGGCGTGTTGGCCTCGATCGCGCGCATCAAGCGGTTGTCGAATGCGACGCAGATCGTGGCCGGCAACGTCGCCACGCCGGAAGGCGCGCGGGCGCTGATCGAGGCGGGAGCGGATGCGGTCAAGATCGGCATCGGGCCGGGCTCGATCTGCACCACGCGCGTGGTGGCCGGTGTCGGTGTGCCGCAGTTCAGCGCGGTGCTGGAGACGGCAGCGGCGTGCCGCGAACTGGGCGTGCCGGCGATCGCCGATGGCGGCATCCGCACCTCAGGCGACCTGGTCAAGGCGATCGGCGCCGGCGCGGATTGCGTGATGGTCGGCAGTTTGCTGGCCGGCACCGACGAGGCGCCGGGCGAGGTGTTCCTGTATCAGGGCCGCTCCTACAAATCCTATCGCGGCATGGGCAGCATCGGCGCTATGGCGCGTGGCTCGGCAGACCGGTATTTCCAGCAGGAGATCAAGGACACCCTGAAGCTGGTGCCGGAAGGCATCGAGGGCCGGGTCGGCTACAAGGGGCCGGTCAACGCGGTGGTGCATCAGCTCGTCGGCGGGCTGCGTGCGGGCATGGGTTATACCGGTAGCGCCGATATCGGCGAGTTGCAGCGCAACTGCCGCTTCCGGCGCATCACCGGGGCCGGGCTGCGCGAGAGCCACGTGCATGACGTCGCGATCACGCGCGAGGCGCCGAACTATCGCCAGGAAGGCTGATGGCGCTTCGGGCAGTCGTCTTCGACGCTTACGGCACGCTGCTCGACGTCCATGCGGCAATGGAGCGCCATGCCGACAAGCTGCCGCCCGACTGGGAGCGGATCAGCGTGGAGTGGCGCAACAAGCAGCTTGAATACAGCTGGATCGCGACGCTGTCCGGGCCGGGTCACTACCGCGACTTCTGGTCCCTCACCGAGGCCGCGCTGGATTTCGTCCTGGCGCGCCACCGTTTGACCGACCCGGCGATCCGCGCCGCGCTGCTCGACACCTATCGCACGCTGCCGGCCTATGCCGACGCCGCACCGATGCTGCGGAGCCTACGGGCCAAGGGGCTCAGGACGGCGATCCTGTCCAACGGCGAGGCCTCCATGCTGGCCGACGCCGTCGCGGCCGCCAAGCTCGGTGACCTGCTCGACGCCGTTATCAGCGTCGACCCGATCCGGACCTACAAGCCCAGCCCGGCAGTGTATGATCTTGCCGCCGACGCGCTAGGCATTCCGATCGCGCAAATGGGCTTCGTCTCGAGCAATGCGTGGGACGCGCAGGGTGCGGTGCAGGCCGGGTTCAGGGTGTTCTGGTGCAATCGGGCCGACAATCCGGTGGAATACGGGCTCGGGGAGGCCGCGACCGTGATCAACAGCCTCGACGCGCTCGGGACGGCACTGGGCTGACCCCGACCGCACGCCTTTCCGCCGCGATCGAACTTCTCGGCGAGATCGAGGCCGGCGCTCGACGGCCGGCCGATGCGGTCGCCAACGAGTTCTTCCGTCGGCGCCGCTTCATCGGCGGCGGCGACCGCCGCGCGGTGAGCGATCGTGCCTGGCGCGTGCTGCGGCACTGGCGGCGGCTGCAGTGGTGGCTGGAACGCGGCGGTGCGCGACCGACGCCGCGGCTGATGGTCGCAGCCTCCATGCTGTTTGAAAGCTGGGATCTCGGTGGGCTGCACAACGTGTTTTCCGGCGGCCAGTATGCGCCCGAGGCGCTGATCCCGTCGGAGGCGAGGGTGTTGCGCATGCTGGACGGGCAAGCGCTGGAGCATCCCGACATGACGCTCGCGGTGCGGCTCGAAGTGCCGGACTGGGTGTTGCCGGCGTTGGAGGCGCGGTTCGGCGATGCGTTGGTGCCGGAGATGGTGGCTACCCTCGAACCGGCGACGCTGGACCTACGGGTGAACCTGCTGGCCGGCACGCGCGATGCGGCGCAGGCGGCGCTGGCGGCCGAACAACTGGACGTGCAACCGACGCCGATTTCGCCATGGGGTCTGCGCATCGAGGGGCGCCGTGCGGTGACGTCGGGGCCGGCCTTCCAGTCGGGGCTGGTCGAGATCCAGGATGAAGGCAGCCAACTGGTCGCCGCCCTGGTCGGTGCCGGCCCGGAGATGCGGGTGGTGGATTACTGCGCTGGTGCCGGCGGCAAGACGCTCGTATTGGCAATGATGATGGCCAACCGCGGGCATCTCGTGGCCTGCGACGTCTCCGCGCCGCGGCTCGAGGGCGCGGTGCGGCGGCTGCGGCGGGCCGGGGTGCACAACGTCGAGCGGCATCTGCTGGCCGTCGGCGACAAATGGGCCAAGCGCCGCGCCGAAGGGTTTGACCGTGTGCTGGTCGATGCGCCCTGCACCGGCACCGGTACTTGGCGGCGCAACCCCGATGCGCGGCTCCGCCTGCGGCAGCAGGACCTCGACGAACTCGTGGTCAAGCAGGCGGCAATTCTCGACCAATCCGCCCGCCTGGTCCGGCCCGGCGGGCGCTTGATCTATGCCACCTGTTCGCTGCTGCCGGCCGAGAACGAGGCCCAGGTCGAGGCTTTTCTGCAGCGCACGCCGGCCTTCCGCCTGATACCTGTCGCCGAAGCATGGTCGCTGCCGACGCCACCGCCCGAGACCGGGTCGCACCTTTCCCTGACGCCGCTGCGTCACAAGACCGACGGCTTCTTCGGAGCCGTCCTGGAGCGCGCCGCGTGATCGCGGTCCGTCCGGCGCAATCGCGTGACGCGGCCGGTATGGGCTCCGTCCATATCGGCGTCTGGCGATCGGCTTATGCCGGCATCCTGCCGGACAGCTACCTCGCTGGACTCTCTTCGCCGCGGCAGGCGGCTTATTACCAGGCCGGCATCCTGCGCGGCCATCCGGCACTGGTGGCCGAAGCCGCCGGCCGCGTGATCGGCTTCGCCACCATGAGCCTGCGCCGCACGGACCAGGACCGGGAGCGTTCGCTGGGCCAGGCCGAGATCGAGACCCTTTATGTCAGCGATGACTGGCGCGATCAGGGGGCCGGCCGGCTGCTGATGCAAGCGGCCGGCAAGACCCTTTCCGATGCCGGCGCGGGCAGCGCCTTTCTTTGGGTGCTCAGCGACAACCCGAGCCGCTGGTTCTACCAACGCCTGCGCGGCCGCCGGGCTGCCGATGGCTTCACCACCGTCGCCGGCACCTCGATCCCCAAGACCGCCTATGTCTGGGACCCGATCGACCTGTTGCTCGCCGACCCAACCGTTCCCCGAGGTGATTGAGTGCCCCCATCGACCATGCCGAACACCGGGACCGAACCTGAGCATGACCGCGTCCTCATCCTCGATTTCGGCAGCCAGTTCACCCAGCTGATCGCCCGCCGCGTCCGCGAGAGCGGCGTGTATTGCGAGATTCTGCCCTATACCGTCGAGCCCGGCCGGATCGAGGCGTTCGCGCCCCGCGCCATCATCCTGTCCGGCGGCCCGGCCAGTGTGATCGGCGAAGAGAGCCCGCGCATCCCCGACATCGTGTTCAGCGCCGGCCTGCCGGTGCTCGGCATCTGCTACGGGCAGCAGGCGATGTGCGCGCAACTCGGCGGCGAGGTCAGCCTCAGCGACCACCAGGAATATGGCGCCGCCTCCGTCGACGTGATCGAGGATTGCGCGCTGTTCCACGGTGCCTGGGCGCAGGGCGCGTCCGAGAAGGTGTGGATGAACCATGGCGACCGGGTGACGAAGCTGCCGCCGGGCTTCCGCGTGGTGGCGGCGACCGAAGGGGCGCCATTCGCCGCCATCGCCGACGATGCGCGCAAATATTACGGCGTGCAGTTCCATCCGGAGGTGCATCACACGCCTCACGGCCGGCAACTGTTGCAGAACTTCACCCATCGTGTGGCCGGGCTCACCGGCGGCTGGAGCATGAAGGGGTTCCGGGATGCCGAGATCGCGCGCATCCGGGCGCAGGTCGGGGAAGGCCGGGTGATCTGCGGGTTGTCCGGCGGTGTCGACTCGTCGGTGGCGGCGGCGATCATCCACGAGGCGATCGGCGACCAGCTCACCTGCATCTTCGTCGATTCCGGCTTGTTGCGGCAGGGCGAGGCCGAGGAGGTGGTGAGCACCTGGCGCGGACGCTTCAACATCAAGCTGGTGCATCGCGACGCCAGCGAGCTGTTCCTCAATGGGCTCGACGGCGTGACGGACCCGGAGACCAAGCGCAAGACGATCGGCCGCTTGTTCATCGAGGTGTTCGAGGAGGAGGCTGCCAAGATCGGCGGCGCCGATTTCCTCGCCCAGGGCACGCTGTACCCCGACGTGATCGAAAGCATCAGCGCCCATGGCGGGCCGAGCGCCACCATCAAGTCGCACCACAATGTCGGCGGATTGCCGGCGCACATGCGCATGCAGCTGGTCGAGCCCCTCCGGGAATTGTTCAAGGACGAGGTGCGCGTGCTGGGTCGTGAGCTGGGCGTGCCGGAGAACATCGTCGGCCGGCATCCGTTTCCCGGCCCGGGCCTGGCTATTCGCATCCCCGGCGCGATTACCCGCGAACGGCTCGACATCTTGCGCAAGGCGGATGCGGTCTATCTCGACGAGATCCGCAAGGCCGGGCTGTATGACGTGATCTGGCAGGCTTTTGCCGTATTACTGCCGGTTCGCACCGTCGGCGTGATGGGTGACGGCCGGACCTACGACAATGCCTGCGCGCTGCGGGCGGTCACCAGCGTCGACGGCATGACGGCGGAGGTCTACCCGTTCGACGTGGCCTTCCTCAGCCGCGTGGCGACCCGGATCGTCAATGAGGTTCGCGGGATCAACCGCGTCACCTACGACATCACGAGCAAGCCGCCTGGCACGATCGAGTGGGAATAACACCCGGGAGCTGACATGGAGACTATCGGCGGCGACTTGCGGGAGATGCAGCGAACCCCGCTGGAGCCGGAGCACGTTGCGGCGTTGCGTCGCGAGGGGCGGGTGGTCGACTACCCCGCCGGCACCTTCCTTGCGCGTCCCGGCCAGTCGATCGACCGCTTCACCTATGTCGAGACCGGCGAGATCGAGGTGGTCGATCCCTACACCGACCAGCGCCGGTCAGCGTCGACCGTCGGACCGATGCAGTTCATGGGGGAGATCGGTTTCCTGAACGGCGGCACATCCTCGATGGCCATGCGCACCGTCAGCCAGACCCGGGTCATCGAGGTGCCGCGCGAGGCGATGCTGCGGCTGATGGCGCAAATCCCGGAGATGTCCGACATTATCATCACCGTGTTGTCGGCGCGGCGTCGGCGGCAGCTCAACGCCAAGGAAAGCGCGCTGGTGCTGATCGGCGAGGATGATGACCGGGCCGTCCGCCGTATTGCCGAGTTCGCCGGCCGCAACCGCATTCCCTACACCTCGCTCGAACTCGATAGCGCGCAGGCGGCGGCAACGGCGGCAACCTGCATGCTGGAGCCGCAGCAGCCGGCGGTGATTTTCGGGCGTGGCACCGTCGTGGTCGATCCGACGCCGGAGAAGGTCGCGCGGCTGCTCGGCCTCGATCTCGAGCTCTGCGACGACAAGCAGATCGACGTGCTGATCGTCGGCGGCGGCCCCGCGGGCGTCGCGGCCGCGGTCTATGCCGGTGCCGAAGGGCTGGGCGCCCTGGTCTGTGAGGACATCGCGATCGGTGGTCAGGCTGGAACGTCTAGCCGGATCGAGAACTACATGGGCTTCCCAACCGGCATTTCCGGCGGCGACCTGATCTGGCGGGGCGAGATCCAGGCGATGAAATTCGGCACCCGCTTCGCCATGCCGCGCCGGGTCGCCAAGCTCGAACGGCTTGAGGAGGGCGGCTTCTGCGCGACGTTCGACGGCGGCAAGCGCCTGCGGTCCAAGGCCGTTGTCGTCGCCAGCGGGGTGCAATACCGCCGCTTGCCGATCGACCGCCTGACCGAGTTCGAGGGCGCCGGCATCTATTACGCCGCGACCGAGCTGGAGACGCGCTTTTGCAAAGGCACCGAGGCCGTCATCATCGGCGGCGGCAATTCCGCCGGCCAGGCGGCGATGTTCCTCAGCCGCTCGGCGAGCCGCGTGCGCCTGCTGGTGCGCGGCCCCTCGCTGGCCAGCTCGATGTCGCACTATCTCTCCAGCCGACTCGCTGCCGACCCGGCCATCACCGTCGAATACGGTGCCGAAGTCGTCGCCCTACACGGGCAGGATCATCTGGAAGGCGTCACGGTGCGCGATGCCCAGAGCGGCCGAGCATATGAGGTTGATACGCGGGCTCTGTTCATCATGGTGGGCGCGGCACCAAATTCGGGGTGGCTTTCCGGCTTGGTCGCGCTCGATGCCAAGGGCTACGTCCTTACCGGGCCCGATGCGGGGGCCACGTCGCCCTTCGCCACCTCGCAGCCCGGGATCTTCGCGGTCGGCGACGTCCGCGCCAACTCGGTGAAGCGCGTGGCATCCGCGGTGGGCGAGGGGTCGGTCGTGATCTCGAAGGTTTGGGACTTCGTGAACACGAAACCGTAGTGCTCCTCGCCGGGCCGCCTCAGCGCTTCTGGTTGTAGACGTCCACGCAGACGGCGCCGAGCAACACCAGGCCCTTGATGATTTGCTGGTAGTCGACGCCGATACCCAGGATCGACATGCCGTTGTTCATCACGCCCATGATGAACGCGCCGATCACCGCACCGGAGACGAGGCCGACGCCGCCATAGGCCGACGCGCCGCCGATGAAGCAGGCGGCGATCACGTCGAGCTCGAAGCCGGTGCCGGCCTTGGGCGTCGCCGTGTTGAGCCGCGCGGCGAAGATCAGCCCGGCCAGCGCCGCCAGCACGCCCATGTTGACGAAGGTCAGGAACGTCAGCCGCTCCGTCTTGATGCCTGAGAGCCGCGCCGCCTTCTCGTTGCCGCCGACGGCATAGACCTGGCGACCGACCGTCGTGCGCGTGGTGACGAAAGCGTAGATCGCGATCAGCACGGCCATGATGATCAGCACGTTCGGCAGCCCGCGATAGGAGGCGATCAACCAGGTGAGCCCGACCACGCCGGCGATCAGCACCGCGTTCTTGATGGCGAACAGCACGGTCGGCTCGGTCTCCAGCCCATGCCGCGCCCGCCGCACCCGGCTGCGCCCATTGCTCCACACCAGCACGCCGGCGACGAACACGCCGAGCAGCACGGATGACAGGCGTACCCCCGCCGTCATCGGCAGCATCTCGGGGATAAAGCCGGAGGACAGCAACTGGAACTCCGGCGGAAACGGACCCACCGATTGGCCGCCCAACACCGCCAGCATCAGCCCGCGGAACACCAGCATGCCCGCCAGCGTGACGATGAAGGACGGGATCTTCACATACGCGACGAACGCTCCCTGCGCCGCGCCGATCAGCCCGCCCGCCACCAGGCATAACAGCCCGGCCACCACGATCGGCATGTTCCACTGCACCAGCATCACCGCCGCCAGCGCGCCGACGAAGCCCGACACCGAGCCGACTGACAGGTCGATGTGCCCCGTGACGATCACCAGCAACATGCCCAGCGCCATGATGGCAATGTAGCTGTTCTGCAGCACGAGGTTGGTCAGGTTCAGCGGCCGCAGCAGCGTCCCGTTGGTGGCGATCTCGAAGAACGCCATGATGACGATCAGCGACAGCAGCATGCCGTATTGCCGCACCGACGCCTTGACGAAGCTCGAATGCGCCGCGCGCGCGACAGTGGCCGGAAGGGGGACGGGGCTCATCTCGTTCATGCCGACTGTTCCTCGAGAATGCGAACGGAGTGCATGATCGCCCGCATGATCGCTTCCTGCGACGCTTCCGTCCGCGGCAGCTCCGCGACGAATGCACCTTCGTTCATGACGCAGATTCGGTCGCACAGCCCGAGCAACTCGGGCATCTCCGACGAGATCACGATCACGCCCTTACCCTCATCGGCCAGCGCGTTGATGATCTGATAGATCTCGTATTTGGCGCCGACGTCGATGCCGCGGGTCGGCTCGTCCAGGATTAGCACCTGGGGGCCAGAGAACAGCCATTTCGACAGCACCACCTTTTGCTGGTTGCCGCCCGACAGCGTGCCGCTCTGCTGATAGACGTCGTGACAGCGGATGTGCATCTGGCCGCGGAAGCGGTCGGCGACGCTCAACTCGGCCATGTCGTCCAGCACGCCTTTCCTGGCGACCCCATCGAGATTGGCCAGCACAACGTTCTTGCGGATGTCATCGCCGAGCAACAGGCCGAGATGCTTGCGGTCCTCCGTCACGTAGGCCAGCCCGGCCGCGATCGCCCGCGGCACCGTCGAGAGATCGACCGGCTTGCCGTCCATCAGCGCCCGACCGGTGATGCGGCTGCCCCAAGCGCGGCCGAACACGCTCATGGCGAACTCCGTCCGCCCCGCACCCATCAGCCCGGCGATCCCCATGATCTCGCCGCGCCGGACATAGAAATCGACGTTTCGCACCACCTGGCGCTCGGCGTACTGCGGATGCCAGGCCGACCAGTTCTCGACCCGGAATACCTCCGCGCCGATCTTGGGCGTGTGCGGCGGGAAGCGGCTGTCCATGTCGCGGTTGACCATGCCGCGGATGATGCGGTCCTCCGGCACCGGGCCGGCGCTGCAATCGATGGTCTCGATGGTGCGGCCGTCGCGCAGCACGGTAATGCGGTCGGCGATTGTCGAGATCTCGTTCAGCTTGTGCGAGATCAGGATCGACGAGATGCCCTCCGTGCGGAACTCGGCTAGCAGGCGCAGCAGGGCGGCGCTGTCGCGTTCGTTCAGGCTCGCGGTCGGCTCGTCGAGGATCAGCAGGCGCACTTGCTTGGACAGCGCCTTGGCGATCTCGACCAATTGCTGCTTGCCGATGCCGAGATCGCCGACCTTGGTGTCCGGTGTCTCCGCCAGGCCGACCTTCTCCAGCAACGCCTTGGTCCGCAGATAGGCGGCGCTGCGGTCGATAATGCCGAAGCGCCCCGGCGGGTTGGCCAGGAACACGTTCTCCGCGATCGTCATCAGCGGGATCAGCGCCAGTTCCTGGTGAATGATGACCATCCCCAGCGCCTCGCTGTCGCGGATGGAGCGGAACTGCCGCTCCTGCCCGTCGAAGCGGATCGAGCCCTCGTAGCTGCCGGCGGGATAGACCCCGCTCAGCACCTTCATCAGCGTCGACTTGCCGGCCCCGTTCTCGCCGACCACCGCATGAATCTCTCCCGCGGCCACCGAGAGGGTGACGTCGGCCAGTGCGGTCACCGGACCGAAACGCTTGCCGATGCCCGTCATCTCGAGGAGGTCGGCCATGGCGTTGCTAGATCTGGCCGGGCTTGTAATAGCCGCCATCGACCAACTCGGCCTTCCAGTTCTCCTTGGTCACGATCACCGGCTTGAGCAGGTAGGCGGGGACCACCTTGGTGCCGTTATTGTAGCTGGTGGTGTCGTTGGTCGGCACCGGCTTGCCCGACAGCATCGCGTCCACCATGTCGGCCGTGACCTTGGCCAGCTCGCGGGTATCCTTGTAGATCGACGAATACTGGTCGCCCCTGACGATCGCCTTGACGGACGGGACCTCGCAATCCTGCCCGGTGATGATCGGCATCGTCATGTCCGCGCTGCCGTAGCCCACGCCTTTGACCGACGAGATGATGCCGATCGAGATGCCGTCATAGGGTGACAGCACGCCGTCGAGCTTGCGATTGCCGTAATAGGCGCTCAGCAAATTGTCCATGCGGGACTGGGCGGTGGCGCCGTCCCAGCGCAGGGTCGAGACCTTGTCCATGCCCATCTGCCCGCTCGGGATCGCCAGCTTCTTCTGGTCGATCAGCGACTGCAGCACCGACATGGCGCCGTTGTAGAAGAAATAGGCGTTGTTATCGTCCGACGAGCCGCCGAACAGCTCGATGTTTTGCGGCCCCGAACTGGTGCGCGTGGACAAGCCCTTGACCAGCGACTGTCCCTGCTCGACGC